>DHWM01000151.1:1700-4058 GCA_002413185.1 Actinobacteria bacterium UBA5182
CGGCGTGCTGGACGGCGATGGCGGCGATGCCCTCGGCCAGCTCCAGCGCGGTCTCGATGGAGTCGGCCACCCGCCGCCGGATGTCAGGCTTGGCCACCAGGCGGTCAACCACCACCTCGATGCTGTGCTTGTAGTAGCGGTCCAGCCGGATCTTCTCGGAGAGGTCGCGAACCTGGCCGTCCACCCTGGCCCGGGCGAAGCCCTTTCTGCCGAGGTCGGCCAGGAGGCGTTCGTACTCACCCTTCCTCCCCCTGACGATCGGCGCCAGGACCTGGAACCGGGTGCCCTCGTCGAGCTGCATGACCTGGTCGACGATCTGTTCGGGCGTCTGGCGGCCGATGGGGCGGCCGCACTTCGGGCAGTGGGGCTGCCCGATCCGCGCGTACAACACCCGCAGGTAGTCGTAGATCTCGGTGATGGTGCCGACCGTCGACCGCGGGTTCCGGGAGGTCGACTTCTGGTCGATGGAGATGGCCGGCGACAGACCCTCGATGAAGTCGACGTCGGGCTTCTCCATCTGCCCGAGGAACTGCCGGGCGTACGAGGAGAGCGACTCCACGTACCGCCGCTGGCCCTCCGCGTAGATGGTGTCGAAGGCGAGCGAGCTCTTGCCCGACCCGGACAGGCCCGTGAACACGATCAGCTTTCCCCGGGGAAGGTCGAGGGTGATGTTCTTCAGGTTGTGCTCACGGGCACCGTGAATTACAAGCCTGTCAGTGCCCATGCGGCCATTGTAGCGAGGGCCGCCAAATGGCCGATCCGGGTTGGGCCCGGCCGCCCGGCGAGCTTTGGCGGGGGCCTGCCGGTGCGGGTACCCTCAACCACATGCCGACCAGGGAGGAGCTCGAGCAGCTCTCGTCCAAGCAGCTCCACGACCGAGCGGTTGGCGTGGCCGAGCATCGCCTCGACGTCGTGTTCCTGTGGCGGCTGATCAAGGCCATCCCGGTGGCGGAGGCCGCTGCCGGCAATCTCGGGCAGTCGGAAGCCGACGTGGCGGTCGGAGACCTCATGCCATTGCTCCACGACCTCGACCACGCCGACGAGGGCCCGCTGGCCGACGCCCTCCGCCCGATGTACATCGAATACCTGGCCGAGCACGACAAGGACGAGCCGTGACAGGAGGCTGCGAATGAGCGGGAACTTCGAGTCCTACCGCGACGAGTTCCCGGTCGTCGCCGAGAAGGCCTACCTGATCAGCGCGTCCCTCGGGCCGATCTCCCGGCGGGCCGAACGCTACCTCCAGGAGTATGTCCAGTCCTGGGCCACGAAGGGCGCGCCCGATCCCGTGTGGACCGAGGACATCTTCCCCCGCATGGCTTCGGTGAAGAGGACCTTCGGTGCACTGGTGGGCGCCGATACCGACGAGCTGGCGATCACCGTGAACGTCTCCCTCGCGTTGTCGGCCATCTTTTCGTGCATCGACTTCTCGGAGCGGACGAAGGTCGTGCTGTCGGAGCTGGACTTTCCCACCGACGGCCACGTGGCGCTGGCCTTCCGTAGGCGCGGGGCCGAGCCGGTCTTCCTGAAATCGCCAGATGGGCTGACCATTCCGGTGGAGGCGTACGCCGACGCCATCGACGAGAGGACCGCCGCGGTCATCATCAACCGCGTCCTGTACCGGACCAGCTCGCTGCTCGACGCGAAGGAGGTCTGTCGGCTGGCCCGGGAGGCCGGCGCGTTCTCGATCGTCGACGACTTTCACGGCACGGGCATCATCCCGGTCGACGTCCACGACATGGGCTGCGACTTCTACACCACCGGGGTCCTGAAGTGGATGTGCGGTGGTCCGGGCCTGGCATTCCTGTACGCCCGCCGGGACCTCCTCCAGACGCTCGAGCCCCTGGTGACCGGGTGGTTCGCCACCCGGGAGCCGTTCTCGTTCGACCTCCAGCACCTCGACTACCACGACACGGCCCGGCGGTTCGAGCACGGCACCCCGGCCGCCCCCGTGGCGTTCATCGCCCAGGGCGGCCTCGACATCATCACCGAGGTCGGCCCCGCCAACACCCGGGAGCGGCAGCAGGACATGATCGACTACGTCATCGCCAGGGCGGACCAGGCGGAGCTTCCCGTCCGGTCGCCCCGGGATCGAAACGCCCGCGGCGGCATGGTCAACATCGGCGTGGGCACCGACGCGGAGAAGGTCTGCCACGCGCTCTACGAGCGGGACGTGTGCACGGACTTCCGGGGCGACGGGATCCGGGTCTCACCGCACTTCTTCAACAACGAACAGGACGTCGACCGGCTGTTCGACGCGCTCCGCGAGATCCTCTAGCCCCTCACTGACTGGGCGGTCTGCTTCCGCCGGAAGGTGCCCGCCTTGGTCCGGTTCCCGCACACCGCCATGCTGCACCACGT
>DHWM01000151.1:4285-5012 GCA_002413185.1 Actinobacteria bacterium UBA5182
AGCATGGACGGCTCCACGTCGGCGTGGTCGCCGTGGAAGCGAACGCCCAGTCCGGCCCGGCCCCCCAGGTCGTTCAGTGTCTCGACGGCTTCGCCGTCCTCCGGTCCGCCGTTGTTCCCTCGCAGCGTCGCCCGCAACGCCTCTCGCATCTCAACTGCCCGTCGAAGCTTGGCGGCGGTGACGCGTTCGACGCTCTGTGCCAGGCCGTGGTCGGCCAGCCACCCCTGGAGCGCCTCGACGGTCGTGAGGGTGTCTCGCCCGCTCTCTACGTCCAAGGTGTTCACGAAGTCTTGGACGAGCCGAAGGGTGCTGGGCGCGGGCTGGCGTCCTCCTGGTTGTATGTGCTCCATGGTCGATCGTCCCAAGTGTAAGAACGAGCTGAAGCTCGGACAACGACGACACGCCGCAAGACGAGGTGGATCTCGGTCTGGCTGGAAACCCGTGTTGGCACTTGACCGGTTAGGATCACCGGTGTATGGTCGGAGCCGGTTACCAACCCGCGCGTCCCAGGTTGATGGGCCACGCGGAACGGGAAGGAGGCCGAGATGCTCCGCTTCGCGGTCCGACGCATCCTCTTTTCCATCCCCGTGCTCCTGGTGTCGAGCGTCCTGGTGTTCGTGGTCGTCCACATCACGATCAACCCGACCGCGTCGCTGTCGATTGGCCCGGGGCACAGCTACAAGGACGTCATTCGCATCCGTGAGCAACTGGGGCTGGACAAGAGCGG
>DHWM01000111.1 GCA_002413185.1 Actinobacteria bacterium UBA5182
AGATGTGTATAAGAGACAGTTCGAGTCCTACGAGGTCACCCTGGTCGCCGCCATCATCCTTGGGGCCGCAGCGTTCACCCATTCCAGCCATGGCGCCATCGTCGGCGTGATGTTCCCGCTGTTCGTCCGGGCCATCGGGGTCATCACCTCGATCATCGGGATCCTGTCGGTGTCACCGAGGAGCGAGACCGAAAGCGGGATGAAGGCGATCAACCGGGGGTTCTTCATCTCGGCGGTGGCCTCGGCGGTGGGAGTGTTCCTGCTGGCGGCGACCTACGTGAAGGACCTTCGCGTGTTCTGGGCCGTGCTGTTCGGGCTGATCCTGGCGTCGCTGATCCAGATCCTGACGGAGCACTTCACCTCGACCACGCGCAAGCCGGTGCAGGAGATCGCCGCGTCGTCGCAGACCGGCGCCGCCACCACCATCCTCAGCGGGTTCGCGGTTGGCCTCGAATCGACGGTGTGGTCGATCCTGGTGATCGGCGGCGTGATCGTGGCCTCGTTCTACATGGGGAACACCACGGCCGAGCGGCTCTACTTCATCGCCCTGTCCGGGATGGGCATGCTGACCACGGTCGGGGTCATCGTGTCCATGGACACGTACGGGCCGGTGTCCGACAACGCGCACGGCATCGCCGAGATGTCCGGCGGCCTGGGCGAGCGGGCCGACGAGATCATGACGGGTCTCGACGCCGTCGGGAACACCACGAAGGCCATCACCAAGGGCATGGCAATCGCCACGGCGGTCATCGCCGCCACGTCGCTGTTCGGCTCGTTCGAGGTGGCCCTGCGGGCCGCCGGATACCGCTTCGTCGGGGTTCGGGTGGATCACCCCGACGTGCTGGTCGGCCTCCTCATCGGCGGCGCGGTGGCGTTCCTGTTCTCCTCGCTGGCCATCCGGGCGGTGGGCCGGGCGGCGTCACAGGTGGTCGTGGAGGTGCGCAAGCAGTTCCACGAGCATCCGGGGATCATGACCTACGAGGAAACGCCTGACTACGCGGCCGTCGTTGACATCTGCACGAAGACTTCGCTCCGCGAGCTGATGACGCCCGGTCTTCTCGCTGTGCTCTCGCCGATCATCGTGGGGTTCTTCCTGAAGGCCGAGGCGTTGGGTGCGTTCCTGGCCGGTTCGATCCTCACCGGGCAGCTACTCGCCGTGATGCTGTCGAACTCGGGCGGCGCGTGGGACAACGCCAAGAAGCTGGTCGAAGAGGGCCACTACGGCGGCAAGGGCAGCGAGCCGCACAAGGCCACCGTGATCGGGGACACCGTGGGCGACCCGTTCAAGGACACCGCCGGTCCCGCCCTGAACCCGCTGATCAAGGTCATGAACCTGGTGGCGCTCCTGATCGCCCCGCTGGTGGTCCGGTACGGGACCGGCAGTGGGGCCCACACGGCCGTTCGGATCGTCGTCGCCGGAGGCGCCACCCTGATCTTGGCCGTCGCCATCTGGTACTCGAAGTCGCGCAAGGTCGAGCTTCTGCTGCCGGAAGGCGGGCAGTACCCGAAAGCTGAATCACCGGGTCCCCGCCAGGGCTCGGACGTCGCGGCGGGGGCTGGCTCCGGACCGACCGTCGCTGCGCCCTGACGCCGAACCGTCGGTGGGCGCCCTTCGTCGCTTCCTCGCTCGCCTCGCCGAGAGTGACGAGGTGCGGCTGGCCGAGGAGCTCCGCACCTGGGCCGCCTCCGTCCCGGGGACCGTCCGGATCGCCGAGGCCCCCGTTCGGTCCCGGGTCCGCCTGGCCGGCGTGGTCCGGCGGATCACCCTTCGTCCGGTCGAAGGGTTCGAGGCCGTCGAAGCGGTGCTCTCCGACGGCACCGGCGAGGTCTCTGCCCGGTGGCTGGGCCGCCGCTCCATCCCCGGCCTGGTCCTCGGTTCGAGGCTCTCCATCGAGGGCGTCCTGGGCCGCGAGCACGACACGCTGCGCGTGGTGAACCCCGTCTACGAGTTCGTCTGAGTGTCGCGGGAGGGCGGACCCGGCCGGGCAGGCCACTACTTCAGCCGGATGTACTCCTTGGGGCTCTTGATGGCCGCCTTGCCTTCTTCGAGCCGCTGCCCGAGCTTCTCGGTGACCTTCGCGTCGAAGCGTTCCTCCTTGGGATCCATGCTCTCGGGCTGCTGGAGGAGGCCCTTGACGACGTCGTGCTCCTCCAGGGCGACGAGCATCAGCTCCTTCTCCCTGGCCATGTCCTGGAGGGCCGGGGAGAAGATCTGCTCCTCGACGTCGCCGTGCAGCGAGAGCTCTTGGACGATCCGCTTGACGACCTTCTTCTTGGCCGACTTCGCTTTCCGGCCGGTCCGTTCGAACTCCTTGAACCGCGCCTCGACGGTGCGGTGGTCCCGCTTCAGGTACGAGATCGCGTCCACGGGCCTCCTCGCGTCACTTCGGGAGCTGGGGAACCGGCGGGAGACCCGCCCGGGATCGGGCCGCTGCTCCGGATGGAGCCGGACGTGGAGGGATTCGACCCACTTTCCGAGCCGGCCTCCGAACTGTCCGGCCAGCGCTCCCGGCCCGCACAGGATGGCCGTGACGAAGGGCGGCCCGTCGTCGCCTTCGGGGAAGGTCAGCTCGAGGTCGTCGACCTCCCGGCGAGCTTGCCGTCCTTGTCGACGATCTGCCGGTCCATGAGGTGCAGTCCGGCATCGATGGAGTGCCTGGCCACAGGGTCGTCCACGGCTTCAAGGATATGGAAGAGCGCGCACAGCCGTGGGAGGGCCCCGCCGCCGCCGCCGCCCGTGGGGCTCAGCCGAGCGCCTTGCGGAGGTCGTCTTCGACCTCGGGGGTGGCGATGGCCATGAGCTCGTCACCGGCGGCCAGGACGGTCTCGGGCTGCGGGATGACCACGTGCTCGTCGCGGATGATGGCGACGATCGCGGAGTCGAGGGGAAGCCGAAGCTCGTACATCGGCCGGCCGGCCACCTCGGACCCTTCCTTCAGCGTGAGCTCGACCAGGGTGACCTTGCCGTGTTCGAGCTTCAGCAGCCGCACCAGGTCGCCAACGCTGACGGCTTCCTCCACCAGCGCGGTCAGGATGTGCGGCGGGCTGACGGCCGCGTCCACGCCCCACTGCTCGGTGAACATCCACTCGTTGTTGGGGTGGTTGACCCGGGCCAGCACGCGGGGAACGGCGAACTCCTGCTTTGCGAGGAGCGAGATGACCAGGTTGTCCTCGTCGTCGCCGGTGGCCGCCACGATGACGTCGGCCTGGGCCAGCTTGGCTTCCTCCAGGACGTAGGGCTCACAGGCGTCACCCAGGACGATGGTCACCCCCTCCTGGAGCTCCTGGCGGGCCCGGGTGGCCGGGGCGGTGAGCTGCTCGATGATCGTGACGTCGTGGCCTCGCTCGCACAGGTCGTACGCGAGGTGCCGGCCCATCTTTCCCGCGCCCGCCACGATGACCTTCATTCGGCCACCGGTGTCATCAGGATGTCGAGCTGATCCATCGAGTCCCGCGCCACCACGAAGTGCCCCACGTCCTCGTGCTGGAACGTGCTGCCTTCGATCGGGATGAACCCGCTCCCTCCGCGATCCACACCCACCACCTCGATGGCGCCAGGGGCTTCCACCGACGCCACGGGCTTGCCGATGAGATGGTCCGGGATCTCCAGCTGAAGGTGCAGCAGCGCGCCCCCGGCAAAGGTCTCCTTCAGCTCCTCCCGTCCGTGGAACAGAAGGAACTGGATCTGCTGGGCGGCCCACCGCACCGAAGCTACGGTGGGGATGTTCAGTCGCTCGTAGATGTCGGCTCGCCTGGGGTCGTAGATCCGCGCGATGACCCGGGGCACGTGGAAGTGCTCGCGGGCCACCCGGGCCGAGACGATGTTCGAGTTGTCGCCGTTCGAGACGGCCACGAACGCCCACGCGTCCTCGATCCCGGCCTCATGGAGCACCGAACGGTCGAACCCCAGTCCGACGACCTGCTTGGCCTCGAAGCCGGGCGGCAGACGGTCGAAGGCGTCCTCGCGCTTGTCGATGATGGCGACCGAGTGGCCGCCCTTGGCCAGCTGGACGGTGAGCGCGGCGCCGACCCGGCCGCATCCCATGATGATCACGTGCACGGCATCAGAGGGTAGCGCACACAGGGGCTCCTGTTGTCTACGGGCCCGGGACGCCGGCGGGTTGGGGGGCAGCGGGTTCGCGGTCGCGGCCGCCGAGCCGATACGGGACCGCCACGACGTCGACGTGCGCCTCGGACTGGAGCGCCCGGGCGATGGCCCGGCTGGTCTGGTCGTGGAGGAGGCGCTGGAGGGGCCGCGGATATTCGCGCCTCGGAAGGATGACCGTCACCTCGGCGTCGTTTGCCCGAAGCGCTTCGACGTACCGCCTGACGGTGCGGGCGACGTTGCGGTCGAAGCACTCGTCGATGTCGAGGGGGATGCCCAGGATGTGGCCGACCTCGCCCCACTGCTCCGCCAGGTCCGCGGCGCCCTGCGGGCTGACCCCGGCGTGCAGCCCGCGGATCTCCCTGGCCTCGATGGTTCGGGCATACCTGATCGCCTTCAGCACGCTGCGGTCCAGGCGGCCGACCAGGATGACGGCCACGTGTCGCTGCCGGGGCGAGACCCGGAGTCGTCCACTCTCGGTCGAATGTCCACCGCCACCGTGCTCGCGAATGACCGCCACGCTGACGTTCTCCATGCCCCGGAGCGGTTCGACCAGGCCCGTCCAACTTCGACCCTGCCGGACCCGCTGCCGGAAGCTCAGCCGCGCGGGGCCCGGGACCAGCACGGTCACCTGAACGTCCTGTCCTTGGGCCTTCTCACGAACGGCCTGGGCCAGGCAGCGACCTCGCTCCCCGCCGGGACAGGGAAGGATCTCCAGCTCCATCGGCAGGCCCTGGGATCTCCACTCCCGGCGGAGCCGCTTGGCCGCCGCGGGATCGGCTTCCAGATGGAGAGCGCGGATCTCCTCGGGCCGGATGGTGAGCGCGTACTGGATCGCGTGCATGGTCTTTTCGTCGAGGTGGTCGACCAGCACCACCGCGACGTGCCGGCGGGGGAGGGGCCGGTGGATCTTCTCCAGGCCGTCAAGGAGGTCCTCGTCTTCGGCCTGATACGTCTTGTTCACCCGAGTCAGGACGAACACCATCACCGGCACGAACGCCACGACGACCCACGCGCCGTGGGCGAACTTCTCGACCGCGATGATCCCCGTGACGACCAGAGTGGTGACGGCCCCCAACCCGTTGATGAACAGCCCGGGCCGCCACCCGGGCTCGCGGAGCCGGAGATGCCGGCGAGCCATCCCGCTCTGGGAGAGGGTGAACGAGGTGAACACCCCGAGGGCGTACAGCGGGATCATCTTCGTCACGCTCGCCTGGAACACCACGATGATCAGGGTGGCCGCTCCGGCCAGGCCGATCACGCCATTCGAGAAGACCAGCCGGTGACCCCGCTTGGTGAGCTGCCGGGGCATGAACGCGTCGCCCGCGTGGAAGCTCGCCAGACGGGGGAAGTCGGCGAACGATGTGTTCGCCGCCAGGATCAGGATCAAGGTGGTGGAGATCTGGAGCACGTAGAAGAGCACGTGCCCGATGGCACTGGTGCCGTACACGGCCTGCGCGATCTGCCCGAGCACCGACTTGCTCTCGTCGCCCACCGGGATGACGTGCAGCCGGTGGGCCAGGTAGGACACCGCCAGGAAGGTGGCGGAGAGGACCACGCCCATGTACATGAGGGTGGCCTGGGCGTTCTTCCACTCCGGCTTGCGGAAGGCGGGGACGCCGTTCGAGATGGCCTCCACGCCCGTCACGGCCGCGCCTCCCGAGGCGAACGCGCGCAGGATGACGACCAGGCTCACCGCGGCCAGGCCCGGGGTCAGTCCTCCGGTTCGAACCTGGTGGCCGATCGGAAACGGGTGGAGATGGCCCAGGACGACTTCGTACAGCCCCATCCCGCAGGTCAGACACAGGCTTAGGATGAACACGTACGTGGGGAGGGCGAAGATGCGGCCCGACTCCCGGACGCCCAGCAGGTTCCCGTAGGCGATGAGCCACACGAAGAACAGGGAGAGCCCGATCCGCACGGGTACGGACAGGGGATGGACCGAGCTGATCGCTTCGACCCCGGCCGCCGTCGAGACCGCCACGGTCAGGACGTAGTCGACGAGGAGCGCCACCCCGGCGAGCTGTGCCGGGAGCAGCCCCAGGTTGTCCTTCGTGACGATGTACGCGCCGCCGGCGGACGGATACGCCCTGATGGTCTGGCGGTAGGAGAAGATCAGGATCCCCTCCACCAGCACCACGGAGATGGTGATCGGCATGACGAAGGCGAACGCCGCGATCCCCACGGCGGGCACCAGGATCCGCAGGATCTCCTCGGTGGCGTAGGCGACCGAGGACATGTTGTCGCTGGAGAAGACGGCCAGCGCGGTGGGCTTGCCGAGCCGTTCGTGCTCCAGCCGGGCGGTGGCGAGCGGTCTGCCCAGAAACACCCGCTTCAGCAGGTAACCCAAGCCCGGCTGGGCCGCAGAGGTCGAAGCCGACGATGTGTCTCGTTCGGTCGTTACCATCGACTCGAGCATGGGTGGCGAGCCGTCAAGGACTCGTCAAGAAAGGCGGCGTGAGCGTCAAGATGTCGTCAAGCTCGGAATCGCAGGTCAAGGTCCTTGCTCTTCCCGGGGCACGGCGCACGGTCGCGGGCGTTGCGGTGGCGCTCGCCGGCACGGGCCTGGCCACCGTCGTGGCGTCGATCCCCGCCCACCGCGGGACGGCCGTGCCGGCGTTGCTGTTCCTGCTGGCGGTGGTGGCCGCGGCCGTGGTCGGTCACCTCTGGCCCGCGCTCGCCGCCGCCGCCATCTCCTTCGTCGGTCTCGACTACTTCTTCACCCCGCCGACCCACACGTTCGTTGTGGGCAAGGCCGAAGACCTCGTTGCCCTGGCCATCTTCCTGGTGGTGGCCGTGGCGGTCAGCGCGGCCATCTCCGCAGCCCTGGAGCAGCGCGTCCGGGCCGAGTTCCGGGAGAGGCAGGTCCGGGCCCTCTATCAAGTGACGGCGAGGCTGCTGTCGGGCACGGATCTGGACACGGTGCTCGCCGAGCTGGCCGGGGTGTTTCGAACCCTGTACGGGCTGCGGTGGTGCAGGGTGGTGCTCCTCGACGCGACCGGAGCGCCCCGGGAGCGCGCCCTCAGCGGGATGGTCGACGACGACGAGTTCCGCTCCGTGCCCCTCACGGCCGGCCGGCGTCAGGTCGGCAGGATCGAGATGGGCGGCGGTGCTCCCGGAGGCATCGGCAACGCCGAGGCCGAGGTCCTGACCACCTTCGCCGGGCAGCTCGCCCTGGCGGTGGAGCGGGCTCGCTTGGGTGAGGAGGCGGACGAGGCTCGCCTGGAGGCGCAGGTCAGCCGGACCAGGGCCGCGCTGTTCTCCTCGGTCACCCACGACCTCCGCACGCCGCTCTCTTCGATCATGGCCAGCGCCACTAGCCTGCTGGAGGAGGGCGTGCCCTTCTCCGAGGAGCAACGCCGGGAACTACTCCGGACGATCCTGGAGGAATCGGAGCGGCTGAACCGCCTGGTGGCGAACCTGATGGACCTGTCGCGGCTCCGGGCGGGAGCGCTGACCCCTTCGGTGGAACCCGTCGCCCTGGAGGATCTGGCGTCCTCGGTGCTGCGGCGGCTGGGTCCGCTGGTGGAGGGTCGAACGATCCGCGTCACGGTCCGCGACGACGTCCCGGCCGTGCCGGTCGACGTCGTCCAGATGGACCAGGTGCTGACGAACCTCATCGAGAACGCTGCCCGGTTCAGCCCGCCTCGCTCGGCCATCGGAATCGCCGCGGTGCGATGGCAGGACATGGTGGAGGTGCGGGTGGCAGACCGGGGTCCGGGCATCCCTCCGGCCGACCGGGGCCTGGTCTTCGAGGAGTTCTACCGGAGGGACATCGAAGGGTATCGGGGCGGGACCGGCCTCGGCCTGAGCATCGCCCAAGCCATCGTCACGGCCCACGGGGGGACCATGTGGGTGGAGGACACGCCGAGCGGCGGGGCCACCATCGGGTTCCGTCTCCCCCTGGCCCGGATCCCGGCTGCCGTCGAACACCGCACGGGGGCGCCGGCGTGAAGGTCCTGGCCGTCGACGACGAACCGCAGATCCTGCGGATTCTTCGGGCCAGCCTGGCCGCTCGGGGCCATGAGGTCAGCACGGCCCCGAACGGCGAGACCGCGCTCGACATCCTGGCCGGGGCCGATGTCGACCTCGTCCTGCTGGACCTGGGCCTCCCGGGGATCGGCGGGGTCGAGGTGATCCGCAGGCTTCGTTCGTGGTCCTCGGTCCCCGTGATCGTGCTGTCGGTGCGGGACGCCCAGGCCGACAAGGTGACCGCGCTCGACGTTGGCGCCGACGACTACGTGACCAAGCCGTTCGCCATGGACGAGCTCCTGGCCCGGATGCGGGCCGTGCTCCGGCGCAAGGGCGCCCCGGACGACGAGCCGCCCGTGGTGCGAGCCGCGGACCTCGAGGTCGACCTTCCCAAGCGATTGGTGACGAAAGCCGGTCGCCCCGTCCACCTCACCCCGACCGAGTTCGCGCTCCTCGAGCTGCTCGTTCGGAATCCCGGGAAGCTGCTGACCCACCGATGGCTCCTTCAAAAGGTGTGGGGCGACGCGTACGGCGAAGAGAGCCACTACCTCCGGGTGTACGTGGCGAACCTTCGCAAGAAGCTCGAGGAACATCCAGGCTCGCCATCGCTGATCCTGACGGAGCCGGGGGTCGGTTACCGGTGGATGGCGGCGGAGTCGGATCAGGAACCGGGAAGGGCCGAGCAGGACGGCCGGTAGAATCGCGAACATGGCGGTAGTGGAGCGGCCCGACGTCCGCCACGAACAGGGAACGACCGGACACGTCATCAAGCGGATCCTGGTGGGCCGGCGGCTGGCCAGCTTCCGCCTGGAGCACACTCTGCTCCCGAAGATCCTGGCGCTGCCGGTGTTCTCCTCGGACGCGCTGTCCTCGGTGGCGTACGCCAGCGAGGAGATCCTGAAGGTCCTGCTCCTGGCCAGCGCGGCGGCGTTCTCCCTGGTCATGCCGATCGCCATCGCCATCGCCTCGCTGATGGTGATCGTGGTGATCTCGTACCGACAGACAGTGCGGGCGTACCCGAGCGGGGGCGGCGCGTACATCGTCAGCAAGGACAACCTGGGAGTCTTCCCGGGGCTGCTGGCGGCGGCGGCGCTCCTCACCGACTACGTGCTGACCGTGTCCGTCTCGGTGGTGGCCGGCGTGTTCGCCATCACGTCGGCGGTACCGGGCCTCAACCCGCACAAGGTGATCCTGTCCATCGGGTTCGTCGTCTTGATCACCCTGGCGAACCTCCGGGGGGTGAGGGAGTCGGGCACCGTCTTCGCCGTCCCCACGTACGGGTTCATCGTGTCCATCTACCTACTGGTTGGGATGGGCCTTGCCAAGTGCCTGACCGGAGGGTGCGCCGCAGCGGTCCGACCGGTCGACGTCATCCATACCGGCGCCGCCGCCTCCGTCGGGGTGTTCGTGATCCTCCATGCGTTCTCCTCGGGCGCGACGGCGCTGACGGGCGTCGAGGCCATCTCGAACGGCGTCCCCGCCTTCCGAAGGCCCCAGGCCCGGAACGCCGCCACCACGCTCGGGATCATGGGGATCATCGCGGTGACGATGTTCCTGGGGATCAGCTTCCTGGCGTCCCGCTCGCATCCCATCCCCAGCGACACGAAGTCGGTGGTGGCCCAGATCGCCGACGGAGTGTTCCACGGAGGCTTCCTCTATTACATGGTGCAGGTGTTCACGGCGGCCATCCTGATCCTGGCGGCGAACACCTCGTACCAGGACTTCCCCCGGCTCTCCTCCATCCTGGCCCGCGACCGGTTCCTGCCCCGGCAGTTCGAGAACCGGGGCGATCGGCTGGTGTTCTCGAACGGCGTGGTGATGCTGGCGCTGTTCGCCTCGCTCCTCATCTACGTCTTCCACGCAGACCTCGGCAAGCTGATCCAGCTCTACGTGGTGGGCGTGTTCACGTCGTTCACCCTGTCCCAGTCGGGGATGGTGAAGCACTGGCTGAAGATTCGACGCCAGGGGGGCGAGGCGGCCAAGGGATGGCAGCGGAGCATCGTCATCAACGGGCTCGGGGCCGTCGCCACCTTCGTCGTCTTGCTCGTGGTGGTCGCCACGAAGTTCGTGCACGGGGCGTTCATCGTGATCGCGGCCATGCCGGTCCTGATCACGGCGTTCTACGGCGTGCACCGGCACTACCTGGGGATCTCCGGGCAACTCCGGCAGGGCTCCGCCGCGACGTCCGACGCGGGGGCCCGCAACACCGTGGTCCTGTACGTCGAATCCCTGGATGCGGCCACGGCGAAGGCCATCGGGTACGTCAGGTCGTTCTGCGGCCGGGACTTCCGGGCCGTCCACGTGCCCAAGAGCCACTCAGAACCCGATCTCTCGCTGGCGTGGAAGGAGTTCAGCCATACCGACGTGAAGCTCGAGATGCTTCCGTCGAACGGCCATCCCACCCACGCCTTCCTCGACTATCTCCGGCGCATCCCCCGCATGGAGGCCGACTTCCTCACCGTGGTCATCCCCGAGCTCCTCACCACGCGGTCGCTGTTCTCGGCGATCCGGCGGGGAACGTCCTTCTATCTGAAGGTGCGGCTCCTGTCGGAGCCCCAGATCGTCATCACCGACGTGCCGTTCGTGATTCCGGACGAAGGCGAGGCGCAGCACGAGGTTCGGCCCCTCATCCCCAAGACGACCGAGGCCATCGTGTTCGTCTCCTCCGTGAACGACGCGGCGGTCCGGGCCATCAACTACGCCCGGGCCCTCCGGGCCTCGCAGATCCGGGCGGTGTTCTTCGCCCTCGACGTGGGCGAGATCGCGGGGATCCAGCGGGAGTGGGTGGACCGGCGGATCCCGGTGACGCTCGACATCGTGGAGGCGCCGTTCCGGGATCTCACCGCGCCGGTGCTGGAGGAGGTTCGCCGGGTCACGTCCCATCCGGATTCGGTGGCGGCCGTCATCGTCCCGGAGCTCGTGGTGAAGAAGTGGTGGCACAGCATCCTGCACAACCAGCGGCCGATCTTCCTCAAGCGCCTGCTCCTTTTCGAGCCCGGCGTGATCCTGTCGAGCGTGCCGTTCAAGCTTCAGTGACCCCGCGGTAGGGAGGGCGCGATGGACATCGAACAGGCCAGGGCCCTGGCCAGGCAAAGGACGGAGAAGGAGACCACCTACCGACATCTGGTGAGCGTCGAAGGGGTGATGAGGCGACTGGGCCGGCACTTCGGCGAGGACGAGGATCGGTGGGCGCTGACCGGGCTGTTCCACGACCTGGACCAGGACCAGACGGCCGGCGACGACTCCCGCCACGCCTATCTGGCGGCGGAATGGCTGCGCGAAGCCGGCGTGGAGGAAGCCGTGGTCAACGGCGTCCTGGCCCACGCCCACGCCGAGTATCAGACCGACCGGATGTCGAAGGGGATCGTCGCGGCCGACGCGGTGGCGGGATTGCTGGTCGCCTCGGCCCTGGTCCGGCCGGAGCGAGCCATGGGCATGAAGGTGTCATCGGTCAAGAAGAAGCTGAAGGAGAAGGCGTTCGCGCCGGGCGTGAACCGCGACGAGATCGCCCAGGCCGAGCCGAACCTGGGGCTCGCCCTGGACGAGTTCATCGCTCTGGCCATCGAAGGGCTTCAGGAGGTCGCGCCGGCCATCGATCTCGACTTGCCGTGATCTGGGAGGAGCCCGACGGGGTGTAGATTGGTAAACGAAGCTGGCTGAGGGACCCGTGGTGACGTTGGAGTCCAAGGCGTGCGCTCGGATCGCTGCTGGGTGCCTGGTCGCGGTGCTCGTTCTCGCGGGCTGCGCGAGGGGTGGTGGCGTCGTCAAGCCGGGCGCCGCAAGCGACCAACCCGGTGGATCCACTCCCGACTGGAACAACCCGCTCGCCAGCCTCGGCGTCGTTGTCGTCGATGCCGCCGCCGCCGCCCCGCTGCTGCCCTTCAGCCCGGTGACTCCTTCATCGAAGATGGGCGTCCCCATCAAGGTCGTGACGACCGACCCACATCGGATCGACCAGTCCGAGCGGTCGATCGTCTGGCT
>DHWM01000060.1:0-4554 GCA_002413185.1 Actinobacteria bacterium UBA5182
CCACCGGCGTGGCCCGCTTGCACACCCAGTACTTCGCGACCGCGGTGACGACTCGCTGGAACAGGGGCTCCGTCCCGGGGTCGAAGCTCCGGGCCAGGCGTACGGCCAGCAGTGTGGCCGCCTCGGATTCCACGCAGAGATCGGCCAGGACGTTCTGCATGAGGGGCTGCTCGATGAGGCGGCGACCGAAGGCCGAACGGTGTGCGGCGTGATGGGTGGCCTCGGCGACGGCACGGCGCATGCCGGCGGCCGATCCGAGGACGCAGTCGAGCCTGGTGTGGTTGACCATCTCGATGATCGTTCGGACCCCCCGTCCTTCCTCGCCGACGATCCAAGCCGCGGCGTGGTCGAACTCCACCTCCGACGAGGCCAGGGACCGCGTGCCCAGCTTGTCCTTCAGCCGCTGGATCCGGAAGCCCTGGTTCCTGGTGCCGTCGAGGAGGGTCCGGGGGAGGAGGAAGCAGGAGAGACCGCCCGGAGCCTGCGCCAGGACCAGGAACGCGTCACACGCAGGATGGGAGCAGAACCACTTGTGCCCGGTGAGCTCGTACGAGCCTGGGCCGCTCGCCGGTTCGGCCCGAGTGGTGTTGGCGCGAACGTCGGAGCCCCCCTGCTTCTCGGTCATCGCCATCCCGCACAGCGCGCTCCGGTCGGGGTCGGGATCGAGGAACCTCGGCTCCCACTCGGCCGCGAGGGGCGGCGAGTGCCGGAGCGCTGGGACCGCCGCGTAGGTCATCGACAGCGGGCACATCACGCCCGATTCGGCCTGCGACAGCAGCAGCAGCATGGCGCCCCGAACGACGTGCGCCCCCGGCCGGGGCTCTCGCCACGGCAGCGAGGGGATGCCCGCACGGATGCCCAGCCGGAGCAGCTCCGTCCAGGCCGGATGGAACTCGATCTGATCGATCCGGTTCCCGTAGCGGTCGTGGGTCCGAAGGACCGGCGGGTTGCGGTCGGCCGTCGCTCCCAGGCGGAGTGGTTCGCCTCCCACCACCCGGCCGAACTCGCCCAGCCGCTCGAGGCCCCATGCCCCGCCCTCGCGCTGGACGGTCTCTCGGAGGACGGCGTCCTGGTCGAAGAGGTTGTAGCCCTCGAGCGGCGGGGGCTGGTTGAGGACCTCGTGCGTGACGGATGACGCCGGGCGGCGTTCGACGATCGACACCTTCAGGCCAGCCTAGCGCGTCAGAAGATCTCCGGGCACCACGGCTGGGGGTCCCAGCCGAACATGGCGTCGGCCCGGCGGACGGCTCCCTCCGACCGCTCCTCCACCCGGCCCACCTGCCGGAGCGTCCCGAACCGGACCCCTCCCAGATACACGGCTCCCAGCGCGTCGGCGGCCACCGATAGGTCGGCCTCGTCGTCGGACCGAGCGCACGTGGCACCGTCCGGGCCGCCATCCAACGCATATCGCCCTTCGTTCCACGGACAGAACGCGTCGCGCACATCGACCACCAGACGCCCCTTCGTCTGGTACCGGCGTCCGGCCAGGGCCATGGGGACGTCCACGATGCGGATCCACAGCGAATCCCACAGCCGGGTCACCAGGCGCCGCGGCTCGGCCAGCAGATGGTGGAGCGGCTCGTCCACCGGACGGGGCCACGCTTCGATCTTCGTCATCAGGTCCACGTCGAAGCAGTACCGCCACAGCGCCGCGTAGGCCTCCGGCGCGTCGGCCTGCAACTCCCGGACGCTCAACGTGCCGTTGGGGAAGCCTTCGTCCCAGCTCTGCTTGGTCCGATAGATCACGTACCCGTCCGGGCCCTCCGAGGACTCCGACACCACGAAGAACAACGGGCTCATCCCGCGCCGGCGGACCTCGGGGTCGGCCAGCAGGTTCGCCCACCGAGCGGCGGACCTCGCGAACATCCCAGGGCGAGTCAGCCGGACCCGGTCATAGACGGACGTGACCATATCCAACGCCCTCTCCTTGTCCAGCATCCGAAGGCGACGGGAGGCATCAACCGGCTCCCGGAAGGCAGCCCGGGTGCGTTCGATCTCGACCTCGGTGGTGAAGGCGGCCAGCCCGTAGCCGAACCGGCCGTAGATGGAGCTCTCCGAGGCCCACAGCCCGGCCAGGGGATCGCCGTGGTCGCGACAGTGCTCCAGCTGGCGCCGCATCAGCTCGGTGAGGATGCCCCGCCGGCGGTGGGTGGGGTTGACCCCGACCGCCGTCACCCCCGCCATGGGAAGCGAGCCGCCGGGCACCGTGAGGTCGAGCGAGAATATCCCGGCCGTCCCCACCATCTCGTCCCCGTCGAAGGCCACCAGGCTTCGCTCCGGCTCGAACAGCGGTCGCTCGAGCTCCACCTCTTCCTCGGTTCCCTGATGGCTGAAGGACCGCTCGGCGGCGTTGAAGAACGCGCCGAAGTCATCCTTCGAGACGGGCCGGATCGAGATGTCCAACGGCGAAACCCCCCCAGTGACGAACCCTCGGCCGGTCATTATGACGGTTCCGATGGTGGGTTCGGTCGCGGGCCGGATCGAATGGGCCGCGTGCTCCCGCCGTCCGTCGAGTACCATTCGTCATGAGATGGAACAATCGCGCGAGTTCACCTGGAGGGGACCGGGAGGTCCGTTCACCATCCAGCTCCGTCAGGGCGTGTTCGCCCCGACCCACACCAGCCGTGAGGTGGCGGCGGGGCTGACCGTCAATCCCGGGGAGACCGTCATCGACGTCGGGTGCGGATCCGGCGTCCTCTCCTTTGTGGCGGCTCGGCTGGGGGCGGCCAGGGTCTATGGGACGGAGGTCAACGCCGACGCGGTGGATCTGGCCCGGAACAACGCCGAGCTCCTCGGGCTGGCCGAACGGGTGGACGTACGCCTGGGGAGCCTGTTCGAACCGCTCGAGGGCGTACGGGCGGATGTGGTGATCGGAGACGTCTCGGGGATCCCCGACGAGATCGCCTCGCTGTCCGACTGGTTCCCGGGCGGGTTCAGCGGGGGACCGACGGGAGCCGAGGTTCCGGTGGCAATGCTGGAGCGAGCCCGGTCGCATCTCCTCCCAGGCGGCCGGCTGTACCTCCCGACCGGTTCGATCCAGGACGAAGGCGCGGTCCTTCGGGCTGCGCGGAGGATCTTCGGCGAAGGCCGGATGCGCCAGCTCCGAGAGCGCCTGCTGCCGCTTCCCGGCCGGATCGCCGACAGCGCGGTGGCCCGCCGGCTGATGGAGACCGGCGTGGTGCGGTTCATCCGCAAGGGGAGCCGGACGCTGTGGGAGCTCCGGATCTGGGAGCTAACCGCTCCTCCCGTCCTTCAGCCTCCGTCCTGAGGTCTCTCGCCACTCCGCCGGGCCGGGGATGACCGAACCACCCCGCCTGGGCCCGCCTGCAAGCCGCCTG
This sequence comes from Actinobacteria bacterium UBA5182, assembly GCA_002413185.1. GTDB lineage: Bacteria > Actinomycetota > UBA4738 > UBA4738 > UBA4738 > UBA5182. Next base: position 3,339 of record DHWM01000060.1, read on the forward strand.
ATCCTGGCAGAAGAGGTCGTCGTCGTGCTGGCCCTGTCCCTGCTGGCGAGCGCGGTGTTCGCCGTCATCAATCTGCTGTCGGCGCCGCTCGCCGGCGTCCAGGCGTTCGTCTACGACACGTCCGGTCTCCCCACCCAGCTCGCGGAGATCGTGTTCGGGTTGGCGCCCGTGGCGCTGGTACTGCACCTCATTCGAAGGAGTGGCGAGGGCTTCCGCTCGTTCGGACTGGGTCCCGTCGCCATACGGGAAGACGCCGGATACGGCCTGCTCCTGGGGGTTGCGGTCTCGACGGTGGGGCTGGGGATCTACGTGGGCTCGGTGGCCCTGAAGGTCAACCGGTTCGTCGTCCCGGTCCCGCCACTGCATCACTGGTGGACGGTCCCGGTGTTGGTCCTGGGCGCCATCCAGGCAGGGCTCCTGGAAGAGGTCATCGTGACGGGCTATCTGATCCGCCGGCTCCAGCAGTTGGGGTGGGCCGGCGTGGCGGCGGTGATCGGGAGCGCCACGCTTCGCGGTTCGTACCACCTGTACCAGGGATGGGGAGGATTCGTGGGGAACTTCGCGCTGGGGATCGTGTTCGGCTGGATCTTCCTGCGGTGGCGCCGGACGTGGCCCCTGGTCGTGGCGCACGCATTCGTCGACGTGCTCTCGGGTGTTGCCTACATCGTGTTCCGGGGGCACTGCGTGTTCGGGGCCTGCATCAAGTAGCGCCGCCTCCGGCCGGGAGGACTCGCGGGTATCCTCGGCCCATGGCCGAGATGACGCGCCCCGAGGTGCGGCTCACCGAGTTCAGCCACGGCGCCGGTTGAGCGTGCAAGCTCGCTCCGAGCGACCTGGCTCAGGTCCTGAGCCTCCTGACCCCAACCGAATATCCGCCTGAGGTCCTGGTCTCCCCGGCCACCGGCGACGACGCGGCGGTGTACGCGGTCCCCGGCTCGCCGATGGCGCTGGTGCAGACCGTGGACTTCTTCACTCCCATCGTGGACGACCCGTTCGACTGGGGGCGGATCGCCGCGGCGAACGCGTTCAGCGACGTGTACGCCATGGGGGGCCAACCGGTGACGGCCCTCAACCTGGTGGCCTGGCCGGTCAAGGAGCTCCCCCTGGAGATGCTGGCTCGGGTCCTGGAGGGCGGAGCCGCCGTGGCTCGCCAGGCCGGGGTGGCCATCATCGGGGGCCATTCGATCCACGATCCCGAACCGAAGTACGGGATGGC
>DHWM01000060.1:4791-5071 GCA_002413185.1 Actinobacteria bacterium UBA5182
TGGGCATCGTCACCACGGCGGTGAAGGCGGGGAAAGCGTCCGCCGAGCAGCTGGCCGCGGCCGTCGAGACCATGACCTCGCTCAACGCGGCCGCGGCCGAGGCGATGCTGGAGGTCGGCGTGTCGGCCGCCACCGACGTCACGGGGTTCGGCCTGCTCGGGCACCTCCACATCGCCCTGGCCGAGGCGGGCATGTCGGCCCGCCTGGACGCCCCGGCCATCCCGCTGCTGCCCGGGACGCTCGACCTGGCGGAGCGGGGGATGATCCCGTCCGGGACGCG
>DHWM01000141.1 GCA_002413185.1 Actinobacteria bacterium UBA5182
TCGCCGGCCCTCTGCGGGGGTCATCACCGCGATCACCGTCCCCAACACAGCGCCCAGGGCGACCGCCTTCGCCGTTCGGACCATCTCGCCCGTGGTCATTCCGGCGCGAGCCCCGGGCCGGATCCGATGATCTCCGAGACGATCCGCTCCAGGTCCTCCTTCGATCCGAACTCGACGACGATCTTGCCCTTGCGCTTTCCCACCGAGATCTTCACCCGCGTGGCGAGCTGCTCCGAAAGGATTTCCTCCACCTCGTTCATGGAGGTGTCGGGAGCCCTTCTGGTCGACGGAGCGGCCGCCGAGGGGTGCTCCGAGTATCTGCGGACGATGTCTTCCACCTGTCGAACCGACAGCCCTTCGGCCGCGACACGAAGCGCCAGGGACGACTTCGCGTCGTCGTCCGGGAGGCCGAGGAGAGCTCTGGCGTGGCCCGCCTGGATGCGTCCCTCCGCCAGCAGGCGCTGGACCTCGCCGGGGAGTGACAGAAGCCTGATCGTATTGGCGATGTGGGCCCTGGAATAGCCCAACCGCTCGGCCACGGTCTCCTGGGTCACCCCGAGATCCTCCAGCAGTTCCTGGAAGGCGGTGGCCAGTTCCAGCGGCGCGAGGTCTTCGCGGTGGATGTTCTCGATGAGGGCCTCTCGAAGGGACTCGGTGTCGTCTCCTTCCCGGACGATGGCCGGGATCGTCGCCAGCCCGGCCAGGCGGGCCGCCCGTAAGCGGCGCTCCCCCGCCACCATCTCGTAACCGGCGTCGCGGCGTCTGAGCACCACCGGCTGGAGCACCCCGACCTCGCGGATCGACCTGGCCAGGGCGGAAAGGGTTTCCTCGTCGAACTCGGCGCGGGGCTGCCGGGGGTTGGGCGTGATGGCGCTGACGGGGACGTCCAGAAGTGAGCCCCCTTCGGCCGCGCCCGGAATGAGCGATGACAGTCCCCGGCCCAGTCCCCCTCGTTTCACTCGATCCCTCCTTCCGGCTCGGTGCCCGCTCCGCCGTCCCAGGTTCGGCGTGCTTCCGCTTGACCTCGATCTCCCATGCCAAAGAAGGCCTCGGAGGGATGGACCTCCCCGGCCTCCTGTGGGGCGACAGGGGCAGCTGGGGCGACAGGGGCAGCCCCTGTGCCTTGAGTACCCGAGGCGACGTCTCCGAGGTCGCCGAACCCCAGGAAGAGCTCCGGATCCCGTGCAGCGACCTCCTCGGCCAGCCGCCGGTAGGCCACCGCCCCCCTCGAAGTCGGGTCATAGACGGTGATCGGTCGACCGAACCCGGGAGCCTCCGCCAGTCTGACGCTCCGGGGTATGACCACATCATACACTCGCGGTCCGAAGTAGGCTCTTACCTCCGACACCACCTGGTCCGCGAGCCGGGTCCGCGAATCGAACATTGTCATCACGATACCGGTGAGACGCAGCCGCGGGTTTACGTTCTGCTGAACCAGCCGCACGTTCTTGAGGAGCTGCCCCAGGCCCTCCAAGGCGTAGTACTCGCACTGGATGGGGACGATGAGCTCCTCGGCAGCCGTGAGCGCGTTCACCGTCAACAGGCCCAGGGAGGGCGGACAGTCCAACAGGATGAAGTCGAAGTCTTCGCGGATGGGGTCGAGCGCCCTGGCCAGCCGCCCCTCCCTCGAGAACTGCGAGACCAGCTCGATCTCGGCGCCAGCAAGATCAATGGTCGAAGGAACCACCCACAGCCCCCCCACCGCCGTGGGGACCATTGCCGCCCGGATGTCCGTCCCCGAAACGATGACCTGGTAGGTCGTGGCTATCCTGGCGGTGTGATCGATCCCAAGACCGGTGGAAGCATTACCCTGCGGATCGAGGTCGACCACGAGAACGCGCTTTCCCGATTCCGCAAGGGAGGCCCCGACGTTCACGGCGGTGGTGCTCTTGCCCACGCCTCCCTTCTGGTTGGCCACCGCGATCACCCTTGCTCCGGGTACCGCACGCCCCACGACGCCAGTCCCGGCGGCAGGAGCGACGGAAGCAGGCCGCACCTCCGCCACTCCCGTCCCCACCGCCTGGGGGGCAGTGGTCGAAGCCCATGGCGCCGCCGGCGCAGGCGCCACAGCGGCCTCCTCCCGTGGGGCTTCTTCACCGAGGAGCCGAGGAGCCACTTCTGCACCCCGGTCCCTGTGGGACGGTGACCCGTTCCTCTGGCGTCCCGGTTCGGTAGGAGGAACGAAGAACGTCGAGGAGGATGAACCTGATGGGGAAGTATGAAGCTCGGGGTCCGTGTTCGGCTCCTGGTTCAAGCGGTCGAGCGTCCCATGATAACGAGTGGGCCGTGCCAGGCAAATCGCGGACGGGAGCAGATCGCGCAGGAAACGCCGACCGCGCGGAGAGCCTGGGCATCCCGTTCTGACCAGCTCCGTCCGGCGAAGTAGATCAGCTGCCCTTCCGGCTCGAGGAGGGTCCCCCCGATAGCCCATGCCTCCGCAGGACCAGCCAGTGCCCTGGCCGTAGCAACTTTCACCTGGCGGGTTACGCTCCTGGCGGCCTGGGGGAGGACAGTTACATTGGCCAGCTCGAGCTGTTCGACGGCGAATTCCAAGAAGGCAACCTTTCGGAGCTTCGGCTCGATGAGATAGATACGAAGGTCAGGGCGGGCGATGGCGACGGGGATCCCGGGGAGGCCCGCTCCGGATCCGATGTCCGCCGCGTCCGTCGGTCCCGGTGGGAGGCAGGCTAGGGCGCGGAGGCTGTCCAGGACGTGCCGCTCCCACACCCTGTGGCGATCGTTGGACCCTATCCAGCCGGCTTCGACGGCCCGGGTTCGGAGGAGCCGGGTAAACGCCTCAAGGTGCGCGATTTGTGCCACAGAAAGCCCTGGTGGGATCCGTGAACCCTCAAGTTTCACGTGAAACGGGGCCGCTGGGTAGGCGCGATCGGGCTGGGCTATACGGGCCTGATGACCACGCGTCGCTGCGGTTCTTCACCCTCACTGGCCGTTTCGAGACCCCCCATCTCAGCGATGGTGTCATGGACGACCTTTCGTTCGTACGAAGACATCGGCTCCAAGGTCTCCGGCCGTCCGGACTTGGCAACCTTGCGGCCCATTTCCCGGGCGTGGCGCACCAACTGCGCCGTCCGCCGCTTTCTATAGTCCTCCACGTCCACTTGCACCGCGCACCGATCCGCTGTGTGTCCCTGAACGTGGCTCCGCACCAGTTCCTGCAGAGCGTCGAGTGTGTGTCCGTGCTTGCCGATAAGTAGGCCCATGTCGTCCCCCGACTCCTTGCCCCACACCTCGGCGTACAGGGTCCCCTGGACCTCATTCAGCTCCACCTCGGCTGGGATACCCATTGCAGACATCAGGCCCTCCAGGAAATCGGCAGCCAAATCCCCCTGTTTGTCACGGATCTCGCCCTCGACCTGGGCCGCCGGAGCGGCCGGACGGACCCGAACCACCGCCGCCTGGGCATTCCGGCCCAGGAAACCGCTCTTGGGCTCCTGGAGGATCTCGATCCGAGCCTCTTGCTCACTCAGGCCGAGTTCAGCCAGAGCCTCCTCGATGGCCTCCTCAACGCTTGCGGCGCTTTTTTCGATCTCCTCCATTTGCTCCCCCGGACCCTCCGCCCTCCGAGCGGGGCTGGCCGCCACCCTTTCCGGACCCTGACGAACGCACCGCCCCTCGGCCCGCGCTGCTCTTCCCCGGGCCCGGCTTGGCCGTTCCGGGCTGTGCCCGCCGAGCCGACGAGCTCGGCGGCGGCCGTTTCCGAGCCGTGCCCTGCCCATCGACCCGACCAGCCCCGGCCGGCCGCTTCCCCGTGGACCGGGCCCGTCCGTCCGAAAGCTCTCGGCGGGGAGCCTTCCCCTGGGGCTTCCCCTCGCCAGTCGCAGCCCGGTCGCCGCCTTCGGCTCCCTGCATCCTCGGGAGCATGAAGTGTTGCTGCCCGATCTGCACCAGGTTCGTGGTGGTCCAGTAGACGACCAGGCCGGCCGGAAAAATGAAGCCCCACACGCCGAACAACAGGGGCATGATCTTGGTGAGCGCCTGTTGTTGCTGGTTTCCCCCTTGGGGGGTAGCTTTCTGCATCTGTCGTTGCTGGTAGAAGGTGGTGCCGATCATCGCCACGGCCAGGAAGTAATACGGAGCACGCGAGGCCCCGCCGCTCCCACACCGGAGCGGGCTGTCGATCCGCTCGCTCTGGGGCTGGTGCTTCTTGAACGTGATCGCCACATCCCGTCCGGCTTGAGCAGCGGAGCACAGAAGGTTGGCCCCCAGGAAGTCCGTGTGCTGGTGCACGATCGCGGCGTGGAGGTCGCTTTGGACGGGAACATGCCCGACCCCTCCGGGCACCTTGAGCACCGCGAACAGGGCGATCAGGACCGGGAACTGCAGAAGGAGGGGCAGGCAACCGCTGAAAGGGTTGACGCCGTACTCTTTGTACAGCGCCATCATCGACTCGTTCATGCGCTGACGGTCGCCCTTGTATTTCTGCTGGATGGCCTTGACCTTGGGTTGGATGACCTGCATGGCCTGCATGGACTTGATCTGCTTGATGCCCAGAGGAAGAAGTAGAACCCGGATGGCGAGGGTCAGCAGGATGATCGCCACACCATAGCCTCCGAGGTGTCGCACTCCGGAATAGAACACAGCGAGCACTTGCCCCAGCGCGTTCAGGACGGATTGGATGAATCCGGCCCCGATCATGCTGCCTGTTCACCTGAGCGTATGAGGTTCTCATACTCCCCGCGGCGATGGCCTCGCCTTGCTGGCGGGTAGTCGACGCCACCCCGTGTGAGCGGCGAGCACCGCGCAACCCGCCACACCGACAAGGCCAGTCCCCGGAACACGCCCAGCTCCCCGATGGCAGCCTCGGCATAGGCTGAGCAGCTCGGATGGAACCGGCACCGGCTTCCCAGCGCCCTGCCCAGAGACGCTCGGTACGCACGGATGAGGCCCAGCAAGACAATCCGAGCCGGCCAACCGGTGATGAACAGGAGGTTCCGCACCCGTTCGGCCCTCACTGGAGCACCCTCCCGGCGCTCAGCATCCGTTGGACCTCCGGGACCAGGTCATCCATTCGAGCTCCTCGTATTTCGGGCCGGGCCACGAACACCAATTCGAAACCGGACCGAGCCTGGATGGCAGTGGCGCGCCACGCCTCCTTGAGAATCCGGCGGGCCCGGTTCCTGGCCACCGCACTCCCCACGCCGCGACCGCACACGAAGCCGACCCTGGTCTTCGAAGGTGACGCCAGAACGTACAGTACCAGCCGCTTCCCGCCGATCCGGCCGCCCTGCTCGAGGACCCGCTTGAACTCGATCGACCGGGTGAGCTTCCCCGGCACGTGCTGGCCGCCAGACCCGACCTCAGGAAACGGGGCGCCCCGAGAGCTGATCGCCGGCGAAGATCGGGGCTCAGGCCGAAAGCCGGACACGGCCCTTGCTCCTACGGCGAGCGAGGACGTGGCGGCCACCGCGGGTTCGCATCCTGATCCGAAACCCGTGGGTCTTGTTCCGCTTCCGGTTGTTCGGTTGGTAGGTGCGCTTCACGCGGTCTCGGCTTTCTGGGACGCTCTGTCAGAGCTGCCGGGCGTCCGGCACTCGGGCCCGAGTATACCGGGGCAGGGCGGTGGAAAAAGGTCGTCAATACCCCTGGCCTTCCTTGGCGGGGCCTCCGAACCCGGAGCTATAATCCGCCCGCTTCCAAGGTCGCCTTCCCTGCAACCCCTTCCCCGGGACGGCCTTCCGTGTTTCCACAAGTGTGGAAAGTACCTGGGGATAATGACAGTTCCTCTTGCCGAACGAGCGTCGGGCGAGCCTACCGGCACCGTATCTGAGCAGGTCTGCGCCGCTGTTCTGGCGAGGGCCCGCCGGGAGCTCTCGCCGTCGCAGTTCGACATGTGGTTTGCCCAGCTCGCTCCCGGAGAGCTGGGCGGCGACGCTCTCGAGCTCCTAGTTCCAAGCGCCTACGTCAAGAGCTGGCTGCTGGCCCACCATCTGGCCTTGATCACCGAATCGGCTCGGCAGGTCCTCGGGCCGTCGGCGCGGATCCGGCTTCGGGCCGCCCGGGTCGAACGTGTCGGAGACGGCTCCGGGGATGGGGTGGAGCGGGGCGGCCGCCGCAAGTCGATGCCCGTGCCCGAGGATCAGGCCTCGCTCGACGACGCCCTCGGTGAAGGCGCCTCGGCGTTCCCCAGCCGGTACACCTTCGACACGTTCATCCCCGGGCCCAGCAACAAGTTTGCCCACGCTGCCGCCCTTGCCGTGGCCGAAGCGCCCCCGTCGAAGGCCTACAACCCCGTGTTCGTCTACGGGGGGGTCGGCTTGGGAAAGACCCACCTCCTGTTCGCCATCGCCAACCACATGACGGCGCTGCAGCCGCGCACGCGAGCGCGCTACGTGACCTCCGAGAGCTTCATGACCGAGTTCATCAAGGCGGTTCGGGAGCGCCGGGGCTACCAGTTCCAGCGGCAGTACCGTGACGTCGACGTGCTCTTGCTGGACGACGTGCAGTTCCTGGGGCGTGCCGAAGAGACCCAGACCGAGTTCTTCCACACGTTCAACCACCTCCACCAGCACGAACGCCAGATCGTCATCGCCAGCGACCGTCCACCCCAGGAGCTCGGGGGGATCGAGGAGCGGCTGCGCAGCCGGTTCCGGAGCGGCCTGGTGGTCGATGTGCAGCCGCCGGATCTGGAGACCCGGATCGCCATCCTGCAGCTCAAGGCGCTCCGGGATGCCCTGGAGGTCCCGGACGATGTCCTGCACTTCATCGCCTCGAAGTTCGAGCAGAACATCCGCGAGCTGGAGGGGGCGCTCCTTCGGGTCCACGCGTTCGCCTCGGTGACCCGCCAGCAGGTGGACCTGGCGCTGGCCGAGCGGGCCCTGGAGGATCTCATCCCCGATCTGGGCCAGGAGATCCCGCCGGCGGCCATCCTGGAGGAGACCGCGGAGTACTTCGGGCTGGGTCCGGGAGACCTCGTGTCCAAGAGCAGGTCGCGGCCCCTCACCACCGCCCGCCACGTCGCCATGTACCTGCTCCGAGAGCTCACCGGGCTCTCCCTGATCAAGATCGGGGAGCTCTTCGAGCGCGATCACACCACGGCACTGCATGGGATCAAGAAGATCGAGGGGCTGATGCCTGCCCGGGGAAGCACATACAAGCAGGTCCAGGAGCTCACCAAGAAGATCCGGGCACGGGGCCGGGGCGACCGGTGAAATCGACTGGACGAGTTGGGGGAAACGGTGGATCTCCGCGGCCCGACCGCTCCTTCCGGACGAACAGGCTCTTCCGCGACGGACGGTATCCACCGACCCGGGATGTCAGACCCACACGCTACGCTGCATCGATGGCCGGCATGCACAAATCCACACGCACTACTACTGCTGGTTTGGAATCTCCTTTCATTGAAGTACAAGAGGGAGGTGGGCCGTGAAGTTCAAGTGTGACCGGGATGCCCTGTCGGACGCCTTGCAGACCGTTCAGCGGGCCGTTTCCTCCCGCCCGGGCATCCCCGCCCTCACAGGGGTTCTCATGAACGCGTCCGGTGAAGAGCTGGTGCTGGCCACGACGGACCTGGAGGTATCGGCCCGATTGAGGCTGCCCGTCCAGGTCCAGGAGGAGGGCGTCACGCTGATTCCGGCACGGCTTCTCGCGGACATGGTGAAGAGCTTTGACCAGGCGCCCGTGGAGTTTGAAGCGCAGTCGAACCAGGCCAGGATCGTCTGCAACAACTACGAGGGCACCGTGCGGTGCCTCCCGGCGGAGGACTTCCCGGCGCTCCAAGACCCGGGCGGGACTCGGGTCACGGTGGATGCCACGGCCCTCGCCGAGGGCATCGCGCAGGTGGCCAGGGCCGCTTCTCGTGACGAGGCCAGGCCCATCCTCACGGGAGTTCTCCTCGAGATCAACCGCGAAGGCCTCACCATGGTCGCCACGGACTCCTACCGCCTAGCCGTGCGTGAGCTCACCGCCAGCGCGGAAGGTGAGGCCAAGGCTCTGGTGCCGGAGCGGGCGCTGGGCGAGGCGGGTCGGGCCGCCGGCGGCGACGACAAGGGCCAGGCCGAGCTGTTCGTGGACCAGGGACAGGTGGCGTTCCGAAGCGGTGCCCTGACCCTGACGTCTCGGCTCATCGAGGGCGAGTTCCCGAATTACCGCCAACTGCTTCCCGAGCACTACGAGAACAAGCTGACAGCGTCCCGACAGCAGCTGCTGGATGCGGTGCGGCGGGTCGGATTGATGGCCAGGGAGAGCTCTCCTGTGAAGATGGAGTTCAACGCGCTGGGCGTTCGGCTCTCGTCTTCCTCGCCGGATTTCGGTGGAGCGATCGAGTCCGTGGAGGCCCAGTACGAGGGTGAGGAGATGACGGCGGCGTTCAACCCCGGATACCTCGTGGACGGGCTGACCGCGGCGGTCGGTGAGCGGGTGGAAATCGAGGTTCGGGACGGCCTGAAGCCGGCGGTGATCCGAGGCAAAGGCGAATCGTACGTTTACCTGGTGATGCCGGTGCGGCTGCCCGCACCGGTCGGCTGAGGCGGCCGGCGGCTGGCTGGCCGGGAGCGTGGCTCCGGTGCACCGTGCGGCTGAGCTGGATCGAAATCCGAGACTTTCGGAATTACCATGAAGCCTCGCTCCAGGTGCCTCCGGGCCTCATCGTGGTCATCGGGCCGAACGCCCAGGGCAAGACGAACCTGCTCGAGGCCATGTACTACCTGTGCACGCTTGAGTCTCCCCGGGTGAGCAGCGACCTTCCCCTGGTTCGATCGGTGACCTTCTCCCCGGGCGGCGGAGGTCAGCCACCAGCCTCGCTGTCGCCGGGGCCTTCGTCCGCATTCCTCCGGGGGGAAGCCGAATCCTCTGGAGGGAGGGCCCTGATCGAGGTCGAGGTTCGGGGTGGGGGGCAGAACCGGGTGCAGGTGAACCGGTCGCCGGTCCGTCGTAAGCGCGACCTCCGCCGCCACGTCCGGGCGGTCTTTTGTGGGCCGGACGACCTGCGGATCGTGCAGGGGGAGCCGGACGACCGCCGGCGTTTCATCGACGAGTGCGTCCGCACGTTGTGGCCAGCCAAAGAAGGGACGGCTTCGGCGTATGAGCGGGCGCTCCGCCAGCGGAATCGCCTCTTGAAGGATTGGCCTGGACCGGCCGCGCCCCCGGGCCTGGAGGGGTGGGACGCCGAGCTCGTCGGGCACGGCGCAGCCCTGACGTCGGTCCGAGCTGGAGCCGTGGCTGAGATCGCAGGTCGGGCCTCACAGGAGTTTCAGCGCCTTTCGGGACAGACGGCCGAGGCCCTCGGCGTCGAATACCGCCCGTCGGTCGAACCTGCCGGAACCGAGACGCTGGAGGCCGCATTCCGTCGCCGTCTGGACGAACGAAGCGCGGACGAGCTGATCCGTCGGACCACCCTGGTGGGGCCGCACCGGGACGATCTCGGCTTGCGAGTCCAGGGCCTTACGGCCAGGGGCTTCGCCTCCCATGGCGAGGCGTGGGGGGCGGCGCTGTCGCTTCGGCTGGCCCTGGGGCGGGCAGTGGCGTCCGAGCTGGGCGAGGATCCGGTGGTGTTCCTGGACGATCCGTTCTCGGCGTTGGACCCCGAGCGGAGGAGACGCCTGGCGGCGGGACTGGGAGGCCGGGGCCAGGTGCTCATCGCGATCCCCGACGAATCGCAACTGCCCGAGGAGACGGCCACGGTGTGGTGCGTCCGGGAGGGACAGGTTGCCGCGGCCTGAACCCGGCCGGCGTCGCCGGCAGGACCCTTCCGACCAGCCGGAGAAGCTTGGATCGGTCCTGGGAGCCTTGCTTGGGACCGGGCGGTGGGGCTCGGGCATGGTCCTGGGCGAGCTGGGACGGCGGTGGGGCGAGGTGGTGGGCGAGCGGGTGGCTCGGGAGTCGCACCCGGTCCGGCTGGAAGGTGGGACGCTGTGGATCCGAGCCTCGTCGGGGGCGTGGGGGGCCCAGCTGAACTTCCTGGCCAGGGAGATAAGGACCCGGGCAAACGATGTCGCCGGCAGTGCGGCGATCTCGCGGATCAGGGTAGTCCTGGGTGGCCCGGCGGGCCCGGATTGATCCTCCCGCCAGGCGTCTCGGATGGCAATTCCGATGGTATAATTCATTGGCTTGAACCCCCACCGAACCAATTCCTCTCCCATGAGGTCGGGCGCCCGGTGAACGGCGTCCGGCGGAGGTGAGCGTGGCGCCGAGAACTGCCCCGACCAGCTATGAGTCTGCCGACATCACGGTCCTCGAAGGGCTGGCGCCCGTCCGCAAACGCCCCGGGATGTACATCGGGAGCACCGGCCCTCGCGGCCTGCACCACCTTGTGTACGAGGTCGTCGACAACTCCATCGACGAGGCCCTGGCGGGCTACTGCACCCGGATCGTGGTCCAGTTGCTGGCCGACGGCAGCTGCCGTGTCGTGGACAACGGACGAGGCATCCCGGTGGCGCCGATCCCCGGAGCGAAGGACCGACGCTCGGCGGTGGAGGTCGTTCTGACCACCCTTCACGCGGGCGGGAAGTTCGACGGGAAATCATACGCCGTGGCCGGCGGCCTGCACGGAGTGGGCCTTTCCGTGGTCAACGCGCTGTCAAAGCGGCTGATCGTGGAGGTCGCCCGGGATGGGTTCAGGTGGCGCCAGGAGTACGAACGAGGTCGTCCCACCGGCAAGCTCCAGAGGCTGAAGGCCAGCTCCAAACGGGGCACCAGCATCACGTTCTGGCCGGACTCGGAGATCTTCACCGACACCGTCGAGTTCAAGCGGGATGTCCTTACGGAGCGGCTCCAGGAGCAGTCGTTCCTGGTGGGCGGCGTCGAGGTCGCTCTCGTCGACGAACGCGAATCCCCACCCGTGAAGCAGGTCTTCAAAGCCAGCGGCGGTTTGGCCGACTTCGTTCGTCATCTCTCGCAGGGCAAGGAAGCCATCCAGCAGCGGATCATCCACTTCCAGTCCGCGCGGGAGGCCAGCGAGGTCGACGTGGCCATGCAATGGAACTCGGGCTACGCCGAATCGATCCATACGTTTGCCAATACTATTAACACTCATGAAGGTGGCATGCACGAGGAGGGCTTCAA
>DHWM01000127.1:0-2981 GCA_002413185.1 Actinobacteria bacterium UBA5182
CGGTTTATCGGCAAGAAGAAGGGACTGCCCCAGGTTTGGTTGACTCCTGATCTGTGAGGATCGCCCTCACGGGAAGGATGGTCACCGTGCCGAAACCGTTCCCCACGGAGTTTCGCCGCGACGTCATCGCCGTGGCCCGCCGCAAGGAGGCTCCGCTGTCTCAGATCGCCCGTGACTTCGGGGTCTCGGAGTCCTGCCTGCACCGCTGGCTCAAGGTCGCAGATGTCGACGAGGGCGTCCGCCCCGGCATCACCCAGGCGGAAGCCGCCGAGATCCGCGAGCTCAAGAAACGGAACCGTCTGCTCGAGCAGGAGAACGAGGTGCTGCGGCGAGCGGCGATCTACCTGGGTCAGGGGCTCAACCCAAAATGATCTACCCGCTGGTCCGTGACCTTGCCGCGGACGGGATCCCCGTCGTGGTGACCTGCCGGGTGCTCGGCTTCACGCCTCAGGCCTACTACAAGTGGCGTTCGAGGCCCATCTCCACTCGGGAGTGGGACGACGCGCACCTCCTCGACGCCGCCCGTGAGATCCACGCCGACGATCCGGTCTTCGGCTACCGGTTCATCGCCGATGAGCTCGCCGCCGAGCACGGCATCTGGGCGAGTGAGAACCGGGTTCATCGTCTGTGCAGCGCACACGGCATCTTCTCGGTCCTCGCCCGCAAGCCCGGACGGGGCACGAAGGCCGGTCCGCCGGTGCACGATGACCTGGTGCGGCGGGACTTCGCCGCGAAGGCTCCCAACGTGCTTTGGCTGACCGACATCACGGAGCACCGTACCGACGAGGGCAAGCTCTACCTGTGCGCGATCAAGGATGCGTTCTCCAACCGGATCGTGGGCTACTCGATCGATGAGCGCATGAAGGCCACGCTCGCGGTCGCGGCGCTCCGAAACGCCATCGGGATCCGACGTCCCGTGGGCACCGTGGTGCACTCCGACCGCGGCAGCCAGTTCCGCTCAGCCAAGTTCGTGCGAACGCTGCGGGCAAGCGGCCTCCTCGGCTCGATGGGGCGGGTCGGCGCGTGTGCCGACAACGCCGCCATGGAATCGTTCTTTGCCCTGCTTCAGAAGAACGTGCTCGACCGCCAACGCTGGACCAGCAGGGAAGAGCTGCGCCTCGCCATCGTGACCTGGATCGAACGGACCTACCACCGCCGGCGGCGTCAGCGCGCCCTCGGCAAGCTCACCCCAGTCGAGTTTGAGACCATTCATGAGGTCGCTCATGCTGCCTGAAGGCTCTCAACCCCGCGAGTCAACCGAAGTGGGGGCAATCCCGAGGTTGGTTATGAGGGTGACGATGTCCGCCGGATCAGATATACGGGCGAGCCACCTCACCAACCATGCTCGCCTCCCCTCAGCTGACCTCTCACCGAACAGCGTCAGGTTCCACCGATTGTCAGACCGGAGAGCGGCGTTGCGAGCGGGCCCGTGAGCAGCGCCGACGCTAGAAGCCCACCGGCTGATCGCTCGACCTGAGGAGATCCAGGAGAACTCACGGCACATCGGTCCACCTCGGCAGAGCACTCAGGGCATCACTTGTCGATGAGCTGGGATCCCGAGCCGTCGCCGAAGATGAGCCCGCAGTTCCTCCCTCTGTTGATGCAGACGTCGACGCCGTGCTGAAGCGTCGGAACGGTCCCGGCCTTGATCTCCGGGTTCCACGCGGAGAAGTAGTCCGCGTGCCCCGACATCCCGTCCCATTCGGTCGTGGCCGTACCGCTCACGCAGTCCGGGCCCGTGCTCCGGCAATCCGAGCCCAGGTAGAAGCCGTCGCTCGGGCTGGTGGCCTGGAACACGAAGGTGAGGCGCAGCCCCACGACCAAGCACCACTGGCCTGTGGGGCTTCCCCCGGTGGCGTCCTCGGGAGGCGCGGACATGCTGTTCCACATCGTGACCGCGTAACAGCCGTTCGTCATCGGACCCGCCCGCAGGGTATCGAGCGTCATCCCGGGGCACAGGCCTCGGGTGATCCCACGACCCGCACCGCCATCGTAGAAGCTGGCCATCAGGTTGCCGAACGAGACGTTCGCCGGAGCTCCTCGCGGCGAGCGATCGGTCGCCCCGCTGAAGTAGGTCATCGCCCACTTCGGGAGTCGGGTTCCGTCACGACCCGGGTTCGCGGCGATGCAGGTCGGGAACGTCACGTTGAGCCCGTAGTGGGACGGAAGAGGCGCACCGGTAGGGTCGTACGAGGGGTAGTTGGTGCAATCGAGGGCTGGCCAGCCGAGGGAGGGGACCGCGTCGAGCGTCCGGACGAACGGAGGCGCCGTCTGACCGTCGGTCGGGTCATCATCGTTGCGGCACGTCCAGGCCGCCACGGAGCGCGGATCGCTGAGGTCGCACGTCCACAGATCCTCTCCGGCGCCCACGCGGCACTCGGTGCTGGCGGAGTCGCGGATCATTGGCAGGCCCGCGACCATCTGGAAGCCGGCCGGGAAGGGTTTGTACACGGCCGCGACGCAATCGACTGAGCCCGGCGAGCAATTCGTGTCCGACTTGTAGTACGCCAGCGTGTACCGAAGTGCCACCGGGGAGCCCGTGGTCCGGTCGTAGAGCTGCGGAGCCCAGTAGGAGGAGAAGTTCTCCGGATCTGTGAGGCCCGTCGCCGCGTCCCAGCCGCACTCAGAGGCCCCGGCATACGGCGGGGTGGTGTCGCTCCCGATCAGCAGCTCGTCGCCGGCGTGACGCGTCGATGGGTTCGGTCCGGTGGCCACGGTGAAGGCATCGGTGACCGGGTTGCCCCCATAGATGTGGGCGTGGCTCGCGCCGGGCATGCGCGGGAACTTGATGACGTCGTCGGAGTTCGCATGAGCTCCGATTCCGGGCCACGCGGTGCCGTCCTGTGCCCTCACCTTCTCGGTGCCATTGAGGTGCCCGCATTCGATGTGCCAGCCGCCCAGGACGCTTGCCTGGACGGCCGGTGCAGGGATCAGCGCCGTGCCGACGACGAGCAGCGACAGGGCCGGTATCAGGAGTGACC
>DHWM01000127.1:3030-5027 GCA_002413185.1 Actinobacteria bacterium UBA5182
GCCGGTATCAGGAGTGACCTGCGTGACACGTTCGTCTCCGTGGAGCCCATCGTCGGTCGCCCGCTACGAACCGGATGATGCATCCTACCCCTCGACCTTCGATACCCTTGCTTCTGGTGGAGCGATCTTTCCGGACCAGGCTCTCGACGCCTGCGGGCGGACGCGCCTGGGCTTCCCCCTCTCCCTCCCCATCAAGAGATGGAGGGTTCCGGGTCAGCTTCGCCACAGTCCGGCCAGGAAGTCGTCGATGCCCGCCTCCGCCATCGTGCCGGTGGGGGGGATGCCTTCGTCCGGAACGAGCGTTCGCCGCTCGAACAGGGCCTGCACGTCCTCTGGCAGGAACCGGCTGACCTGCGAATAGGCGTGCCCATCCTCCAGGCCCCGGGGCCGCCGGTAGTAGCGCAGCGGGAACGACACGTGGAGCGCGTCGCGGGCCCGTGTCAGCGCCACGTAGAGGAGGCGCCGTTCTTCTTCGACCTCGTCGGCATCGCCGGTGGCCATGTCCGAGGGGATCATCCCGTCGGCGGCGTGGATGACGAAGACGACATCCCATTCGCATCCCTTGGCCGAATGGATGGTGCTGAGGATGAGGTAGTCCTCGTCCAGCAGCGGCGGACCGGCCAGGTCTCCGGTGGAGGAGGGCGGGTCGAGGGCCAGATCGGTGAGGAACCGGGCCCGAGAGGGATACCGGGCGGCAATCTGTTCCAGCTGCTCGAGGTCACGGAGGCGGGCCGCCGCGCTCTCGTAGCGCTTGGCGAACACCGGTTCCAGGAACCGGCTGAGCCGTTCGATCTGGGAGGCCGCCGGCATGCCGGGTTCGACGCAATCGGCGAACGCCGCGGTGAGGTCCGAGAGCCTGTGCCGCGACGCGGCCGCGACCTCGGGGGGAGCATCGAGCAGCCGCGCGAGCGGCGACGGGTTCACACTTGCCGACACCTGTTCGCCACCCACGCCCAGGTCTGCCATCAGCCTGGCCGCCCCCACGGGTCCCATCCCGTCGAGGAGCTGGAGGACTCTGAACCAGCTGACCTGGTCCCGAGGGTTCTCCAGCACCCGCAGCAGGGCCAGGACATCCTTCACGTGCGCCGCTTCCAGGAACTTCAGCCCTCCGTACTTGACGAACGGGATGTTCCGGCGAGTCAGCTCGACCTCGAGCTGGTCGCTGTGGTGGGCGGCCCGGAACAGCACCGCCTGGCGTCTCAGCGGTACGCCCTCCTCGCGGTGTCGCAGCACCGTTCGGCACACCAGGTCCGACTGCTCCGCCTCGTCGAGGCATGTCACCAGCTCCGGGAGCCTGGCCCCTTGACGTTCGGTCCACAGCGTCTTCTGGTGGCGCTGCGGCGAGCGGGCGATCACCGCGTTGGACACGTCGAGGATCGGCTTGGTCGAGCGGTAGTTCTGTTCCAGCTTGACCACCCGCGTCCCGGGGAACTCCGAGGGGAACTCCAGGATGTTCCGGACCGTCGCCGATCGGAACCCATAGATCGCCTGGGCGTCGTCGCCGACCACAGTGATGTTGGGGCGGGTCCGGCGCATCCCACGCAGGATCTGCGCCTGAACGGCGTTGGTGTCCTGGTACTCGTCGACCAGGATGTGGTCGAAGAGCTCTCCGACCCGCCGTCCCGCCCCAGGCGTCGCCGTCAGAGCGTTCCAATACAACAGAAGGTCGTCGTAGTCGAGGACGTGCTGAGCCCGTTTTCGCGCCGTGTATGCCTGGAACACCGAGCGGATGTCGTCGAGGTCGTCACGGCACCACGGGAAAGCCCGATCCATGACCTCGCCCAGCGTCGAGCCCGCGTTGACCGTGCGCGAGTAAACGGCCGCCAGGGTCTCCTTGCGCGGGAACCGTCGGTCTCGCGCGGAGAACCCCAGCTCGCCCCGGATCAGGTTCATCAGGTCCGCGCCGTCGGCCTGGTCCATGACCGTGAAGTCAGGGTGCAGGCCGACCGCCCGCCCGTGCTGGCGAAGGAGCCGGTTGGCCACCGCGTGGAAGGTGC
>DHWM01000144.1:0-4516 GCA_002413185.1 Actinobacteria bacterium UBA5182
GTCCGTCAACGTGGTGTATGAGAACACCGCTTCATCCATCCCTTTGACCGCCTAACCGGCGGCCACCAGCGCCGGCATCACCTCCTCCGCGGACTCTCCTTCGATCACTGTCATGCGGGCCTTGGCGAGGGACTCCGCGCTCATGTAGCGGCGGGCGACGGCCCACTCGTCATGCTGCTCGCAGAGCACCGAGCCGACGAGGCGGATCACTGCGTCGCGGTTCGGGAAGATCCCCACGACGTCGGTCCGCCTCCTGATCTCACGGTTCAACCGCTCCTGCGGGTTGTTGCTCCAGATCTGGCGCCAGTGCTCGACGGGCAGGAGCCGGAACGCCAGGATGTCCTCCCGAGCGTCGGCCAGGAGCTCCGCCGCGGCACCGAAGCGCTCGGCGAGCTGCTCCAGGACCCGAGCGTGCTGGGCCTCCACCTCGCCCATGGACGGCTGGGCGAAGATCGAGCGCACCAACGTGGCCACGAACGGCTGCGCGCTCTTGGGCACCCGGGTGAGCAGGTTCCGCACGAAGTGGGTCCTGCACCGTTGCCAACTCGCTCCCGGGAGCACCGCGGCGATCGCTGCGACCAGGCCAGCGTGGTCGTCGGAGATCACCAGGCGCACGCCGGAGAGGCATCGGGCGACCAGGCCCCGGAGGAACTGGGTCCATCCCGCACCGTCTTCGCTGGTGAACAGGTCCAACCCGAGGATCTCGCGGTGCCCGTCGGCGTTCACCGCCGTGGCGATTACCGCGGAGGGCTGGGCGATCCTGCCGCCTTCGCGTACCCGCATCGTCAAGGCGTCGAGCCAGACGTAGGTGTAGGGGGCACCGTCGAGGGGACGGGACCGGAACGCGGCGACCGACTCGTCGAGTGACTTGGCCATCTCCGAGACCTGGGACTTGGAGATCCCTTCGATCCCGAGGGTCTTGACCAACCCGTCGACCCGGCGGGTGGACACGCCTTTGACGTAGCACTCGGCGATGACCGCCACCAGGGCTCGCTCGGCTCGCCGGCGATGATCCAACAGCCAGTCCGGGAAGTAGCTCTCCGATCGCAGCTTGGGGATCTCCAGCTCGATCGTGCCGGCCCGGGTGTCGAAGCGCCGTGAGCGATAGCCGTTGCGAGTGTTCACCCGATCCGGTGAGCGCTCGCCGTAGCCGGCCCCGCACAGGGCGTCGGCCTCGGCTCCCATCAACGCGGCGATGAACGTCGAGACCATCTCCCTGAGCAGATCGACATCGGCCGTCTCGAGCTGCTTGCGCAGCCAGGCGAGAGGCTCCATCGTGGACACGACCACCGCTCCTCCTCTCTGGTTCTTCGCAGTTCCGTTGAGGATGATGCGGTGGTCTCTTCGTTCAAGGACCTTCAGGTGGTTCGCACACCACGTCCGTGGACCCTATGAGAACCGGCCCTGGACGTCCCAGGGCTCGCCCGGGACCGGTTCGTCCCAGAACCCACCGCCGCCACCGGCCAGCACGATGGCGAACGACTGCGGCCCGTATCCCTGGCTGAACAGACAGCCGTAGCCCGGGAAGTCAGCCCGGGCCATGGTGACCTGGCCGACGTCCGGCCGGAGGTCTCGGTCGAAGAACCCCGTGACCAGGTCCTGGGCGTGTGTGGTCAGGTAGCGCCCGACGGTGCCGTGCGGGTCGGGGAGACCCGAGTTGAGGTACAGACGGGGCGATTCGATCGAACCGCCGGCCAGGACGACCACCTTCGCGTTCGCCTCGTGGACCTCGCCGCTCCCTGCGTCGCGCCACCGGACGCCGCGGACGCGGGCCGCCCGGCCGCCCGGCGCGTCGTCGTCGAACAGCAGGAGCGTGGCGAACGCGTTCGGCACCACCTCGCAGCTCCCGGTGGCCAGGGCGTCGGGCACGTAGTTCACGTTCGTGGCCCGCTTCGCCTTGCGCTCCAGCGGCGCCCCGGCAGGGTTCGGACAGCCGACCAGGCAGTGCCCGCACATCGTGCAGCCGTCGATCTCCGGATACTCCAATGGCCCGTCCGGCGTCATGCGGGCGATCGGCAGGATGGCGTTGAACGAACGGCGCCACACCGGCTCGGTGATGTCCTTCGACGAGCTGTGGGCCAAGCCCATCTTCTCGCAGGCTTCCCCGAACACGGCGTCCTTGGTGGCCAGGTCGCCCTCGTCGAGCTGCCGGACGGGCAGGTAGGCCTCGACCTGTTCGAAGTACGGCACCAGCTCGTCGTAGGTGAGGGGCCAGACACCGTCGACGGACCGCCGATAGGGCCGGACCGAGATCGCGTTGTAGTGGAGGGTCGTCCCCCCCACGCCGGCAGCCTGCAGGATCAGGCCGACGCCCACCCGCCGCCGCATCCAGGGCGGCTTCGAACGGTCCGATGGGCCCCACCGGAGCCGCCCGTCGATGATCGAACCCATGTCGTCCTCGAGGCGTGTGAAGTCGCGGCCAGGGTCGAGCCAGGGGCCCGCCTCCAGCATCAGCACGCTGGCCCCGTGTTCGGCCAGTGCTTTCGCCACCACCGGCCCGCCGGCACCGGCGCCGACGATCAGGACGTCCGGGTTCTCGTTCCGCATACGCGGTCAGCCGTCCTTCCGGTAGTCGGGATGTCCGGCGCTCGGACCCGCGTACCCCATCGCCGACCACACGGCCGGCGGCCGCAGGGTCCCCGAGGCCCGGTCGTAGCCCGTCCATTCGGAGAAGTAACCGCCGTACGTGAAGACCAGCAGGCCGTCCACGATGTCCTGCATGTCCGGGTTCTCCTCGCCGGACATGGTCCGCAGGACGCCCACGCGACCGTCCGCGTCGAGCTGGGCGAACCCCGCGCCCGGCTCGACGTCGTCCGCGTAGGCGTCGAGCAAGGTGGCCAGGAGGTCGACGAACCCGGGCAGGAACTGCTCGATGGCCTCGACCACGTGACGCTGGACGTCGAGGTCGGCGGCGCCCGGCAGGTCGCCGAGCGGCGGAACGATCGCCTCTACGGCGGCCCGGACGGCGACGAGGGACGTTTCCTCCGGCATTGGCGGGATTCAAGCACGCGGGGCCGCGACGGTCCACGGGCAGGTGGTTCGTCCCGTACTCCTATTTCCGTCCCATCGCGATGGCGATGAAGCCGATCACGTTGAACGTGGCGTGTGCGGCCACCGACGCGAGCAGGCTCTGCCGGTGCTCGTACACCAGGGCCAGCCCGACCCCGACCATGAACAGGGCGGGCACGATGAGCAGGAACGACCACCCGGCGATGTGCAGCGCACCGAACGCCAGTCCCGAGATCACCGCCGACGGCCAGATGGCCAACCGCCGCCGGAGCCCCTTGTAGAAGAACCCTCGGAAGAACAGCTCCTCGCCGAGCGGGGCGGCCAGGATGACGATGGGGCCGGTGAGCTGGAAGGCCAGGCCCCGGACGCACGGATCGATCTGTTTCGGCTGGACGGGCTGGTGCCCGAGGATCGCCGCGGCGACGGCGCTGGTGACGTCCGCCACCAGGAAGGCCAGTAGGAAGAGGGCCACGCCGGCGACCACGCCGGTGACCACGTCGCCGGCCGGACGTTTCGGCAGCCCAAGCGCGGCGAACGAGCTGTGCTTCACGTATCGGACCCAGAACAGCACCGCCCCGGCGAAGGCAAGCTCCTGGATCAGGGTGCCGATCGTCAGCTGGGGCCCGCAGGACCGCACGACCCCCTGGAGGACCGATGCCCCGATCAGGGTGACCATGACCACAAGCAGGAAGACGGGGAAGACCTCCACCGCCCGCCACGAGGCGGGCGGCGACGCCCGCCTTCCGGAGCCGCCTCCGCCCTCGGAGCCGCCGCCGTCGTTCGGGGGAGGGCCGCCGCCCCCTTCGTTCGTCGCCATGTGGCCCATAAATTCCCACACCTTCCGAGGAATGGGCGGCAACCGGGGCTATCATCCGGGTCCCTGGCCATGCGACTCGTGACCTACCTCCGTGGAGGCGCCCGGCGCCTCGGCGCGCTGGTGGAGCGGGTCGTCGTGGACCTGCCCGACGCGGTCGGTCACCCGGCCTTCCCCCCCACCCTGGAAGCGCTCGTCGCCCGCAACGGCGGCTCCACGCTCGACGCCGCCCGTGTTGCTCTCATGCAGCCGGACGTAACCCGCGAGTTCCGGGTTCGAAAGCCCCGCCTCTTGGTCCCCTACCTCCCGCCATTCCGGCGCGAACGGATCCTCGGACCGGGCGACGAGGTTCCTTGGCCGGGCACCGACCCGACGCTCGACCACAACCCGCAACTGGCCTGCATCGTCGGGCGGACCGGCCACAGCGTGACGCCGAAGCAGGCCGCCGGGCTGATCTTCGGCTACACGATCATGGTGAGTTGGAGCCAGCCGAGCCGGGCCCGCGGGATCGTCGCGCTGTCCTTCGGCCCGTGCGTGGTGACCGCGGACGACTTCGCTCCCAGGGGAGGATCGCTGGTATCGAAGCTGGATGGGCGGGTCTCCTCCGAGGTCCCGCTGGACCCGGCAGCATGGATCTTCCCGGAGATGGCGGCCATCCGTTCGATGACCGCCAAGGGGACTCGGCCGGGCATG
>DHWM01000144.1:4728-4925 GCA_002413185.1 Actinobacteria bacterium UBA5182
GTCCTGGCGTCCCCACTCCGCCGCCGCACCCGAGGGCTCGGCACCCCTCTGGAGCCGGGCTCGGTGGTGGAGGTCGAAGCGGACGGGATCGGGAGGTTGCAGAACGTGCTGGGCGTGCCGGCCACGGTCCGCGAACCTCGTCGAGCGACGCGAAGCCTATCCCGCGAGGGCCCGGGGTCGCCGATACGCAGAACTAC
>DHWM01000028.1 GCA_002413185.1 Actinobacteria bacterium UBA5182
GTTCGAGCAGATGGAGATGGAGTACTTCGTCGAGTCGGGGACCGACGACCGGTGGTTCGAATACTGGGTGGACCAGCGGCTGCAGTGGTTCGTGGATTTGGGGGTGCGGAGGGAGAAGCTTCGCCTCCGGCCGCACGACGCCGACGAGCTTGCTCACTACGCGAAGGCGGCCATCGACATCGAGTACGAATTCCCGTTCGGGTGGCAGGAGCTCGAAGGGATCGCCAACCGGACGGACTTCGACCTCCGGCAGCACCAGGAGGCGTCGGGGCAGGACCTCCGGTACTTCGACCAGGCGACCGAACGGCACTACCTGCCGTACGTGGTGGAGCCGGCGGTCGGGGTGGACCGGGCCATGCTGGTGTTCCTGCTCGACGCGTACCGGGTCGAGGAGGCTCCGACGGCGTCGGGGAAGTCGGAGAAGCGAACCTACCTGGCGCTCCACCGCGCGCTCGCCCCCCTGAAGGTGGCCGTGCTCCCGCTGTCGAGGAACGACACGCTGGTGCCGGAGGCCCGGCGAGTCCACGACCTGGTCAAGGAGCGGTGGATGACGTCCTACGACGACGCCGGCTCCATCGGGCGGCGGTACCGGCGGCAGGACGAAGCCGGGACGCCGTTCTGCGTGACCGTGGACTTCGAAAGCCTGCAGGACCGTCAGGTCACCGTGCGGGACCGGGACTCGATGTCCCAGGACCGCATCCCGGCCGATTCCCTGGTGGCGTATCTGGAGGAGCGGCTCTCGTGACCGACGGGTCCGGCCGCCGCTCAGGCCGCCATCGGAGGTCCTCCCCGTTCCGGGTGACGGCCTTCGGCGTGTTCGGGGCGGCGTTCATGTTGCTCCTGGCGGCGGTGGCGGCAGTGGCGCTGGCCCAGTTCCGGGCCAACAGGCTCGCTCCGTGGCTGACCATCGGGTTCTCCGGAGGGGCCGTCGTGTGCACGGTGGCTGCCGTCACCCTTCGCCGCCGGCCATGATCCACCGGCCCGTCCGGTGGGCCGTCGCCCTGGGGACGGCCGCCGTGCTGGCCGGCGGATGCGCGTTCGACCAGCCCATCCCGACGTCCACCAACCCGTCGCAGGCCGGTCCGACGTCCTCACCGGGAGCTGCGCCGGGCGGCCCGCCGCCCGCCGCCCTGACGTCCCTGTGCCCTGCGCCGTCGCCTTCCCCTTCCCCCAGCCCGTCCCACACGGCTGCGCCCATCGCCAAGGAACCCTCGCTGCCTCCCACCATCGCCGACGTGGCGGGCCAGGTGGAACAGGCCCGGGGCGTGAAGTTCGTCCATCCGATCACCCCGGAGCCCGTCACCCAGCAACGGATCGGGCAGCTCCTCACGGCCGGGACGCAGGACGAGTTCCCTGCCGACATGGCGGCCCGGCGGGGAAGGGCGTGGGGAACGATCGGGGCGATCCCGGCGGGGACCGACCTGAACAAGGCCGTGAACGACTTCGGGACCTCCCAGACCATCGGGTTCTACGACACCCAGACGCACCGGCTGGTGTTCGTCGGGACCACCTTGCCCACCCCGCTGGAGCGGGTCACCCTGGCCCACGAGCTGACCCACGCCCTCGACGACCAGCGGTTCGGCCTGTCCAGGCTCAACACGCTGGGCCGCCTGTGCCGCGACGATCGGTCGGATGCGTTCCTGTCGCTGGCCGAAGGCGACGCCGTGGAGACGTCGGTGCAGTGGGCCAGGAAGTTCCTCACGCCAGACGAGCTCGCCCTGCTCCAGCAGGAGGCGAACGACCAGCCCCAGCCCCCCTCCTCGGTCCCTTCCTTCGTCGAGCAGGAGACGCTGTTCCCCTATCCGAACGGCCAGGCCTTTGTGGAGGCGCTGCTGGCCCGGGGCGGGACGGCCGCCGTGAACGCTGCGTTCCGGCACCCCCCGGTCTCCACCGAGCAGATCCTGCATCCCGAGAAGTACCCGGGCGACCTGCCCCAGGACGTCGAGGTGCCGGACCTCGCGGCGAAGCTGGGGAAGGGGTGGAGCTCGCTCGACGTCGAGGACACGGGGGAGGGGTGGCTTCGAACGCTGCTGGCCCTTCGTCTTCCCCAGGGCGCCGCGGTCGCCGGGGCCGCGGGCTGGGACGGCGGACAGTACCGGGCGTGGTGGCACGGCTCGGAGACCGCCGTGCTGCTCCGGACCGTGTGGGATTCGGCCCCGGAGGCCGGCGAGTTCGGCTCGGCCATGAACCGGTGGCTGGGGGACCAGGTGGGTTCGGTTCGGCAGGCCGGGGCGTCGGTCGCGGTCGAGTTCGGGTCGGACGCCGCCGCGCTGGCCGCGCTGGAGCGCGTGACGGGCTGACACGGCCAGGCGTATCCCGGGCCGAGATGGTTCCGGGTGGCTGGTTCGGGTAGGGTATCGAAGGGAACAAGCCTGCGAGGGAAAAGGGGATCCGCATGACCACCGCAGAGATCGTCACCGAGAAGGCCCAGGAGCTTGCCCAAGGCGGCTCCGAGATCGATGAGGCCGTCGAGCAGCTCCTGGAGTGTTGCGCCGACAAGCGCGTCTCCGTGGTGGTGGCTCGCCACCACTTCCTGGAGGTCCTGGAGGAGAACTCGGGTGACCCGGTCGCCGCCCGGGCCGTGGAGATCCTGGACGGCGCCCTGGTCAAGGGGCCGTGGACGCTGCCGGAAGCGGTCTAGGGTTCCGCCGGTTCTTCGGCCTTGTTCGCCGGTGAGCCCGGCGGACTGAACACCCCCAAGAGCTTCAGCGTTTGCTCTCCCCGGTTCTCCAGGCAGTGCGGCGTGCCCGGCGGCAGGAAGATCGACGTCCCGGGCCGGATGGGCTCGTGCCGGTCCTCGCCGATGTGCACGATCCCCTCGCCCTCCAGGATGTAGATGGCCTCCTCGTAGATGTGGGTGTGCGGCGGTGCCTTCGACTTCCGGATGAACCCCACGAACTGGGTGGCATGCTCGGCGCCGAGGCGCGGATCCACGAGGATCTTGAACGATCGGTCATCGCCCGCGGGGATCGGAAGTTGGTCGTCCTCGCTGAGGGTTCGGGGCGGGATCCCATACGCCTCCATCGTGTAGTAGCCCTCTCGCGGAGCCGGTGACATCGCCCACACGAC
>DHWM01000005.1:0-2793 GCA_002413185.1 Actinobacteria bacterium UBA5182
GACGAGGCGCTGGAGGTGGCGGCCAAGATCCCGTCGGCCAGGACGGGGTCGATCGAGGTGCGCCCGGTGGCGGACATGACGCCGGATGCGATGTCGCCATAGGCGACCGAACCACGGACTCCTCCGCCACCGAACCGGGCGCGGATGACGCACGCCGAATCGTCGACCGGCTGTTTCGCCGTGAGTCGGGCCGGGCGGTGGCCAGCTTGATCCGCGTCCTGGGGGACTTCGACCTGGCCGAGGACGCGGTGCAGGAGGCGTTCGCCGTGGCGCTGCAACGGTGGCCGGCGGCAGGCGTTCCCGACAACCCGGGCGGGTGGATCATGACCGCCGCCCGGAACAAGGCCATCGACCGGCTGCGGCGGGAGCGCCGCCTGGAGCAGAAGCGGGCGATCCTGCAGAGCGAGGCCGAACGCGAGGCGGAGGCCCCCGCTCAGGCGGAGCTAGGAGGCCACATGGACCGGACAATCCCGGACGACCGGCTGCGGCTGATCTTCACGTGCTGCCACCCCGCGCTCGCTCCTGAGGCCCAGGTGGCCCTGACGCTTCGCACGCTGGGCGGACTGACCACCCGAGAGATCGGCCGGGCCTTCCTGGTCTCCGAGCCCACCATCGCCCAACGGCTGGTCCGGGCGAAGCCCGAGCGGGTCCCGCCCGTCCTCGCCGTGCTCTACTTGATCTTCAACGAGGGCTACAGCGCCACCGACGCCGATCGGATGGTCCGCGGCGAGCTGTGCGAGGAGGCCATCCGCCTGGCTCGGGTTTTGGTCGAACTGATGCCGGACGAGCCCGAGGCGTCCGGCCTGCTGGCCCTGATGCTGCTGCACCATTCGCGCCGGGAGACCAGGTTGGATGAAGGGGGCCGGCTGGTCCTGCTGGAGGATCAGGATCGTTGGCGGTGGGACGGCCAGGCCATCGCCGAAGGTTCGGCGGCCCTGGACCGCGCCCTGGCCATGGGGCGGCTCGGTCCCTACGAGTTGCAGGCGGCCATCGCCGCCGAGCACGCCAGGCCCATTCGGGCCGAGGACACCGACTGGACGCGGATCGCCACCCTGTACGCGGCCCTGCTGAGGATCGCGCCCTCGCCGGTAGTCGAGCTGAACCGGGCGGTGGCGGTGGCCATGGCCGACGGACCCTCGGTGGGGCTGGCGTTGGTGGAGCGCCTGAAGGCAACCGGCGTGCTGGATTCGTATCACCTCCTGCACGCCACGCGGGCGGACCTGCTCCGCCGGCTCGGTCGGGCAGACGAGGCTGCGTCCGCCTACCGGCGGGCACTCGAGCTCGCCACGAATCCCGTGGACCAGGCGTTCTTGAGGCGGCGGCTGGCCCAGGTCGCCGGACCCCTCGGCGACGGACCAGGTGCACCCGCCAGCTAGTACCTGGAATTCGTCCCGAAGTGAAAGCTGTAGCTGCCGAAGGCCAGCACGACGACGGCGAAGACGATCCCCACGGCTCCGAGCACGATCCCGGCGATGGCCATGCCCCGGCCCTTCTGGGCGCCGCCCGACCGCTGGATCTGCCCGTTCCCCACGAAGCCGAAGATCATCGCGAGGACCGACGGGACGAACAGGATCGACAGGAAGATGCCCACGATCCCGAGGACGAGCGCGGCGACGGACATCCCGTTCGTCCGTTGTTGCTGGTAGCCCTGGTATCCGGGCGGTCCGGGTTGCACAGGCTGAACGGGTTGTCCGGGTGGTCCCGGCGGTGTGGGCTGATAGCTCACGTGGTCTCCCCCTTGCTCGCCTCGTTCCGGCCGGCCGGCTGGTAGCCCTTGAAATCTTCCCGAAGGACCTTCTTGTCGAACTTGCCCACGCTCGTCTTCGGGATCTCCTGGAGGAACACCACGTCGTCGGGAAGCCACCACTTGGCGAAGTGGGGCGCGATGAACTCGAGGAGCTCATCCTTCGTGGCCTCCTGGCCGGGCTTGAGCACCACGCAGGCCAGGGGCCGCTCGTCCCACCGCTCATGGGCGACCCCGATCACTGCCGCCTCCAGGACCGCCGGATGGCCCATCAGCGAAGACTCCAGCTCCACGCTGGAGATCCATTCGCCGCCCGACTTGACCAGATCCTTGGTCCGGTCGACGAGCTGCATGAACCCGCTCTCGTCGACCACAGCGACATCGCCTGTCCGAAGCCATCCTTCGGCGAAGCGCTCGTCCGAGGACGGGTCGTTGTAGTAGGTCGCGGCGACCCAGTTGCCCTTCACCTGGACCTCGCCCATCGACTTCGAATCCCACGGGACCTCGGCGCCGTCCTCCGCCACCACCCGGAACCGGACGCCCGGGACCACCCGGCCCTGTCTGGCCCGCATGCGGAACCGTTCGGGCTCGGGGAGCTCCTCCATCTGGGGCGTGAGCTGCGAGAGCGACGCCACGGGGCCGGTCTCGGTCATGCCCCATCCCTGGACCAGGGCCACGCCGAGCTGGCGGTGGAACCGCTCGATCAGCGAAACCGGCACGGCGGATCCGCCAGCGGTGATGTAGCGAACGGACGAGAAGTCGTGGCCGGGGTTCTGTTCGAGGTACTGGAGCAACCCGATCCACACTGTGGGCACGCCGGCCAGCACGGTGACCCGTTCGGTCTCGACCAGCTCGACCAGAGCGGCGGGGTCGGCGCTGAGCGCCCCGGCGTAGACGTGCTTGGCACCGGCCAGGGTGGCGGCGTATGGCATCCCCCACGCGTTGGCGTGGAACATCGGCACGACGGGGAGGACCGCATCCCGGGCGGTGAGCCCGACGGTTTCCGCCAGGTTGATCATGTAGGAGTGCAGCACCATCGAGCGGTGTGA
>DHWM01000005.1:3067-3252 GCA_002413185.1 Actinobacteria bacterium UBA5182
TACACGACGCCCTTGGGGTTGCCGGTGGTGCCGGACGTGTAGCACATCGCGCTGGCGTCGTTCTCGTCGACCTCGGGCCAGTCGAATTCGGGCGAGGCGTCGGTGAGGAGTGCTTCGTAGTCGGCGGCGTTGTCGAAGGACCCCCGGGGCCCGTCGCCCATCACCACGATGTGCTCGACGGAGGT
>DHWM01000005.1:3552-6619 GCA_002413185.1 Actinobacteria bacterium UBA5182
CCATGCAGGGCACGGCGAAGTACAGCTCGAGGTGCCGAAAGGTGTTGAAGCCGAACGACCCCACGCGGTCGCCCGGCCCAACCCCCAGTGACCGGAGCGCGTTCGCCATTCGCGCCACCCGCTCGCCGAGGTCCTCATAGGTCTCCCGGTGGACGCCGGTCGTGGTCCGCGTGACGATGTGCTGGCGCGGATGGAAGGCGACCGCTCGCTCGAGGATCCGGGTGATCGTGAGCTGGTCGTCCTGCATGAGGCCGCGCATCGGTTCCCCTCCTTGTTCGTCTGTATCGTACGAACATGCGGCGCGCCGCTCCACCCCGGAGACGGGGGTCGATCCAGTGAGGGAGGCGGTTCGATGAGCACGTCGTTCCAGGTCACGTTCGACTGCGGGGATCCCGACCGCCTGGCCACCTTCTGGGCCGAAGTGCTCCGGTACCGGATCCCCGAGCCTCCCGAGGGCCACGCCACGTGGGAGGAGTTCCTGGCGAAGGCCGGCGTGCCGGAGGACGATTGGAACTCCATGAGCGCCGTCGAGGATCCGAACGGCGTGGGGCCACGGGTCCTGTTCCAGCGGGTCCCCGAGGCGAAGCAGGTGAAGAACCGGGTGCACCTCGACGTGAACGTGGGAGGCGGACGGGGAACGCCGCTCGAGGAGCGCCGCGCCCGGGTGGATGCGGACGTCGAACGGGTGACGGGGCTGGGGGCGACGGTCGTCCGCCCGGGCGAGGTCCAACGTGGCGAGTACTGGGTCGTCCTCCAGGATCCCGAGGGCAACGAGTTCTGCCTGCAATAGCCGGCCGAGAGAAGGGAACGGGGATGCTTCGAGCAGCACGCGCCCGGTGGAGGGTCCTACCCTCGGCCATGATCGCCCTGGGCGGCATCCTCGCCGTGATCAGTCGATCACTCCATTGGGCCACGCTGACGTTCCCGCGGATCACCACCACCACGGCGACCGTCCCGGTGGGACATGCCCCCTGGCGCTGTTCATCGGGATCGTTCTGATCATCCGTGGACTCTTGGGCTGGTTCGCCAGTGAGCTCACGGCGAAGCGTGGCTCGGGCTGGCCATCCTCTCGGGCGTGATCCTGGGTGGCTACGCCGGCTACGACCTCGCCACGGAGAAGACCCGGGCGGTCTCGACGCTCATCGACAACACCGCGAGGAGCAGCGGCGTGGGGGCCGATCGCGCCGCCGCTGTGATCCAGAAGCAGGTGGCCCATGGCATCGTGAGGGTCATGTTCACAGCCGGGATCTATCTCGCGTTGTTCGCCGCGGCGCTGGCGATCGCCGGAGGTCTCGTCACGCTGGTGGCAGGTCGGAAGGACCGGGCGCCTGACGCGGGACCGGCCGGCCGCAACGTCGAGCCCGGACATCCCTGGGGTCCGGAGCGGCTGGCCCGCCCGCCCGAACCCGGCGCGGAGTAGCTCAGCCCGGCAGGGGGACTCCGGGGAGGTCCGCCAGACCCTCGTCCACGTCCTCCTGCCTGAACTCGACCTCGGGCAGCCGTCTGTTCAGGTAGTCGTCGTAGGCCTGCATGTCGAAGTGCCCGTGGCCGGACAGCCCGACCAGGATGACCTTCTCCTGACCCGACTCCCGGGCCTCCACCGCCTCGTCGATGGCGCCTCGGATGGCGTGGGCGGGCTCGGGAGCCGGGATGATGCCCTGGGCCCGGGCGAACTGGACGGCTGCCTCGAAGATTGAGTTCTGGGTGTAGGCCTTCGCTTCCATCAGCCCCTCCCGGACCAGCAGCGAGAGCGACGGCGCGTCACCGTGATACCGGAGCCCGCCAGCGTGCACCGGCGCCGGCACGAAGGAGTGCCCCAGCGTGTACATCGCCACGATGGGGGCCATCCCCGCGGTGTCGCCGAAGTCGTAGGCGAACTGGCCCTTGGTCAGCGTGGGGCAGGCGGTGGGCTCGGTGGCCAGGAATCGGGTCTGCGTCTTCCCGGCGATCCTGTCGGCCATGAACGGGTACGCCAGGCCGGCGTAGTTCGAACCACCGCCCACGCACCCGATGATCACATCGGGCTCCTCGCCAGCCATGGCCATCTGCTTCTGGGCCTCCAGCCCGATCACGGACTGGTGGGTGAGCACGTGGTTGAGGACGCTGCCCAGTGAGTAGTTGGTGTCCTCGTTCGTCGCGGCAACCTCCACGGCCTCGCTGATGGCGATGCCGAGCGAGCCGGTGGAATCCGGGTGGGCCTCCAGGATCTTCTTGCCGGCCTGGGTGGTGGAGGTGGGAGAGGGCCGAACCTCGGCGCCGAACGTCTCGATGAAGATCCTTCGGTACGGTTTCTGCTCGAACGAGGCCTTCACCATGAATACCAGGCACTCCAGACCGAAGAACTGGCAGGCCATGGCCAGGGCCGAGCCCCACTGCCCCGCGCCCGTCTCCGTGGCCAGCCGCTTGATCCCGGCTTCCTTGTTGTAAAAGGCCTGCGCCACAGCGGTATTCGGCTTGTGGGAGCCCGCCGGGGAGACCCCTTCGTATTTGAAATAGATGTGGGCCGGGGTCTGCAGGGCCTGTTCCAGCCGGGTGGCCCGGAACAGCGGGGTGGGCCGCCACAGCCGGTAGATGTCGAGCACCGGTCCGGGGATGTCGATCCACCGGTCGGTGGAGACCTCCTGGAGGATGAGCGCCTCGGGGAACAGAGGCGCAAGGTCGGCGGGGCCGATGGGCTGGTGCGTGCCGGGGTGGATCGGAGGGAGCAGCGGGACCGGGAGGTCGGGCGCGATGTTGTACCAGGCGGTCGGCAGGTCCTCTGGCTTCAGGTTGAACTGCGTCTGCTCGGCCATCGCCGCCTCCTTCGTGGTCCCCGCTGGGCTCCCGAACCGCACATTCTAGGCGCAGCGAGTGCCGTCGGGAGGAACCGCGGGCCACGCGCCCGGGCGGCCCAACCGCCCGGTAAGCTCCATGGACCGATCCGGATTCTCGACTCGAGGGGGAATGTCATGCGAAAGGTGGTCGTTGTCGGCCTGGCGTCTCTGGCGACCCTGTTCGTCGTTCCCTCGCGGGCTCTGGGCGCGTCGACGGGTGCCGGCTCCACCCTCACCGCTCGGCAGCGGGTGCA
>DHWM01000005.1:6852-7947 GCA_002413185.1 Actinobacteria bacterium UBA5182
CTTCGCGGACGCTGGCGTTCTCCACGCCCACGTTCGTCCGACGGATCAGCGAGGACACGCTGCCGGCCACCGGCACGTCCGAGCCCGACACGCAGATCGAGCCAGACATCGCCATGGACCCGAACAACTCCCAGAACGTCGTGGCCGTCTTCCAACAGGGTCGGTTCCCCGACGGCGGCTCAGTTGACCCCGGATGGGCCACCTCGCACGACGGGGGACACACGTGGAAGACGGGGAACCTGCCGGGGCTCACCACCGCGGTGGGAGGCCCGTACGACCGGGCGTCCGATCCGGCGGTGGCGTTCGGTCCCGACGGGGCGGCGTACGCGGTGACGCTTCCCTTCGACAATCCCACGTGTCCGGGCGGTGTCGGCATCAACCGGTCCGACGACGGGGGGCTGACGTGGAACAACCCCGTGTTCCTCCAGCGCGACACGTCGTGCGGCGTGTTCGACGACAAGGAGTGGGTGGCAGTGGACACCTTCCCTGCCAGCCCCTTCTTCGGGAGGGTCTACGTGGCGTGGGACCGGTCCACGACGTCGGGCCAGCCCATCGTCCTTAAATACTCGGATGACCGGGGGCAGACGTGGAGCTCCCTCATCACCGTGTCGAACGCGGGCGCCGGGACGATCGGGGCCCGGCCGGTGGTCCTTCCGAACGGCAACCTCGCGATGGTGTACGAGAACTTCAGCATCAACAAGCAGGTCTCGCAGACCTCCACCAACGGCGGGAGCTCCTTCGGCGCCTCGGTCTCCATCAACTCGATCCAGTCGAGCGACCCGCCGGACCAGCGGGCCGGGAGCGACCTGCCCTCGGCCGCGGTCGATCCCGTGACCGGTGACATCTACGTCGTGTGGGGAGACACGCGGTTCCGTTCCGACGGCGTCAACGACGCGGTCATCTCG
Organism: Actinobacteria bacterium UBA5182; assembly: GCA_002413185.1. Lineage (GTDB taxonomy): Bacteria > Actinomycetota > UBA4738 > UBA4738 > UBA4738 > UBA5182. The sequence continues at coordinate 7,758 of DHWM01000005.1, forward strand.
AAGTCGACCGACGAGGGACACACCTGGTCGGCGCTCAGCCGGGCCAACCAGGATTCGCTCACGGACGGGATCAGCCACCTCACTCCTGCTGTGGCCGCGGATGGCGGATTCGTCCACGTCACCTACCTGACCCGGGCCAAGGTGAGCGGCACCTACGTCAACAGGCTGAACGAGCGATACATCGTCTCGG
>DHWM01000005.1:8240-14948 GCA_002413185.1 Actinobacteria bacterium UBA5182
GCGCACGCCGTGTGGTGCCGCTCGTCCAAGCCTCCAATCCAGGAGCAATACCACCAGACCGCATGGAGCGGGACGGTCGCATAACCGCCGACTCAGCCGGCGCGCGTCGAACAAAGATAGGGCTGGGCCTGGCGCCCCGCCCTTTGCCCGTTGGCCTGATTGGGTGGGGATCCAACACCCGAGCGGCCTACCCGGCAATGCCCATCTATATAGTCCGAGTGAGGAAGGCTTCTCGGATCCCCGCTTGGTTCTGTTTCGGTTCAGGGGGGATGGTGCCTGATGGGCCGGAGGGCTCATTTCGGCGGGTCCCCCGGCGTACTCCCAACGTCGGGGTTCGGCCAGCTTCGGCCTCGAGAGATCAGGACAGGAGTGCCTGCACGTCCACGGTCGAGGGTCGAACCAGTTGCTCGAACCGGCAGGCCGCAGCCGGTTTGTCGGGGCGCCACCGCACGAACTTCGCCCCGTGCCGGATGCGGTGTCCCGTGACCTGGTCGAAGGCGACCTCGCACACCAGCTCGGGACGGAGCTTCTCATAGGAGAGGTCCTTGTCACGAGCCCACCTGCTGACCGCCTGCTGGCCGGGAGGGGACTGTTCGGACTTCCCTTCGCGATGAGGTTCCAGGACCGCCACCAGGTCCCGCCGGGCTTCCTGGGTGAACCCCGAGGTGAACCCGACCTGGACGAGCCCCTGGCCATCGCCCTGGCCCTGGCCGTACAGCCCCAGGAGCAGCGAACCCACCGCGATGCCCTCCTGGTCCTTGGCCCACCGAAACCCGATCACCACACAGTCGGCGGTGTGCACTCGCTTGACCTTGAGCATCTCCCGCTCGCCCGATCGGTACGGTGACGTCAGCCGCTTCGCCACGACCCCGTCCAGCCCCGCCACGTCGAACGTCTCCAGCCATGCCGTCGCCACATCGACGTCCTCGGTGCACGGGCTGAGATGGATCGGCGACGCGGCATCCCGCATCACCGGTCCGAGGGCGGCCCGGCGCTCGGACAGCGGCTCGGGCCGGAAGTCCCGGTCGTCCAGGCCCAGGAGGTCGAACGCCACGAACGAAGCCGGGGTATCGCTTGCCAGCCGCCTGACCCTCGACTCCGCCGGGTGGATCCGTTGCAGCAGCGCATCGAAGTCGAGCCCCCTGCTGTCCGGGGTGAACACCACGATCTCACCGTCCAGGATGACCCGCTGCTCGGAGAGCGTCTTGATCGCCTCGACCAGCTCGGGGAAGTACCGGGCGAAGGCGAGCTCCTTCCGGCTGGAGATGTAGACGTCGTCGCGGTCCCGGAAGAAGATCGCCCGGAACCCGTCCCACTTCGGCTCGAACTGCCACCCACCGCCCTTCGGGAGCGCGTCGACGTGCTTCGCCTCCATGGGCGCGAGCGGCGGCTGGAACGGCAGGTTCACGGCGTGTCGGAGAGCAGGTTCACGGTCCGGGCATGCTACCCTGGAAGCCCCGGAGGGCGAGTCCTTCGGCCCTCGTCCGAGCTCCATCGTTCACACGAGACAGGATCGGCGGTCGCATGCGGGTTCCACGAACACCGAGCAAGGTTGTCGAAGAGCAGCAGGGCAGGATGGTCTGGCAGGGGCGGATCGGCGAGATCCCGCTGCGCGTGGACATGCTGCCCTCGGGGCGGATCTTCGCGTCCTGGTCGGTCCGGGGGAACGATCGCCGGGCCGTCGTCGACACCATCGGACAGCTCGAGCAACGCGTCCTGTTCCAGCTGATGCTGGGGGCCGGACCCCAGGAGGATGCCGTGGCGAAGGAGGTCGTCGCCGCGGTCCAGGCGGGGCAGGAAGGCCTCCCCGATCCGACCCAGGCTCCGGCGAACACCAGGCGGAAGAAGCGCCCGGCCCGCCGCCCGGGGCCTCCCCGGTCCCGCCGCCGCCGATAACGCCGGCTCAGCTTCCGGGCCGCACCCTTCGCGCCGCCGAGGCGATCGGTTCTCGCGCCGCGTCCATCCCGGCCTTCCTCCCGGTGAGATACCCGAGCACGTAGCCCGTCGCACCGAACGCCGCCGCGCCCCCGCCGGCAGCCGAAGCCACCAGCGTCCGTCGCCGGGCGATTCGGTAGTCGAGGACGTGGTACCCGCGCCTCCGGGCGACGACGGCGAGCCTTCGGTCGGGGTTCATGGCCACGGGGTTCCCCACCAGCTCCAGCAAGGGCAGGTCGTTGATGCTGTCCGAATAGGCGAACGAACGGGACAGGTCCAGGTTCCGTTCCGCGGCCAGCTCCTTGACCCGAGCAGCCTTCTCCGGCCCGTGGACCATGGGTCCGTCCAGCTCCCCCGTGTATCGGCCCCCCACCACCTCGGCCTTCGTCCCGACCACCCCGTCGGCTCCGAGGGCATCGGCCAGCAGCGCGATGTAGTCCTCCGGCGACGACGACGCGATGTAGACCTCGCGCCCCGCTCGCTTGTGCCGGGAGATGAGCTCAACCGCTTGGGGATACACCCGCGGAACGAGCTCCTCTCGAGCGACGGCCCGGCCCACCTCGATGACCTCGTCGCGCCCCCGGCCCCGGATCGCCTCGAGTGACGCGGCTCGAGCGCGCTCCATCGGTGCTTCGGCCTCCGCGCCGACCGCCCGGAACCGCAGCTGGTCCACCGCCAGCCGGGCGATGTCACGCATGTCGAAGTACCCCTGGCGGTACATCTCGCGAGCGAGCGGGAACAGGCTGGAGCCCGGAAGAAGGGTCTTGTCGAGGTCGAAGAACGCGGCTTCCATGCGGTGGCGAGTCTAGCGAGACCGGGAACCAGACCCGCCGTCGCCGCGTTCGGTCCCGCGGCGGTCGAGCCAGCTCCCGTTCGCTCCCCGTCGGTCGGCAACCAGCCCGGCCAGGATGGACAGCGCGATCTCCTCGGCGGTCTGTGCACCGAGATCGATCCCCACCGGCGTCCGGACTCGGGCGAGCTCTTCCTCCGTGAAGCCCATCCGGCGGAGCTTCTCGATGTGCGGGCCGACGTGCCGGGCGCTGCCCATCACCCCGATGAACCGGGCCGGGGAGCGAAGGAGCTCCGCCACGGATTCGGCCACGCCGGGGGCGTCGTGGTCGGTGTGCACGGCCGCCGTATCGTCATCCAGCGTGACATCGGCCAGGTCTCCCACCAGGGGGCCGCCCGGCCCTTGGGCGGGGAGCCGCCCGGGACGAGGTTCGACCAGATAGGGCGTGAAGCCCAGCTCGCGGCCCCATCGGAGAAGGTGCCGAGCCACCGGTGTCGCCGAGAACACCAGGAGCAGGGGCTGCCGGACCGGTGGTTCGAAGAACACCTCGATCGAGCCGAGCTCGTGCGTGTAGGTGCGGGTGGCGGGCCGCCCGGCTTCGAGGATCGCGGGCACCTCGGCGACGGCCCCGTCGTCGAATTCCGCGCAGCCCAACGTGCCGCTCACGGCCCCGCGCGGTCCGATGACCAGCTTCTGGCCCACGTGGCACGGCGGGTCACCCTCCACCCTGATCGTCGTGGCCGTGACGTGCCGGTCCGACTCTCCTGGCGGCGTCGTGTCGGCGGCCCCGTGGACCGTGTCTCCGCCCAGCAGCTTCAGGGCGTGGGGGAGGGCGGTCAGGATCGCCGTCAAGCTCTCGGTGGCTCCGCGCTCGCTCCCGGGAAGGTTCACGATCAGTGTCGAACCTCGACTCCCCACCACGCCCCGGGAGAGGGCGGCGAACGGTGTCGAGCCGCGTCCGGCGGCGCGCATCTCCTCGGCCAGGCCGGGGGCCTCGCGGTCGATGACGTCCCGTGTTGCCTCGGGCGTGACGTCGCGCGGTCCGAGGCCCGTGCCGCCCGTGGTGATGATCAAGGGGATGCCATCGGCGGCGAGGCCGACCAGGAGCGACGCGATGGCCGTGCGCTCGTCCGGCACGACGTCGCGCCGTGCGACCGCGAACCCGTGCTCCTCCAGCAGGGCTGCCACTGCGCGACCCGAGGCGTCGTCGCGGACGCCTTCGGCCACACCATCGCTGACGGTCACCACCGCGACGGGCGGGTGCTCCTGTTCGCTCACCGTGCGGCTAGGCTACCCGACGGCCGGGCCCTGCCGATGCCTCCCGCTACCCGCTCCGCCCGGGGCAGTCGGCGTCGGGCGGTGAGCGCACCTGGATGGTCCATGATGCAGAGAGCTGGACGCGCCGGGTCACGCCGAGCACGCGGAACCGGATCGTGGGCACGGAGAACGACTGCACCGTTCCGGCGGCCCAGCCCACGCAGTTGTCGAACTCCGCGCGGACCACGATGAGCTTCTGCTCCTGCGGCGACAGCGAAAACGAAACGAACCGTTCCAGCTCGGTGGGGTCGGCGCCACAGCACCGACCGTCCCGGCGCATCTCCACCGCCACCGTTCGGAGCAGCGTGTTTCCGGCCGGTGTCTCGACGCCGATGATCGTGACGCCCCACGGGCCATTGTTGGTGAGATCGAACAGGTACCCGATCGTCTGGCCGTCTCGATAGATGGCACGGTAGACGGTCCTTGTGGAGCCGGCGGATGACGTAGCGGTGAGATCGCCCGTCGATTGCGGCCCGGCGGCGTTGGTGGTGAGTGGCTGGTATCTGATCAGGTACGCCCCGAATCCGGCCACGGCGCCGAGGACGGCGACCCCAACCAGCATGGCGATCCACCGTCGCCATCGCCGGACCCGGCCGTAGACGACCGGGGGGCCTTCGGTTCGTGTCGGACCGAACAGCGTGTCCACGGCGATCGGAGCTTAGGGCCGGAACGCACCCGAGTCGAGCAGCCGGGCGGTCCTTCCCAGCGGCCTGCCAAGCCCGCGGTCGGGACGTCGTCAGCAGCTGGTGCCCGTCTGGTATTGCAGGTTCATCACGCCCCGGTTCAGATTCACCTTGGCCCCGTTCGTCGATCGCCACTGCACACCGAAGGCATGGTTGTCGTTTCCCTCGAAGGTGCCCGCGTTGGCGACGTAGGTGAACGTGAAGCCGCTCGTTCCGTCGGCCGGGTTGAAGTGGACGGCCCCGGGCTGGAGCGCCCCGGCACCGTCCATCGTCACCTGCATGCTCATCTCACCGCCGGTGATGCCGACGCTCACCGTGACGCTGACCTCGTTGATCGCGCAGATGATCAGGTTGCTCAAGCCGGGGACGTCGCTGAACGTCTGGCTCGTCGTCGAGATCGTGGTCGAACGGAACAGGGCGGCTTGCTTGTCCAGCGTCGACGAGACGTTCGGCGTGGTGGCCATCACGGCGACCGGCACGGCAACCATGATGCCCAGGGCCAACGACAGCAGCGGAACCCACCGCTTCCACATCGTGAACACCTCCCGACCGGCCCGGCGGGCCGATTCACGCAGGTCTACCACGTCGGTTCCGAAGAGAGGAGTCCCAATTTCGTCCGGGTCGAGGGCGCCCAGGAGGGCACCGGCCCCCGAGCATCGGCTGACCGGTCCGGGGCCGGACCGGGCATACTGTGGGAGACGACGAACCTCGAGGAGCTCATGGCCGTTCACGACATCGAATCGCCTCCGCCGCCAGGCGGACCGCTGGTGGACACGTTCGGCCGGGTGGGAGACGACCTCCGTGTCTCGGTGACCGATCGGTGCAACTTCCGGTGCACCTACTGCATGCCCGCGGAGGGACTGCAGTGGGTGCCCAAGGAGCAGATCCTGACCTTCGAGGAGATCACTCGCGTGGTCGGAGTTTTCGAGTCCCTGGGGGTACGGTCGGTCAAGATCACCGGCGGCGAGCCGACGGTTCGAGCCGAACTTCCCACGCTGATCAGGATGCTGCGGAGCGCCTCCCCGGACGTCGAGATCTCCATGACCACGAACGGGTACCTCCTGGACCGTCTGGCCGGACCGCTGGCCGAGGCGGGGCTACACCGTGTCACGGTCTCCTGCGACTCGTTGCTCCGGCACCGCTTCGCCGAGATGACCCGACGGGACGCGTTGGATCGGGTGATGCGGGGGCTACGAGCTGCGGACGAAGCGGGCCTGACCCCCATCAAGCTCAACTGTGTGGTCATCGCCGGCACGAACGAGGACGAGGTCGTCGACTTCGCCCGGTTCGTTCGGGAGACGGGCTATGAGGTCCGGTTCATCGAATACATGCCCCTCGACGCCGAGCAGCACTGGGAGCGAGCCAAGGTCGTCCCGTCCGCCGACGTGATCGAGACGATCGACCGGGTGTTCCCGTTGCTCGCGGAGGGCGAGGGCCCCGAACCCGCCTCGACGTTCCGGTTCGCCGACGGCGGGGCGGGCGCGGTCGGGGTGATCGCCTCGGTCACCGAGCCGTTCTGCGATACGTGCAACCGCCTCCGGATCACCGCCGAGGGCCAGTTCCGAGCGTGCCTGTTCGCGATGGAGGAGACCGACCTTCGCACGCCACTGCGGGACGGAGCGCGGGACGAAGAGCTGGCCCGGCTCATCCGCGGGGCCGTCTGGTCGAAGTGGGAGGGCCACAAGATCAATCATCCGGACTTCCGACGGCCGGGACGTTCCATGTCCATGATCGGCGGCTGAGGCGGGTCCCCTCCCTCCGGCGTCCCCTGATGCCTCCGATTTCGGATACCGAAAGGGGTCCCGATGCTCCCGGACTCCATGCCTGCTTTGCCACCGACTCACACGACTCAATCGAGTCAGACGGGCAACCTATTGGCGCAAGCTCTAAGTTCGTAGCCAGGTGCAGTATGCGTAAAGGGAGGCTCACCATGGCCAAGCTGATCTACTCGGCGATCACGTCGCTCGACGGCTACGTAGCGGA
>DHWM01000166.1 GCA_002413185.1 Actinobacteria bacterium UBA5182
ACTCTGGCGGGACGCTGGCGATCGAGATCGGCGGGACCACCCCCGGCACTGGATACGATCAGTTGAAGGCCACCGGGGCGGCGACGCTCAACGGAACGCTGAGCCTCGCCACGATCAACGCGTTCACCCCGACGACCGGGCAAACCTTCACGATCATGACCTACGCCTCTCACACCGGGTGCTTTACGACCATCAACGGGCGTGACCAGGGGTTGGTCGGTCCGGGCATGTTCTACGACGTGGCCTGCGGTGCGACCAGCGCGGTCGTCACGGTCAGGCGGGCCGAGCTCTCGATCTCCGACGTCACAGTGACCGAGGGAGACAGCGGAACGCAGAACGCGAACTTCACGGTCTCGTTGAACCAGGCCAGGCCGGACCTTGCGATCTCCGTGAGCTACGCCACAGCGGACGGCACGGCGACCGCTCCCGCCGACTACACGTCCACCAGCAATTCACTCACCTGGGTAGCAGGGGACGGTGCGTCGAAGACCGTGTCGGTCCCGGTGGTCGGGGACACGATCGACGAGGTCGACGAGACGTTCGTCGTGAACCTGGGGAGCGCGTCGAACGCCTTCATCCTCGATGCACAGGGCACCGGCACGATCCAGGACAACGACCCGCCGCCGTCGGTCTCCATCGGCGACGTGTCAAAGGCCGAAGGCAACACCGGCACCACGACGTTCTCCTTCGCCGTCAGCCTCTCGGCTGCGAGCGGCAAGACGATCACGGTGGACTACGCGACGGCTGACGGGACCGCCACGGCCCCGTCCGACTACACGGGGACGAGCAGCACGGTGACGTTCAGCCCTGGGAACACGTCCAAGTCCGTGGACGTCAACGTCAACGGCGACACCACTGTCGAGCCCGACGAGACGTTCTCGGTGAACCTGTCGAACCCGACGAACGTCACGATCAACGACGGGCAGGGCCAGGGCACGATCCAGAACGACGATTCGGTGGCGGGGGCGGACCTCTCGCTCACGAACACCGACTCGCCCGACCCCGTCACGGCGGACAGTACCGTCACCTACACCGTCACCGTCACCAACGGTGGCCCCGTGGCGACAACGAACACGACCGTGACCGACACGCTCCCGCCGAACACGATCTTCGTGTCGGCAATCCCGAGCCAGGGCGCCGCGTGCACGGGCTCGTCGGTGAGGAGCTGCAACCTCGGCCCGATCAACGTCAGCTCGTCGGCGACCGTCACCGTCAAGGTGACGCCGATCCAGCCGTCCACCATCACGAACCAGGCCTCGGTGGCCGCGGATCAGTCCGACCCGAACACCGCGAACAACTCCGCGTCGCAGGACACCACCGTGAAGGCCAAGAGCGGGTTCAAGTACGTGACCGACAACGACGCCGGGTTCTCGGCAACCACGACGACCGCGGCACTCGGGAACACCGTGCAGTACAACTTCTTCGGTACGATCACCACCCACCACCTCACCGACAACTCCAACCTGATCGACTCTGGCGTCAAGGCGCCGGTCTCGTTCTTCGCCTTCAAGTTCCAGGCGGCCGGCACGTACGTGGTCAGTGACTCCGCGGTACCGGGAAGCACGAACACCGTGAAGATCAAGCCGAAGATCGTGAACAACGGGAACGGCACCTACACGCTCACGTGGGCCCAGGGGACGACGCCCACGGGGTACGGCTACGACGTGCAGGAGAAAGGACCGACGGACACAGCGTTCCGGAACATCTTCACGAACACCTCGCTCCAGTCGACGGTGTTCACCCCCGACGAGGGCAGCGGAACGTACCAGTTCAGGGCGCGGATCCGAAACCCGTTGACGGGGAAGGCGGCGCAGTTCTCCCCGGCGACCAGTTTGGTGGTCTGACGTTCCATCTGAGCAACCGGCCCGGCCGACGGTGAGGCCGGGTCATCCCGCCGATCGGGCCGGTTGCTCTCCCCTCGTGGCGATGGCGTTGCGGACGAACTCCAGCACCTCCTGCTCCCGGCTGTGCAGGGCCGTTCGGCCTTCATCCTCGCCCACGACGGCACGCAGCACCCCGGCCTCGGTGATCGAGCCGACCACCGCCGTGTACAGCGTGAACAGCAGGAGCGCGGGGTCCTGCCGGCGGATCCTGCCTCCCAGCATCTCGTTCGCCAGGAACGCCAGCGCCCGGAGCCGGAGCGGCTCCAGGACCGAGGCGAACCGTTCGATGACCTCGGGGTCGAGCCGGCTGGCCTCCCGGATGAACCGGGGAAACTCGGGCCACTCCTCGGCCATCCGAAACAGGGTCCGGATGACGGTCTCGGCCTTCTTCGACGCGGAGGCCTGCGCGTCCAGCGCGTCGGACAGCTCCCGAGCCACCCGCTGGCTGGTCTCCTCGACGCACGCTCGGAGCAGCGCGTCCTTCGTCGGGAAGTAGTACAGGAGGGTCTGCTTGCGGACGCCGCTTGCCGAGGCCACCGCCTCCAGGCTGGTCCCCTGGTAGCCGTTCGAGCCGAACAACCCGATGGCCTGCTGGAGGAGCTGCCGGCGCCGGGCCTGCCCGCCGGTCCGGCTCATCGGGCCGGCCAGGCCTTGGGCCGGGCCCGGCGGGGAAGCGGGCGCGTGGAGTCCCACACCCTTCGCCACCTGGGACCGTCCGGACCGCTCATGGAAGGCGTCGCTCCTTCGGACTCCCGCCGCATGGAGTCCCACCACGTCGAGCCGTCTTCGTCCCACAGACGGGCCAGCGACTGCTGCATCCGCTTCGACAGCGAGCGGTAGTCCTCGTCCTGTTCCAGCCGGAGCGGCGGGCCGAACCTCACCGAGACGGGCAGGCGCCCCGGTCGGGGCCAGGACCGTCCCCGGGGCATCGCCGCGTAGGTGCCCCGAAGGGCCACCGGGACCGCGGGCATGCCGTACTCCTGGCACAGCCGGGCCGCGCCGTGGCGGAACCGCCCGACCCATCCGTCCCGGGACCGGGTGCCCTCGGGGAAGACCACCAGGTTCCACCCTTCTTCCACCAGCTTGCGTGCGGTGGTGGTCGCCCGCTTTCCTCCGGCCCGTTCGATGGGGAAGGTGTTGAACACCAGCGCCGTGCTGGCGGCCCGCCACCACACGTCGAAGAAGTAATCGGCCGCCGCCGCCACCGCCGTCTTCTCGCGCCACTGCCGCGGGAGCGAGCACAGGATCAGGGGCGTGTCGATGTGGCTGGAGTGGTTGGCGACGAACATGACCGGGGGCCGCAGGCCCTCCAGGTGATCCAGGCCCTCCACGGTCGGTTCGGTCTCCGTCCACACCAGCGGCTTGAACACGTAGCGCTGGATGATCTCCCGGGTTGCCCTCACCGCAGGCGTTCTGGCCCACGCCGTCGGGAACTCCCGCGGCTCGGCGGGCGGCGCCCAGGGTTCGGCCGACCTCGGGGTGAGCGGCCGGCGTGTCCACCGCCACCCCCGGGCGACCTCGCGGATGTCCTCCGTCAGGGACGCCACGTCACCGCACCTCCGCCATCGTCAGGGGCGGGGCGTGCAGGTACGTGATCCGGGGAGTCGTCCCGACGGACTCTCCGGCCATCTCCAGCGCGTCGGCGAACGTCGACGCGGTCCGGAACCCCATGCGTGACACCGTCCGGCGGTCTGCGCCGACGAAGATCACGTCGCCCAGATGGTCCATGGCGTGGGCGCCCCAGTACCACATGTAGAACGGATGCACGCCGTGGTACGCGTGGGAGTTCCGGTACAGGTGGATGTACCAGGGATCCTGGGCGTACTGCTGTTCGAACTTCGCCTCGATCTGGGAGGGGTCCGTGGTCTCGGCGAGGACCTCGTCGAAGAAGTCCACGTACGACGGATGGTGGACCTGGTGGAACTCCCACGGCACGGGGTGGTGCAGGATCATCACGCCGCCCTGGCGCACCACCGGCTTGCCCAGGTACAGGTTGAAGAAGTATCCGAGGCCCAGGCACTGCACCAGGATCGGGTTCATGATCGAGTTGACGTTGTACGGGCAGATGTAGGGCAGCCCCACCACCATCACGTCGGCCTGCCCGTTCACCTCGGTCACCTGCTGGCGGTGGACTCTGGCCAGCGTTCGTCGGTGCACAGCCTCGGTCTCCCCGGCGTTGATCCCGGTCACCGAGTAGGGCGCCACGATCCGTCGGAACACCTCGCGCCGGGCCCGCCCCGGCGCCCGGTCGTTGGCCCGCTTGGCCGCCAGGAACGCGGCCTGGTCCTTCATCGACCACTCCCACTCTCGCTTGTTGAGGAAGCCGAACGCCTTGGGGAACGTGTCGTTGTTCAGCGTGGTCTCGATGGTGAAGATC
>DHWM01000039.1:0-403 GCA_002413185.1 Actinobacteria bacterium UBA5182
CTTCGGCGCTGTGCCTGCAGCTCGTCAGATGACCTGGATACCTCGGTCACAGCCTGGGCCAGCGGCCTCACTTCGTTCTTGAGGGAATCTTTGGCGAGCGTCCCATTGAGTGGGTCTGAGGGGCTGCTCCGAAGGCAAGCTCTCGACCCGGTTCGTGGGATGGGCCCGATGGCGCGGTTGGCATCCCGTCAGAGGAACGGAAGGCCGGGCTGGCGTAGGCCGGCGGCAGGGTGAGCGTTCGTTGAACGCGATGGTGAGGCCTCCGAGAGGGAACAGCATTGCGCTGGGTCCGAGGAACTGGTGAAAGCGAGACGCTTCCGCCCGCGACGCTCAGCGGTCCAGCAAGAACGTGAGCCAGTCGCGGCCTGCAAGATCAACACCGGCGAGCTCGAGCGGCGCCTTG
>DHWM01000039.1:565-2887 GCA_002413185.1 Actinobacteria bacterium UBA5182
CGGCGAGCTCGAGCGGCGCCTTGCCGTTGTGGCCGCTGCGGCAGGAGTCGGTGAAGCGCTTGAACCGGTAGCACCCGATGAGGAGCCGGCAGAACCGCTCCGCCGATTCCAGGCTAGCGAACCCCTCCATCAGCCTGAGCTTCTTGCCCAGCTGCTTGATCACGTTCTCCGTGACGTTGTTGTCGGCGGGCAACCCCGGCGTGTGGTGATGCGCCATGTACAGCCCGAAGTTGCGCTCCACCGATCGCAAGGAGTCCACGCGGCCTACCCCGCCGAAGCGGCCCCGCTCTGCGCTCAGGGCGTGTAGCAGCGCCCGGGCCTCCTCCTCGGTCCCGGCGTACAGCACTGCCCGGATCCGATCCTTGAGCTCGGCGTAGATTGCTGCATTCGGGGTGCCCTTGGCCTTGGGAATGTCCTGGTCAAGGCGGCGATCGAAGTGGATCCGGCAGGCCTGGAACGGGACCCGGGCGAAGTGCGCGCGGTAGGCCTGGGCGAACCCGGGTCCGAGGTCGGTGACGATGCCCCGCAGAGGATATCCGGCTCCGGTCACCGCCTCGCGCACCAGGCGCTCGAACCCCTCGCCGTTCTCCGCCGGGAGCACCAAGGCGTGCACCACGTCCTGAGTGGGATGGTCCACCCCCACCAGCAGGGAGGCCTCCTTGCGCCCGGCCGTGATGAACTTGCCGTCGACTCCCAGGAACCCGCCCCACCGCGGCGCGAGCTCGGAGGAGACCTCGAGTGGAGTCTTGGACCGTCCTCCGGCGTCGTCCACCCAACGGTTCAGGGTGATCCGGGCCACGGGGCGGTGAAGGCGCCGCTCCAGCAGCACCGACAGCACGCGGTAGGAAGGAAGGCCCTGGACGTAGAGGCGGACGGCCTCGTCGACCACGTCGTCGGCGAACCGGGCGCCGGGCCGGGCTTTGTCGCGTCCCAGCGTAAAGCTCTTGCCGCAGGTCTTGCAGAAGAACCGCTGCAGCGGGGCGAGCGCTCCGCCCAGGCCCACGGGCACCGTCCCGGTCTTCCCCTTGCGCTTGGTGTCCAGGCTTCCACACTTCGGGCAGCGGACGTGCCGTTCGTTGTGCCATCCCGGGCCCCCTTATCCGGTCGTTTACTGGATAGCTACCACGAAAAGCCCCTCTGACATGGGATTTCCGCGCTCAAGCGGACCCACTCAATGGGACGCCGCCCAAATATGTCGGCTCCTCTCGAGAATTTGTACGGGCTCGGCCGGCTACGCGAGGCTCGGAGGGAGCTCCATGTTCCCCATGCAGTGCAGCATGGCGAGAGTGAACGCCTTCTCCGATCGGAAACCCCGGGCCCTATGGCTGATGGCCTTGGCGTTGTTGTTCATGGCCTCGACGGCGCCGTTGTCGATGCGGTGATCGAAGTACGCCAGGATGCCTTCCTCGTGGCGCCGCAGCATCCAGGCGAACGCTTGCATCGGCTCCATCCGGGAGTGGGTGGCCCACCAGAACCAGCGATCGAGGTACTTGGCAGCCCAGGTCTTGGACCGGTAGTCCCACAGGTGGGCGAACTGCTCCTTGAGCTCGTAGGCCTTTAGGACCTTCAGGCCGCGCCGGCGCTCCAGCTCGTGCAGTCGAAGGAGCTGGCGGTCGGTGAGGTTCCACGGGTTCTTCAGCCAGATGTAGCGGGTCCCCTTGAGCAGGTCCGGCTCGGCGTCCTTGAGGGCCATGGCCTCGGCCTTGCGGACGTCGTTCACCGCCTCCAGGAGGTGCCGCACGATGTGGAACTTGTCGAACACCAGTCCAGCCTGGGGGACCCGCTCCCTCACCACCTCGACGTAGTTGGCCCACATGTCGCAGCACACCGCCTCGATGCGTTTGGCCTGCTCAGGGCCGAGGAAGTCGAAGAAGGCCTCGATGGCCTTCTTGTCCCGGCCCTCCTTGGACCAGATCAGCCGACGGGGCACCGAGCCGATGTCGTAGACGTTGGTGTGGTAGAGGTGGCCCTTGCGCCGGGAGAGCTCGTCGATGCCGATGACCCGGACCTCCGACAGGTCCCGGCGGGCCAGGCCGTAAGCCACCGCCTGCTCCACTGCGGCGACCACCGTGGACCAGGACACCCCGTACAGATCGGCCACCACGTCCCAGGCCAGCAGCCGAGACCACGTGGCCAGCTCCACCAGGAGCGGCCGCGACAGGGTGCTCTTGCCCAGGCTCCACGGGATGGCCTCCACCTTCGGCGTCCCGCACGCCGAGCAGGCCACCCGGGCCGGCCGGTAGCGCAGCTCCACCGGAATCTCCCAGATGGGGATGTGACGCCACCGGCGCTGGGGGCGACGGTCCCGCACCTTGCCGAAGG
>DHWM01000039.1:2943-3202 GCA_002413185.1 Actinobacteria bacterium UBA5182
CCCTCCACCTTGGGCGTCCCGCATGCCGAGCAGGCCCCCCGAGCCGGCCGGTACCGCAGCTCGACCGGAACTCCCCAGACGGGGAGATGGCGCCAGGCGCGCTGGGGCAGCCGCCCACGCACCGGATCGAAGGTGCCGCAAGCCGAGCATGGCAGCCGACGCCGGCTGATGAGGTCGAGGTTCACGACGACTCGCCCCTCGCGCAGAGCCACATCCTCCACCCGATGGTTCTTGAGACTGAGCGAGCTTTGTACCAGAC
>DHWM01000073.1:0-1417 GCA_002413185.1 Actinobacteria bacterium UBA5182
CGACCAGTTCCTCTCCTACTTCCACCGAGAGCACGGGGTCGACGATGCACCCGAGGATCTCATGGGGGCGTTCGACGAGGTCCTGGAGAGCGCCCAGGACGAAGGTTGAACGAGACCCCCTCCCGATGACCGAGAGTGTCCTGTCCGCCCGCGAACTCAACCGGGCGGTGCTGGCACGCCAGCTCCTGCTGGAACGGTCCGGACTGCCGGTGACGCGGGCGCTCGAGCGCGTGGCAGGACTCCAGACGCAGTATGCCCCCTCCGGGTACGTCGGCCTGTGGTCGCGGCTGCACGACTTCGAACGCGCTCGCCGCGAGCTCGAAGACGAGGCGGAGCGGCTCGCGGCGTTCCACGCAGAATGAGACTCACATGGATGTGATTCGGGCCCTGTCGCGAGATAGGGTGTGGGGATGAGGTTGCTTGACGCCCTGGGGCGGGCATGGAGGTCCACGTGCGTCCACTGAAGCTCCAGGTGAAGGGTTTCACCGCCTTTCGCGATCGGCAGGAGCTCGATTTCAGGGAACTCGACGTCTTCGCCATTGCGGGGTCCACCGGCAGCGGGAAGTCCTCGTTGCTCGACGCCATGACGTACGCGCTGTACGGACGGGTCGAACGGGTCGGCGACCGGGTCAGCCAGCTGGTCAGCCAGGGCCAGGCCCGGATGGCCGTGACGCTGGAGTTCGAGGTCGGGAACGAACGCTACCGGGTGACTCGTTCCACTCCGTCCGGCCGTGGCGCGACGAAGATCCAGCTGGAACGGCACGGCCCGGGCGGCGAGTGGCGGCAGGCCGGAGAGGGCTCGGACCGGGTCCGGGAGGCCGAACAGATCATCACTCGCGCCATCGGCCTCACCTACGACGGCTTCACCCGGAGCGTTCTCCTCCCCCAGGGCAAGTTCGCGGAGTTCCTGGTGGGCGACGCCAAGAAGCGCCGCGACATCCTCACCGAGCTGCTGGGGCTCTCACTGTTCCGCCGCATGGCCGAACGAGCCGGTGCCCTCGCCAGGGAGGCTTCGGTTCGGGCTCAGACCATGGCCCAGCTGCTGGGAAGCGAGTACGCGGATGCATCCCCCGAGGCGCTCAAGGAGGCGCGAGCGGCGGCCAGGGCGGCCGAGAAGCGAGAGAAGGCTCTGGCCGGCGTGGCCGAGCGCATCGTTGCGATCCTGGCCCGGTGGCAGGAGTCCAAACGCTCGGCCGAGGAGCTTCGAGCGTGCGCGGACGAAGCGGCAAGAGCCGCCCACCGGACGAGCGCCGCCGCTGCCGAGCTCGCCGAGCTGGCCGGGAGCCTTCGGGACACCGCGGTCGCCGTCGAAGAGTCCGCCGCGGCCTCCACCGCAGCCGGGCGGGCGCTGGAGGAAGCTGTGGGAGCTCTCCAGGAGGCCGAAGCTTCCCTGGGCTCCGCGAGGGACCTGGCCGGC
>DHWM01000073.1:1598-33729 GCA_002413185.1 Actinobacteria bacterium UBA5182
GCGGTGGCGTCGGCGGAGCGCGCCCTGGCCGAACGGACCGACGTCCTGGCCGTCCGGGAAACCGACGCGAACACGGCCGAGGCCGCCCTTGAAGCCGCCCGCCACCAGGATCTGGTGGCGACGGTTTCGGCAGGCTTGAAGATCGGTGATCCGTGCCCAGTGTGCGGTGAACCGCTGCGGAAGGTCCCCAAAGAGACCGGGGCGGACGGTCTCGACAAGGCAACCGAGGCACTGCAGGGCGCGAGGAAGGACCTCGAGGCGACCCGAAAGGCGGTGGTCCAGTCCGATCGGGAGGCGGACACCGCCCGTCGCGACGTCCAGTCCAACCAGGCAGAGCAGGAGCGTCTGGCCGCCGAGCTGGGCGAGGCCGCCGCACACATCGCGTCCCATCAAGAGGCCCTCGGCGCCATCCTGGGCCTCCCTCTACCCGGCGATCCGGCCGGGACCATCGAGAACCGGCTCCGAGAGCTCCACCAGCTCGACCGAGCCGAGCGGGACGCCACCCGCGCCGCCGCGGAAGCCGCAGAGGCGCTCCTCAAGGCCGAGCAGGAACGCGATCGGGTCGTCGCCCGAGTCGACCGCCAGCATGACCTGCTGGCCGCCGACCACCAGCCGCTGTTCGACCGGGCTGCCCGGGCGATCGGGAAGAAGGCCTCTCCGATCAAGCTCCCAGCGCCGCCCGTCGCCGCCGATCCGGTGGCCCTGACGAGCTACGCGGAGAAGCTGGCAGGCGCTCTGGCCACGTTCGCGGAGCGGCTCGCTCGAGACGTCGAAGAGCGCTCCTCCACCGAAGACCGTTTCCTCGAGGAGGCGAACGAGGCTGTCGGAGGTCTCCTGGAAGAGCCGAGCGCGACGCTCCAAGAGCTGGCCGAAGCCGTCAACGCGGCGTGTCGGAAGGCGACGGCGGACGTCGCAACGGCGAAGCAGCGCGCGGAGCAGATGACGACCCGGCTGCAGCGCAAAGGCAAGTTGGCCGAAGAGATGGGCGCAGTCGAGGCTCGATCCAGGGCGTTTCGGGTCCTTGCGCTGGAGCTCCGGGCGGACCATCTGATCGCGTTCCTCCAGGCCGAAGCGCTTCAGGTCCTGGCGACGGCCGGCTCGGAGCGCCTGGCGAGCCTTTCCGACGGGCGCTACCGCATCGTGTGCCGCGACGACGAGTTCTTCGTCATCGACACCTGGAACGGCGACGAGGAGCGCAGCGTTCGAACCCTCTCCGGGGGCGAGACCTTCCTGGCCTCTCTGGCTCTGGCGCTGGCCTTGGCCGACCAGGTGAGGTCACTCTCTGTCACGAACGGGGCCCGCCTGGACAGCTTGTTCCTGGACGAAGGCTTCGGCACGCTGGATCAGGAGACACTCCGCGTGGTCGTCGACGCCATCGAGCAGCTGGCCGGGGACGGACGCCTCATCGGCGTCATCACCCACGTCCGCGACCTGGCCGAGCAGTTCCCCCGGGTCGAGGTTCGAAAGTCGCACCGTGGGAGCTCCCTGGAGCTGGTTTCCTAGGAGAAACCTCCTCCGGCTACCGGGCGAAGACCTCCCGTCCTCGGGAGAGCGTCAGGATCGGACGCAGCTCGCGCGGGTCCTCGATCGTGAGCGGGTCCGCTTCGTAGACGGCGAAGTCGGCCTGCATGCCCGGCTCCAGCCGGCCCTTCTTCTCCTCCAGATGGGCCAGCCTGGCGCTCCCCACGGTGAAGAGACGCACGGCCTGCTCCCTGCTCATGCGCTGCGAGGGATCGTGGTGCGTCTCAAGCGCCCACAGCCCGTACATCGGGTCCAGCGGGGTGACCGGCGCGTCTGATCCGGCCCCCACCTCCAGCCCCCGGGCCAGCAGCGTTCCGAACGGGTTCATGGCGGCCGCACGCTCCTCACCCAGCCTTCGCTCGTACATCGCCCCGGGGTGTCCCCATTCGGCGTCGAACGCCGGCTGGACGCTGATGGCCAGCCCCAGTGCGGCGGCCCGTTCGACCTGCTCGCCTCGTGGCATCTCGAAGTGCTCGATGCGGTGCCGGCGGGCCCGGAAATGCCGGCGCTGCCGGGAGTCGAGCGCCCGATAGACTCGCTCCCACACGGTGAGCGCCTGCTCGATGGCCGCATCGCCGATGGCGTGGACGGCAACCTGCAGTCCGGCCAGGTGCGCGTTGTGGAAGAACTCCGCGAGTTCGTCTGGATCGACGTACGAGGTGCCGGTGCCCTCTCCGTCCTGGTACGACCGACCGACCGACGCCGTTCGGGCCCCGATCGAACCGTCCAGCGACAGGTCGCCCCCGATCGCCTCCAGTCCCAGGTTCATCACGTACGGGATGTCCATGTCGGCCACGTAGATGACCAGGTCGACCGGGAGCTGCTGGCGGTGCTCCAGCAACACCTCCACGTCCCGGGTCCCCCTCGACTGCGGGATTGCCATCTCGTGGACGCAGGTGACTCCCCGTGACGCCGCCAGCGAGGCCGCCTGGAGCTGCAGCTCTCGCACTTCGTGATCACTGAGCGACTCGTGGAACCACCGCTGGACCCGGGCGTTGGCGTCCCTCCTGAGCACTCCCGAGGGCTGGCCCCGTTCGTCCCGTTCGACGCCCTCCGACTCGAGCACGCCGGAGGCCTTCATGGCCGCCGTGTTGGCCAGCGAGATGTGCCCGTCGGCTCTGACCAGGATGAACGGGACCTCCCCCAGCTCGTCCATCTCGGGAAGGGTGGGGACGTCGGGGCGGTGCCACTGACTCTCGTCGAATCCATGAGCGAGGACCTTCTCCGGACCGTGGGTGATCTCTTCGGCCACGAGCCCCAGAAGCTCCTGCCCCGACCGGGCCCGCTCCAGCGGGATTCCCACGCCGGAGAGGCCCACGCCGGTGAGGTGGACGTGGCTGTCGATGAACCCGGGCACGATGGTGGTCCCGGGAAGGTCCATCACCCGGTCGGCGCCGGGCGGCTCACCGGAACCGACCCGTTCGACATGCCGGTCGTCGACCAGGATCCACTCCCCCACCGACGGATGGCTGAGGGTGTAGACGCGGGTCGCCCGGTACAGGCTCCTCACCGGCAGGAGTATAGGGTTGGCTTGCTCAGGCTCTGTCCATGCCGAGGGCGTCCCGAAGGAAGGCCACCTGGAGCAGCAGGAGGTTCTCGGCGACGGCCTCCTGCGGCGTCATGTGGGTCACTCCTGAGAGCGGCAAGACGGTGTGCGGCCGGCCCGCCTCCAGGAGGGCCCGCGACAGCCGAAGCGTGTGCGCCACCACCACGTTGTCGTCGGCCAGGCCGTGGATCAGCATCAGCGGGCGCCGAAGGGCTGCGGCATCCTCCAGGAGGGAGCTCCGGAGGTACGCGTCGGGGTTCTCGTTCGGGTCGCCCAGGTAGCGCTCGGTGTAGTGGGTGTCGTACAGGCGCCAGTCCGTGACGGGAGCACCGGCCACGGCGGCGTGGAAGACGTCCGGGCGCCTCAGAACAGCCAGCGCCGCCAGGTATCCTCCGAAGGACCAGCCCCGGATGGCGACTCGGGAGGGGTCGAGGCGGTCGTCTCGTTCGGCAGCCGCGTGCAGCGCATCCACCTGGTCCTGAAGTGGAGCCGTGGCGAAGTCCCGGTGGATGGACCGCTCCCACCCGGTTCCCCTGGCCGGCGTTCCCCGGCCGTCGGTGACGAGCACCGCGAAACCCTGGTCGGCGAACCATTGCGACTGCAGGAACGCCGCCCGCGCCTTCACCACTCGCTGGGCCGAGGGGCCCCCATAGGGATCGAGGAGCACCGGCCACGACCCTCCCTCACGGCCGGTGGGCAACAGGAGGGCCGAACGAAGCTCTCTTCGTCCCAGGCTCAGGAACGTCACCGACGGCGTCAGCGCTGGCCGCTCGGCGAAGGACCGGATCGTGGCCACCTCGCGGTCGTCCTTGAGCACGGTGGTGATCGCCGCGTCCTCTTCCATCGAAGCCGACGTCAACACCACAACGTCTCCGCCGGCGGCGGCGCCATGGACGCCCGGCCTTTCCGTGAGAGGAGTCAGCTCGATCTCGCCTCCGGGTTCGGCCGAACCACGCCACACGTGCACCTCGGTGGGTTCCTGGGACGCGGTGAACAGGACATCCCGGGCCGCCCGGACGACGCCTCGGAGGTGAAGCCCGGGCGGTGTGATCACACGACCATCGACCACGAGTCGATGAACGCCGTCCCGGTCGACTGTGAACACCAGCCGCCCGTCATCGAGCCACGCCGGTAGCCCGTCGACCAATTCGAGCCAGGCGTCGTC
Organism: Actinobacteria bacterium UBA5182; assembly: GCA_002413185.1. Lineage (GTDB taxonomy): Bacteria > Actinomycetota > UBA4738 > UBA4738 > UBA4738 > UBA5182. The sequence continues at coordinate 5,831 of DHWM01000073.1, forward strand.
GCGATCCTCTCGAAGGGTCTCCGCCCGCCCGGAAACGGGATCGCACATCAGCACGCGCGTGACGCGCTGGTCGCGCGACTGGACCAGCAGCGTCAGTGGACGACCTGGCGTCCACACCACTCGGGCCAGATACGGGAATGCTTCACGATCCCAGTCCACGTCGGCCCGCCCGCCGGCCAGATCGACCACGGACAGGGACACCTGCGCGTTCGGCGTCCCCGCCACCGGGTACGCGACCGGGGTCGCGCCCCTCGACGGCTCCGCAGGATCGGCGATGTGCCAGCGCTGGACGGGCGTGGTGTCGACCCGGGCCACGGCCACCCGCTCGCCGCCCGGACTCCACCAGAATCCTCGCGTCCGGCCCATCTCCTCCGCAGCGACGAACTCGGCGAGTCCCCACGACACAGCGGGATCGTCCTCTCCCACGACGAGTCGATCCAGGCCCGAGGCAATATCGACCACGTGGACCGAGCGATCCCGCACGTAGGCCACCCGCCGGCCGGTCGGATCCGGCCGAGGATCGACCACCGGTCCCGCCGCCGGCACCGGGTCCACCCGGCCCGCAACCATATCCGCCACGAACAGCCGTCCTCCGAACCCGAGTGCGGCCACCTTCCCTTCCGGGTCGATCGCGTAGGCGACGATCCCGTCGGCGCTCTCCCGCACTCGCTCTCGCCTGGCCCGTTCCTCCGGCGGGACGTCCACCGGCGCCCCTCCGGCGATCTCCCGGGGGTCACAGACCAGACGCTCGAAGCCGGTTTCGACATCGAGCGCCCACAGACAGGTGACGGGGTCGTCCCCCGCCTTGGACCGAAGGAACGCTACCCGCGATCCGTTCCTCGCCACGGCGAAGCTCCGGGGTTTCCCCAGCGTGAATCGGCGGGTCCGGGCGAACTGTCGTGGAAACGAGATGCGGGCCTCAGCCATGCGCCGAACCGGGCCGTCACCCACCGATGAATCTGAGCTGCACCCGGCGCGTGTTGTTCTCCCGGTTCGGATCGACCACGACCACGCTCTGCCACGTCCCCAGCACCACCTTCCCGCCTTCGACCGGCAGGCTCAGGGCGGGGCTGACGAAGACCGGCAGAAGGTGGTCTCCTCCATGCCCCATGGAGCCGTGCTGGTGGCGATACCGGTCGTCGCGTGGCAGGAACCTCCTCAGCATCTCCTCGAGGTCCCCCTCGGAACCGGAACCCGTCTCCATCAACGCGACCCCGCACGTGGCGTGGGGAACGAAGACGTGCAGGATGCCGTCGCCTCCCGCTTCGGACGCGAACGCCTTGACGTCCCTGGTGATGTTGCTGACGAACCGCCCGGCGGTGTCGACCTCGAACTCTTCGCTCTTCACGACGCGAGAGAGCTTACGTGGTAGGGGCCAGCTCCTTCGAATGCTCCCGCCACCACCGCTCCCCGGACGCCGGCAGGGTGTAGATCGGGTCGTAGTAGGCGTAGCGGCGGTTGAGGGCCTCGGGGTCGTCGAACTCGATACCGGTCCGGTAGTTCTTGGTCCAGTACGAGATGCCCTTTTCCCGGTCGTAGCTCTCGGTCTGGTGGACCCACCGCTTGCCTACGAAAGGCACGTCACACACGAGCCTGGGGGTGGCGAACCCGGGCAGGTAGCCCATGATGGCGTGCTGAAGGTCCTGGGCCTCCCACACCGCCGTCCGCCAGTGTTCGGAGTTCGGGATCATGTCGCACATGTAGAAGTAGTACGGCATGATCCCGGCGTGATCGAGGAGCGTGAAGCAGAGCTCCAGAAGGTCTTTCGCCGTCGCGTTGACTCCCCGAAGCAGGACCCCCTGGTTGCGAACGTCGCGGAAGCCCCAGTCGAAGAACTGCCTCGTCGCTCTCGCCACCAGCGGAGTGAGCTGATTGGCGTGGTTGACGTGGGTGTGGACGGCAAGCTGCACGCCGCGCTGGCGTGACTTGCGTCCCAGCCGTTCCAGTCCCCCCTGGACCTCCGGCTGCAGGAAGTGCTGGGGCAGGCCCATCAGGCCCTTCGTGGCCAAGCGGATGTCCCGGATGTTTTCGATGTCCATCAACGCGGAGACGAACTCCTCCAGCCGCTTGATCGGGAGGTTGGCGACGTCGCCTCCGGAGACCACCACGTCGCGGACGCTGGGGGTGTTGCGCAGGTACTCCAGGATCATCTGGTGCCGGTCGGGTTGCTTGATCTCGAACTTGTACTTGGCCACCTGGGGCGTGCTGTTGCCCACCAGGTCCATCCGCGTGCAGTGGCCGCAGTACTGCGGACACGTGCTGAGGAGCTCGGCCAGGACCTTGGTGGGGTAGCGGTGGGTGAGACCTTCCACCGCCCACATGTCGGCCTCGTGGAGCGAGTCCCGGCTCGAGTAGGGGTGGCTGGCCCATTCGACCTGGCGGTCCGACAGCGCCGGGATCATGTAGCGCCGAACGGGGTCGGCGTAGAGGTCCTGTTCCTCCATGGTGTTGATCATCTGGGGCGGCATGAGCATCGACATGGTGGCCCGCTCGAACATGTCGCGCTGGACGTCCTCGCACAGCTCGTCGGTGAGGTACTCGCCCAGAGCTGCCTTGAGCTCCTTGAGGTTCTTAACCGCGTGGGCGCGCTGCCACTGGGCGCTCTCCCACTGCTCCCGACTGACATCACGGTAGCCGGGGAGGCGCCGCCAATCGGGTTCGACGAACTCCCGTTGCAAGGGGTAACGGAAGGGCTGCTCAGCGGCGTGGGCGCGCGCTTCCCGATGGCCGGGCCGGTCCAGGTTGCGTGTGGCCGGGCTCTCCGCCACGGCGGCCTTCCGGTCGAATTCCTGCATGGACGGGAACCTCTTCTCCGATGGAATGGAACAGGCATGGAAGCGTACCTTATCGGCTATCTGTCCGGCAAGCACGGCTCCAGATCGTCGATCCGTTCGGCAACATGGCCGATGAGCAGTATGATCGTCGGCGTGTTGGACGAACGCGACCGGGCCATCCTGGTGGCCCTGCAGGAGGACGCCAGGGCCACCTTCGCCGACATCGGGCGGCGAGCCGGCCTGGCAGCCTCCACCGTGCACGAGCGAATCCGCAAGCTCGAGCAGGCGGGCATGATCCGGGGCTACCGAGCCGTCCTCGACCCCCAGGCGCTGGGGCTTTTCGTGACGGCCCTGGTCTCGGTGATGCCCCTGGACCCGAGGCAGCCGGACGACCTCCCGGACCGGGTCCTCGAGTTCAGCGAGGTGGAGGACTGTCATTCCGTGGCAGGGGACGAGAACTACATCCTGAAGGTGCGAACGGGGACCACCTCCGATCTGGAGGACCTCCTTCGCCGGCTCCGGGAGAAGGCCGGCGTCCACACCCGCACCACGGTCGTCCTCTCGACACCGTTCGAGCATCGCCCGCTCACCCCCTGATCTCTCCTCTCCGCAGGGCGTTCCGAGGGTCACCTCGATCGTGTCACAGGGGGGCGCTATGGTCCTTCCATGGGATGGAGAATCGCCACGGGCCGCAGGCCGTGGATCATCGCCCTCATCCTGGCTGCCGTCGTCACCGGCGCATCCGCGTGCTCGTCCCGGGCGCCCACGGGCCGGGCCCCTCTGGTGGACGGGGCGTCTGTCCCGGTCACGAAGGTCACCGACGGCGACACCATCCACGTCACGTACGAGGGTTCGGACGAGCGCGTCCGGTTCATCGGGATCAACACGCCGGAGGTCGACTGGTACGGCGGAGCCGCCCAGTGTTACGGGTCCCAAGCCGGACTGTACACGCGGAGCCGCCTGGACGGTCGGTCGGTCACCTTGGTGTTCGACGTGGCAAAAAGGGACCGGTACGGGCGCCTCCTCGCCTACGTGTACGTTGGGACGGAGTTGCTCAACCTGACGCTGGTGCGGCTGGGGTACGCCACCCCCGACCCCGTCCCGCCCGACACCAGGATGGCCCCTACGTTCAAGGTCGCCGAGGGGGCGGCCCATGATGCCGGGCGAGGGCTGTGGGCGGCGTGCCCAACCTGACCACAGGTCTACTCACAGATCGTCCGCCCCTCCCGACGAGCTGGACTCCATCTCGGACGCCGTCTCGTTTCTCCGTCGTCTCCGTGCGCCGAGCCCGCCTCTTCCGGTGCCTCCGGGGGTTACGCTTCCCTGGTGGACGAACGGCTGCTGCTGGTGGAGGACGATCCCTCGATCCGAGAGGTCGCCACGCTGGGACTTCAAGGCGCGGGGTTTCGGGTGGCCACCGCCTCGGATGGGCGGGAAGGCCTGATGAGATCGAAGCAAGACCCTTTCGACCTGGTGCTGCTGGACGTCATGCTGCCCTCCCTGGACGGCTTCGAGGTATGCCGGGAAATCCGAAAGGAAAGCAGGGTCCCCATCGTGATGCTGACCGCCAGGAGCGACACCGTGGACATCGTGGTCGGCCTGGAGTCGGGCGCCGACGACTACGTCACCAAGCCCTTCGAGATGCCCGAGCTGGTGGCGCGGGTTCGAGCCGTCCTCCGCCGAGCGTCGGCCGCCCCCGAGGAGACCACCATCTCCATCGGACCCCTGGAGGTGGACCCTCGCAGCTTCACGGCGCGCAAGGAGGGACAAGATCTCGCATTGACGGCCACCGAGTTTCGGCTCCTGCTGGAAATGGCGCGTCGGCCCGGCCAGGTGTTCACCCGCGAGATGCTCCTCGACCGGGTGTGGAACTACGACTACCTCGGAGATTCCCGCATGGTCGACGTTGCCATCCAGCGCCTCCGCAGCAAGGTGGAAGACGACCCGGCCAATCCGCGCATCATCAGGACGGTCCGGGGCGTCGGCTACCGCTTCGACCGGAACTGAGCCATGCCGAGGCGCCACGTCGCCCCCGGCAAGCTCCGCCGAAGGCTCACCGTCGCGTTCGTCCTGGTGGCCGGCATCTCCGCAGGTGCTCTCGCCGCCGGGTCCTTCTACCTGGTCCGCGCCACGCGGCTTCGTGATTCCCTCGACCGCGGCAGGGCCGAAGCTCTCCGCGATCTCCGCCCCGCCCGGAGGTTCCCTGCGCCCCTCGACGTGGCCGGCCTCCTCAAAGGCATCGAAGACAGCGGCGCCCACGCAGTCTTCCTGGCACGGGAGGGAGGGACCTCGCAGGCCTCGACGCCTTCGATCCGGCCGGTTATCCCGGCGAGCATCCAGGCGATCGTGGCGCAGGGCGACTTGGCGTACGTGAGGGTCACCGTTCCACTCGAGCCCGGCGAAGCCCGCCACTATCTGATGATCGGCGCGCCCGGGCCCCCCGCCAGCCCGGGAGGCCAGCTGTACTTCCTGTTCTCGGAGGATCCGCTTGCACGGGATCTCGCCCAGCTCCGAAACGTCCTGCTCGCCGGGTGGCTCCTCGTGGTCGCCGTCGCTGCGCTGGTTGGACGGTCGCTGGCCCGGCGAACGCTCGAACCCGTGGGCCGAGCGAGCCAGGCAGCCCGGGACATGGCCGAGGGCCTGCTGGAGACCAGGCTCCCCGTGGAGACCGAGGACGAATTCGGCCGGTGGGCGGCCTCGTTCAACGAGATGGCCGCCGCCCTCCAGGCCAAGATCACCGCTCTCTCCGAGGCCCAGGCCCGGGAGCGCCGGTTCACCTCCGACGTGTCGCACGAGCTCCGTACGCCTCTGGCGGCACTGGTCGGGGAAGCCTCCCTTCTCGGGGAGCACCTCGACGCGATGCCGGCCGACGCCAGGCGACCGGCCGAGTTGCTGATCCAGGACGTGGGCCGCCTGCGCCGCCTAGTCGAGGAGCTCATGGAGATCTCCCGGTTCGACGCTGGGAGAGAGAGCGTCGTCCCGCGAATGGTGCAGGTCCGGCCCCTCCTCGACGCGGTGATCCGGGCCCGCGGATGGGTCGGGCAGGTCAGTGTCGCCGGCGACACGGTCTCTCTCTCCACCGATGGGCGGCGGCTCGAACGAATCCTGGGCAATCTGGTCGGGAACGCCCTCGAGCACGGCGGAGCTCCGGTCGAGGTCCGGATCGTCCCGGATCCGGTCCATGACGGCACCGGCGCGACCATCGAGGTCGCGGACCACGGCCCGGGGATCACGCCCGAGCACCTTCCCCATCTGTTCGAACGGTTCTACAAGGCGGACCCTTCACGGTCGGGGCCGGGCAGCGGCCTGGGCCTCGCCATCGCCATGGAGAACGCTCGGCTGCTCGGTGGCGACATCGAGGTGACCAGCAGGCCAGGCCTGGGAACGAGGTTCATCGTTCGTTTGCCGTCGGCGGAGGAAGGCGCCGAAGATGATTCTGCGACACAACCGTTACGAACCGGTGAGTGGGACGTTTCGCCGTCGGCCGAGCCTGACGCGCATATCCCGGCCCCAGGAGGAGGGACGACATGAAGCTCCTCATGATCATGCTCATGGGCGTCGCCTGCCTGGCGGCGGCGTGCGCCGGTAGCGACGCCACCTCGCTGGGCCCGGCGCCGACGGACACGCCATCACAGAGTCACTCCTCCACGCCTTCACCTCCCGCCAGCCCGACCCCCACCGGGACGACCAACGTCACACCCTCCCCCAACCGCACCTACACCTACCAGGTGTGGTTCGTGCGGGCCGGCAAGCTCTTCCCGACCAAGCGCACCGAACCCTTCACCGTGGCACTGGGACAGCTGTCCCTGAACGGTCTGCTGGCCGGACCGTCCACCGTCGAACGAGCCGCCGGTGTCTCGACGGACGTTCCCGCGGGCACGACGTTCGATATCACGGCACTCTCCAACGGCCAGGCGACCGTGCAGGCCGACCCCGGATTCATCGAGGGCGCGTCGGCGACCGCGCTCCGCCTGCGCCAGGCGCAAGCCGTGTACACGCTCACCCAGTTCGCGACGATCACACGGGTGCAGTTCACGTCCGCTGGAGGAATCGTGAGCCTCGGTCCGAAGGGCCGGGCTGACTTCGATGTTCTCCTGCCTGCCATCGTGGTGGAATCCCCCCAGCTCGGATCGCGCGTGTCGGACCCGGTGACGGTGTCCGGGACCGCAGACGTGTTCGAGGCCACGGTGAGCATCCGCATCCTGGACGCGAGCGGCCACGAGATCGCACGGACCTTCACTCAGGCCGCATGCGGGACGGGATGTCGGGGCGACTTCTCGGCCTCCCTCGGCTACCAGATCAGCAGCGAGCAGCAAGGGACCCTTGAGGTCTTCGAGAATTCAGCGAAGGATGGATCACCGATCAACGTGGTGAGCATCCCTGTGACGCTGACGCCGTAGCTCGACCGACTCGCTCCTGAACCCCCGTGATCGAACCGTTACCCGGTCGGGGGGACGGCGTTACTCCCAGGGTCGATGGTGAGGCATCGGTGAAGTCCATCGAAAGGAGGGAACGACGTGAAGCGCCTCATCTCCCTGGTGATCGGGGTCGGGTTGCTGGGTGCGGCCTGCGTCGGCCACACGGCTTCGATCAAGCTGTCCGGCGGCGGCCCCAACGGGTCCCCCGTGGCTTCTGCCACACCGACCGTGCCGAACTCTCCGGCGGCCACGAAGGATCCCACGCCCGCACCGTCCGCGTCCGAGGACATGGCGGCGATCACCATGACCCAGCCTGATGCTGGTGAGCGAGTCGCCAGCCCCGTCCACATCTCGGGCACGGCGAACGTGTTCGAGGCCACCGTGACGGCACGGATCCTCGATGCCCAGGGCGTCCAGATCGCGTCGGCGCTCACCCAGGCCACCTGCGGCACGGGGTGTCGCGGCGACTACTCCGTGTGGATCGCGTACTCGGTCCCGTCCGACCAGCCCGGGACCGTCGAGGTGTACGAGGCTTCGGCCAAGGACGGCTCCCCCGTGCACGTGGTGAAGGTCGCCGTGACTCTCACCGCATCCGGATCCACCACCAGCTGCGGATGCGACGACTCCAGCCCAGCCATCCTGGCCAGCACCCCGGATCCTGGTCAGCGCGTGGGCAACCCCGTGACGGTGTCGGGAACTGCAGACGTGTTCGAGGCGCAGTTCGTGGTGCGGCTCCTCGATGAGGACGGAACCGTCATCGCCGAGCTCCCTGTCCACGCCTCCTGCGGCACGGGGTGCGTCGGCGACTTCTCGGTGTCCGTGGGCTACACGGTGGACCATGAGCAGCCCGGCACCATCTGGTTGTTCGACTACTCCGAGAGGGATGGGTCCATCATCGACCTGGTGAAGATCCCGGTGACTCTCACGCCGTAGCCATCGCGCGCGAGGTCGCCAGCGACACGGAACCCCGGCTTTTTGCCGGGGTCCCTGCGTCTTCGCGAGAGCGCGTTCTCAGGAGGAAGCGAGGCGCCGGCCGATGACCATCCGCTGGATCTGGTTCGTGCCCTCCACGATCTGGAGCGCCTTGGCCTCACGCATGTAGCGCTCCACCGGGTACTCCTGCATGTACCCATACCCCCCGTGGACCTGCACCGCGTCGGTGGTCACCCGCATGGCCGTGTCCGAGGCGAACAGCTTCGCCATCGACGCCGCCTGGCTGTAGTCGCCGCCGGCGTCCCGAAGCCGTCCGACCTCCCGGTACAGGCGCCGCGCCGCCTCGATCTGGGTGGCCATGTCTGCCAGCATGAACTGGAGTCCCTGGAACTCGATGATGGGCTTCCCGAACTGGGAGCGCTCTCGAGCGAAGGCGACGGCCGCGTCGAAGGCCGCTTGGGCAAGTCCCGTGGAGCACGCCGCGATCCCCAGCCGGCCCGAGTCCAGGCCGGCCAGGGCGATGGTGAACCCTTCGCCTTCGTCCCCCACCAGGTTCTCCGCGGGCACCTGGCACCCTTCGAACAACAGCTCCCGCATCGGCGAGGCGTGCCAGCCCATCTTCTCCTCGAGCTTGCCGAAGTCGAACCCTTCCCAGCCTCTCTCGATCACGAACGCCGAGATGCCGCTGGGCCCCTCTCCGCCGGTCCGGGCCATGACCAGGTAGTACTCGGCCTCGCCTCCGTGGGTGATGAACCGCTTCGACCCGGTCAGTCGATACGACGAGCCGTCGCCGGACCGGTCCGCGCGAGTCCGCAGGGAGGCGGCGTCGCTGCCGCTCGACGCCTCCGACAGCGCGTAGGCACCCAGCCACTCCCCCGAGCACAGTCGGGGCAGATATTTCTCCTTCAAGGAGTCGGATCCGAACCGGTGAAGGCCGGATGCGCTGAGGTGGTGCACGGAAAGGGTCAGGGCCAGCGAGAAGAAGCCCGACGCCACCTCCTCCAGCACCGTCAAGTAGGTGAGGAACGGCTGTCCGGCGCCGCCGTAGCGTTCGTCGTAGGGGATCCCGGCCAGGCCCATCTCGCCCAGCCGGCGGAACAGGTCCCGGGGAAGCTCGTGCTTCTCCTCGTACCCGGGCGCGGCCGGCGCGGCCTTCTCCCGGACGAACTCCCGGACGGCGGCGAGGATCTCGCGCTGGTCCTCGGTCAGGCCGAAGTCGCGGTCCACGGCACGTCAGACTAACAGCGACGATCGAGAGAACGAACGCGCAGGGACCGCGGGTATCCTCATCCGGACATGCGCCTGCACAACTCGCTGTCGCGCCGCGTCGAGGACGTCGTCCCGGTCGACGGCCGCACGGTCAAGATCTACTCCTGCGGCCCCACCGTCTACCGCCACATCCACATCGGCAATTTCCGCTCGTTCATGCTGGGCGACCTGATCCGTCGCGCGGCGAAGTTCGAGGGACTGGACGCCAGGCTGGTCATGAACATCACCGACGTCGGTCACATGACGGACGAGGTCACCGACAGCGGACGCGACAAGATGGAGCTGGCCGAATCGGACGAGGGCCTGTCGGCCGCGCAGATCGCCGAAAAGTACACGGAGGCATTCCTGGCGGACGGCGATCTTCTCAACATCGGCCGGGCGGACGTCTATCCGAGAGCGACGGAGCACATTCCCCAGATGATCTCGATCATCCAGACCCTGATCGGAAACGGCCACGCCTACGAGGTGGACGGGGCCGTGTACTACGACGTCCGGTCCTTTCCCGACTACGGAAAGCTCTCCGGGAACACGCTGGAGGCGCTCCGGGCGGGCCACCGGCAGGAGGTCGAGGTCGACCCGAACAAGCGCAACCCCGAGGACTTCGCCCTGTGGAAGAAGGCGGGACCGGGGAGGGCGTTGAAGTGGGACAGCCCGTGGGGTCCAGGGTTCCCGGGGTGGCACATCGAGTGCTCGGCTATGTCGATGGAGCATCTCGGGAAGCGCTTCGACGTCCACACCGGCGGCAACGACAACAAGTTCCCCCACCACGAGGACGAGATCGCGCAGTCCGAAGGGGCCGTCGGGCATGCCGTCGTCTCGATCTGGGTCCACGGGGGGTTCTTGCAGATGGGCGGCCAGAAGATGGCGAAATCGGCCCAGAACATCCGGCGGGTGTCCGACCTTGCCGAGCACGGGTTGGACCCGCTGGCCTACCGGCTGCTGTGTTTCGGGACCCGCTACCGAAACGAGATTGACTTCAGCTGGGATGCGCTCGAAGCCGCCAACCACCGCCTCGGCACGCTCCGCCGGCGCATGGCCCAGTGGAGGCCGGAACAGGGAGCCATCGACGCCCCGGAGCTCACGATGGTGGAGGAGGAGCTCGACCAACGGTTCCGGCGGACGGTCGCGGAAGACCTGGACATGCCCCAGGCGATGGTCGTGGTGAACGAACTGCTCGGAGCCGACCTCGACCCGTTCCGGAGGTATGTCCTTCTGAAGCGGTGGGACGAAGTGCTGGGTCTCGACCTCGAACGCACCGCCCTCGAAGGGTTCGAGATCCCGCCCGAGGTCCACGAGCTGATGCGTCGGCGTGATGAAGCGCGGCTGGCGAAGGACTACCCGACATCCGATGCCATTCGGGACCAGCTCACCTCGATGGGCTACGAGGTCATGGACTCTCCCGAAGGCACCACGGTGCGGCCCCGGACCTGACGGGACGTCTCCATTGCGCCGGCTCGCGTGTTACAGCCCGAGCGTCTTGGCGATGTTCGTCTTCAGGATCTCGGTGGTGCCCTCGTACAGGCGCATCGCCCGCACGTCCCGGTACCACGCCTCCAGCCCGAGCTCGGTCATGAACCCGTTGCCACCGTGGACCTGGATGGCCCGGTCTGCAACCCTGCCCACCATCTCCGTGGCCACGAGCTTCGCCAGGGCGGCCTGCTGCCTGCCATCCGCCCCGTCGTCGATGTCCGCGGCAAGCTTGTACACCAGCAGCCGGGCCTGTTCCAGCTCGGCGTGCGAGTCCACCAGCATCCCCTGGACGAACTGGTTCTTCCCGATGGGCTGGCCGAAGGCGACCCGGCTGTTCGCATACTCCATCGACTTGTGCAGGAGGTGTTTCGCCACGCCCAAGGCGCGGGCCGCGATCTGCAACCGCGCCCCGTTGATCCCTCGCACCGCCGAATAGAACCCGAACCCCTCCTTGCCGAGTACCTGTTCGGCGGAAACCTCGACGTTCTCGAAGGAGAGCTCGACGGGGTTCTGGTACGGCGACATGGTCCGTTGGATGCGGGTCACGGAATAGCCGGGTGCGTCGGCGTCGACGAAGAAGGCGGTGATGCCGCCCTGGGCTCGTTTCTCCCCGTCCGTTACCGCGAAGACCAGCGCGAAGTCCGCATAATCCCCCGCCGTGATGAAGTGCTTGCGTCCGTTGACGACCCACCTTCCGTCGCCACGAGGTTCGGCCTTGGTCTGGATTCGGGTGGCATCGGAACCTGCGCCCGGCTCGGTCAGGGCGAAGCACGTGGTCTTGTCCGCCGACATCAGCGGGTAGAGGTATTTCTCGCGCTGTGGCTCGGTGCAGTCCATGTAGATGGGGGTTGGACCGCTGATGACCGGGAAGATCGACTCGATCTGGGCAAGGACCAGGCCGGTCGCGGCGGCCTCTTCGTGCAGCAGGACCTGCCCGAGCAGCGACAGCCCTCCTCCGCCGACCTCCTCCGGCATGTGGATGCCGTAGAAACCGACCTCCGCCGAGCGCTTCCGAAGCTTGAGGTTCTCATCCTTGATGGTCTCGAAGGTCCCGGTCTCCTGGATCTCCTGACGGTGGGCGTCCTCGATCGGGCGAACCTCGCGGTCGATGAACTGCCGGAGTGACGAACGAAGCTCGACAAGCTCATCGGGGATGTTCAGCAGACCCACGGCTCGACCTCCTCTGGAAACGGGCACGTACGCGGACCACCTCATAACCTACCGGAACGTAGGTTATGAGGTAGGATACCCGATCACGGGCTCAGTGAACCACGGTGAGCTCGCGGGGAGCCTCGTTCAGGCGCACTGCTCCGTCGGCCCTCATGGCCACGATGTCCTCGATCCGGACCCCGAACCGCCCCTCAAGGTAGATCCCCGGTTCGATCGAAAAGGTCATCCCCGGCTCCAAGGGGTCGGTGCTCCCCTCGACCAGGTAGGGCTCCTCGTGCTCCTCCAGGCCGATCCCGTGTCCGGTCCGGTGGATGAACGCCTCGCCGTACCCGGCGCCGGCGATGACCTTTCGGGCCGCCCGGTCAACCTCCTCGGCCGGGACGCCTGGACGCACTGCCTGGAATGCAGCTTCCTGGGCCTCGTGGACGATCTCGTGAACCCTTCGCACTTCGGCCGAAGGCTCCCCCACCGACACGGTTCGGGTGATGTCCGAGTAGTAGCCGCCGAGACGTCCTCCGAAGTCGAGGACCACGGGGTCGTCGTCCCGGATGATCCGCTGGCCCGGCTCGTGATGGGGCGACGCGCCGTTCGGCCCGGAGCCGACGATGGTGAACGCGGCGGTGTCGTGGCCGGCGTGGACCAGCTCGCGGGCCAGCGAGCCGGCGACGTCCTGTTCCGGCCGGCCCTCCAGAGGCTCCGCCGTGACGCGCCGGAAGGTCTCGTCTGCGGCGTGGGCGGCTCGCCGGAGAAGGTCGATTTCGGCATCGTCCTTGCGAGCACGGAGCGGCGTCAGGACCGGGGACGCCGAACTGAACTCGGCATTCCCCAGGGTCCCTTGCAGCCCCAGGAGATGGATTCCCCACATTCGGTCGGAGACGCCGTAGCGCCCAGACGGCGACACGATGGATCGGACCACCTCGTAGGGATCCTCGCCGTCCGGCCAGCTCTGCATCTCGATCAGGCCGTGGGCGACCCCGGCAGCGGCCCGAGCCCGCTCGAGCACCGGAACGACCAGGACGGCTTCGGTACCCGGTCGGACCACCAGCGCCGTCAGGCGCTCCAGCGGCGGCGGGTCGTATCCGATCAGATACAGCAGGTCCGGTCCGGGCGCCACCACCAGGCCGGCCAAGCCCCGGACTTCGGCCTGCTCAGCCGCGCTTCGCAGCCGGCTCGCGTAGTCGTGGCTCACGGCAGGCCATCATACCGAGGCTCCCGAAAGAGCTTCCCGGGATTGAGGATGCCCTCTGGGTCGATCCCATGCTTCAGGCGGGCCAGCGTCTCCACGCCCGAGACGCCAAGCTCGTCGGGGAGCATCGACGCTTTCAGCACCCCGACCCCGTCGTGAGCGAGTGCTCCACCGGCGGCCTTGCACGCGCTCGCCGCGTCCGCCCACACCTTCGCGTACGCCCGTTCGACCTCCCGGTCGGTCGAGGCCCGAAGCAGGAACGAGAACCGAAGGGAGGCTCCGGACACGTGCACTGAGGAAACGCGGCATCCGACCTCCCCGGCATGCTCGAGGAGCGCGCTTCGAACCCGGTCGTATACCGTCGGGAGGCGCCGCCACAGCGCGGACACGCCGAACGTATCCAGGATCACCCCATCCCCCAGAGCCCTTTCCATTCCCATGACCGCGTCGTACCGGGCCACCCCTTCGTGCCGGTGCTCCCACCAGTGCTGAGCGACGTCCGGGGTCTGGATCCGCACGGCGCCGAAGCTCCTGGCCAGCTCGCGCAGCTCGAACCGTTGGGCCTCCACGGCCGGCGCGGCAGCGTCGAAGCCCGCGATGAGGAGGGCGCCTTCGTAGCCCAGCGCAGAGAGCGACTCGCCCGCCGCCTGGCGGTCGAACAACCGGATCACCAGTGGCCGGAACCCCCGCTGGACCACCTCCTTCAGAAGGGCGGCCCCCGTCTCGAACGAATGGGGCCGGAAGGGCTCCCAGGCGTGCGCGGAGGGCGCCCGCCACGCAGCCAGCGTGGCCTCCGTGATCACCGCAAGCGCTCCTTCGGAGCCGGTGAGGACTCGCCGCAGGTCGGGCCCGCTGGCCATCCCCGGGATGGCGGGAAGCTTCAGGAGCTCGCCTCCCGGGAGGACCGCGGTCAAGCCCAGCAAGGCGTCTCCGATGTCTCCGTACCCAAACGACCCGGCACCGTCGGCGGCGGTGGCGATCCACCCGCCCACCGTTGAGACCTCGAGCGAGTCGGGGTACATCCCGACGGTCAGTCCCTTCGGGCGGAGTGCAGCCTCGAGCTGGATACCCCGGACGCCCGCCTGGACGCTCACCGTCTGGGAGATGTCCTCGATTTCCAGGACCCTGTCCATCCTGGAGAGATCGAGGACGACGGACCGCTTGACTGCCTGGGCGGCGCCCCGAACGCCGGATGCGCCGCCCCTCGCCACCACCGGGGTCCCCGTCTCGGTCGCCCATGCCAGCACCGTCGCCACGTGATCGGTGCTCTCGGCGAACACGACGGCGGCCGGGGGCGGGACGCGTTCACCCCGGGCCTCTCGAATCAGCGCGAGGGCCCACCGGTCGTGGGCGCGCGTGCTGACCTCGCCGGGGTGGGTCGTCACCGCGGCGGGGGGAAGCCGCTCGATCAGCGCTTGGAGCGCCTCCGAGTCCACAGGCGGCAGATTACAGGCCCGTGTAGGCGACCACGCTACGGTTGACCGCCTGATGAGCCGCGCGGGCCACGGATCCGAGGTCGGGCCACGCCACCTCCTCGATCTGCCGGAGCAGGTCGAGGAGCTGCTTGCAGTTCCGGACGAAGTCGCCGGCGGGCATGCCGGACGAAGCCAGGACGTCCTCGAGCGGCTTCCCTTCGGCCCATTCGAACACCGTCGGCATGAAGCCGGGATCGAGTTCGCGGCACAGCTCGACCTGGTGGTTGGCCTCCACCTGCCTCACGGTGACGAACAGCTCCCTCAACGCCCGGAACCGGGTTCGAAGCGCAGCCGTGGGGATCTCCACGCGGCGAGGGACGCGCTCTCTGGACTCGAACACGAGCGTCGAGACGACTGCCGCCAGCTCGGGGGCCGACAGCCCGTCGAACACGCCCTCCGAGAGCGCTTCCACCACCAGGATGTCCCCCTCGCCGTAGATCATCCGGAGCCGTTCGCCCTTCTCGGTCAAGGCGAACCCGCGGACGTAGCCGAGCTCCTCGAGCACGGCGATGACGCGGTCGAACTGTCGCCCCAGCGTCTCGGTCCTGGAGCGGATGCGCCGGTCGAGCCCGCCGATCTCCCGTTCCAGCTTCGAAGCCCGGCGGGCCCACCGCTCGTGCGTGATGCGATCGGGACAGGCGTGGCAGGAGTGCTGGGTGGCCTCCAGCTCCAGGTCTTCCGCCCGGCGCTCCGCCGCGGCGTCGACCTGAGGGCGGCGCTGTCGCGGCGGCCGCACGTTCAACGTCGCCAAGCGGGCGGCAAGGTCCCGGCGGTACCTGGCGCTGCGCACGCTGCCCGATCGAGGGAGGTCGATGTGCGCCACCGCTCGCGGCGGGTCGTCGAACTCACCGGGGCTCAGCCGGAACGATCGTCGGTCCTGGGCCAGCACGGTGGGCGTGCCGTCGCGCGAGTTCAACACCACCGCCAGCCCTCGCCGCCGCGCCGATGGAACGAAGATGACGTCCCCGGGCCGAAGCGCGGCCATGCCCGCCCTGGCCCGTTCCTCGCCATCACGCCGACGGCCTCGCACGGCGTCCTCCCGAACCTGGAGGGCTCGCTCCCGGAGCGCCCAGTATTCGGCGAAGTCACCCCGATCGCACGCCATCGACCGCCGATAGCCCTCGAGGTATGCCCGGTCGCGTTCGAGCTGGCGCTCCAGCGTGACCACCCCGCGGTCCGCCAGAAACTGCCCGAACGAGGAGTTCAGGAGATGCCTGGCCTCCTCCGGGGTGTAGTTCCGGGCCAGGTTCACCGCCATGTTGTAGGAAGGGCGGAAGGACGAACGGAGCTCGTAGGTTCGGGTCGAGGCCAAGCCCGCCACCCGTTCGAACGGCACCTGTTTCTGGTAGAGGACCACGGCGTCGCCCTGGTCGTCGATCCCCCGCCGGCCCGCCCTCCCGGTGAGCTGGGTGTATTCGCCGGGGGTGAGCAGCTCGTGGCGCTCCCCCGAGAACTTCCACAGGTCCTCGATCACCACCGTCTTCGCCGGCATGTTGATGCCGAGCGACAGGGTCTCGGTGGCGAAGACGACCTTCACCAGCCCGGCCGCGAACAGCTCCTCCACGATCTCCTTGAACACCGGCAGCATCCCGGCGTGGTGCGCCGCCACCCCCGAGGCCAGCGCCTCCCGGAGCTCGAACCACCCCAGCGTGGAAAGCTCATCCTCCGCGATCCAGGCCGTTCGAGTGTCGGCGAAGTCCCTGATCCGGCGGTCCTCCCGCTCCGAGGTCAGGCGCAGCCCTGCCTCCATCAGATAGCGGACGCTGGCATCGCAGCCGGCGCGGCTGAACACGAAATAGATCGCGGGAAGCATCCCCTCTTCGTCGAGCCTGGACGCGACCTCCTCCCGCCGGGGCACGTAGAAGCGGCGGTGACCCTCGCGGGGCCGGTCCATGCGCATGAGCTGGCTGCGTCCGTACCGCCCCCCGGCCCTGGGCTGCCACTGTTTGGTGCGGGTCTCCCGCTGATCCAGCGAGACCAGGTAGGGATTCGGGATGAGGTGGCCCTGGTGCTCGATGTGCATGTCGTGGAACTCGCGGCCGACCATGTAGAGGTTCCGGAGCGGGACCGGCCGGCGCTCCTCGATCACCACGCGGGTCGGACCGCGAAGCACGCCGATCCATTCGCCGAACTCCTCGGCGTTGGACACCGTCGCGGAGAGGCATACCACCGCAACGGACAGCGGAAGGTGGATCAGCACCTCCTCCCAGACTGCGCCACGATAGGGGTCCTGGAGATAGTGGACCTCGTCCAGCACCACCACTTCGAGGCCGTCCAGGGTGGAACTCCCCTCGTACAGCATGTTGCGAAGCACCTCGGTGGTCATGACCACGACCGGTGCCTCGGAGTTGATCGAGTTGTCCCCGGTCAACAGGCCCACCCGGTCCACCCCGTACCGAGAGCCGAAGTCGCCGAATTTCTGGTTCGAGAGCGCCTTCAGCGGGGTGGTGTAAAAGGCCTTGCGGCGGTGACCCAGGGCCCGTTCGACGCCGAACTCCGCCACCACGGTCTTGCCCGAGCCGGTCGGGGCAGCCACCAGCACCGACTCCCCCGCCTCCAGGGCGTCGATGGCCCGGACCTGGAAGCCGTCCAGCGGAAATGCGTAGCGCTCGGCGAATCGGCTTCGATCGGTCATCGCACCTGAGTGTAGGGAATCGATCTCGCCGCGCCGGCCATGTCGAGGCCGTTCCGGTGACGCACGGCACGTCGAGC
Organism: Actinobacteria bacterium UBA5182; assembly: GCA_002413185.1. Lineage (GTDB taxonomy): Bacteria > Actinomycetota > UBA4738 > UBA4738 > UBA4738 > UBA5182. The sequence continues at coordinate 23,238 of DHWM01000073.1, forward strand.
TGGTGCCGCCCGGCACCGACGGGGCGCCCCGCTCGCTCTACCGTTCGGGCCACGAAGCATTCCACCGACGAGATCCGAAGGAGGATCCGAAATGGCTACCAGGGCAGAGACGATGGGGCTCTCCCGCGCCACCACCGGGACTGCGGGAGCGTGGAGCGGGTCGCTGAAGTGGATGACCTTGATGGTCCTGGTGCTGGCCGCGCTCGTGGCGGGTGTCGTGGCCGCGACGCGGAGCGGATCGCCCGGCACCGGACAGCTGCAGCCGAACCCGCGGCCTCAGCAGGTCGTCCCGGCAACGAACGGTGGCGAGGGCCTCCAGCTCGCGCCCGCCGCCAACTGCAAGCCGTGCCGGCAGTAGCTCCTCCCGAGTCACCCCACAGCCGGCCTCCCGGTTGCCGCCTCCCGCAGCGGCAACCGGGCTCCATTTCGGGCTCAGGGTGAGAGCAGCCCGCACCGCCTCAGATGGTCGTGGAGCAACCGATTGAAAGCCTCGGTCGCCTCGAGGTTCGACAGGTGCCCGGCCGGACCCAGATCCTCCAGGAGCGCACCGGGGATCGCCTCGGCCATGGGGCGGGTGGCCTCCGCCGGGATCAGGGTGTCCCCGCTCGAAGTGACCACCAGCGTGGGGACGTCGATGCCGGGAAGGTCAGGCGTCGAATCGGGCCTTTCCGCCATCCCCAGGGAGGCTGCCGCGATCGACTCGGCGGGCTGAGAACGGATGTTCGCCTTGACGACGTCCCACAGGCCGCCCCCCGCTCGCTCAGACAGGAGTGGTGGAGGACTCTGCACCAGGAAGTCGCTCCCCTCCTCCCGCAGGCGCGCCGCCAGCGCACGGCGCCTTTCGACCCCCGCCTCGTCGTCAGCTCCGGCCCTGGTGTTGGCGAAGACCAGCCCGGCCACCCTGGCCCGGTACCGCCGCCAGAAGGCCAGAGCTGCGTAGCCGCCCATGGAGAGTCCGCATACCACGGCCCGGTCGATCCCGGCGCCGCTGAGGGCGGTCGCGGCAGCCTCGGCCGCGTCGTCCATGCTCATGACAGGCCCGGCAGACGGTGCTCCCCCGAACCCCGGCAGATTCGGCGCCAGGACCGGCACTTCGTCGTGCAGCGCCGCGACTTGGTCCTCCCACATCCACCCGTCGAGGGGCCATCCGTGCAACAGCAGCAGTCCGTCGGTCATCGAGTCCATCCTTTCTCCAGAGGTCGAGACGGAGGAAGCCCCGAGACTATCCAGCCGGCGCCGGAGCGAGCCCGGCCGATGGCGGAACCACCACGCTGAGCGCCGAGGGAACCACCGTGAATGTCGCCGGGAGCGATCCCAGCGGCTCGCCATCTCCATAGACCTGGAACGGACGTTCGGCAGAGATTTCGATCTCCTTGCCCCGGAGCATGGTGACGGCCGGGTGCGAGACGTGCTTCCCGGAGAACACCTTGGGGAACGCCTTCACGAAGGCGAACTTGGACAGCTCGCCGAGCACACACAACTCCAGGATCCCGTCGTCGGAGCGGGCGTTCGGCGTGATCTTCATCCCACCGCCGTAGGACACCCCGTTCCCCACGGCGATCATCATGCCCGGCAGCGAGCGGGCCTCACCGTCGATGCGGACCTCGAACTTCCCAGGTGAGAACCGGGCCAGGGTGACGAAGGTCGAGTAGATGTATTTGGGGGTGCCCTTCAGCCGACGGACGTTGTTGGCGTGTTCGTTGACCTCCGAGTCGAACCCGGTCCCGCCCACGTTCACGAAGTACCGCTCCCGCTCCGGCGTCTTTACCTTGACCACGTCGATCCGCTTGGTGGTGGGCGAGGACAGAAGGCGAACGGCCGACAGGGGATCCTTGCGGTCGAGGCCGAGGTGTCGGGCGAAGTCGTTCCCGGTCCCGGCGGGGATGACGGCGAGGGTCGTCTCCGTCCCGATGACGCCGTTGGCGCACAGTCCCACCTGCCCGTCCCCGCCGAGCGCGGCCACGATCTGCGCCCCTTCCTGCGCCGCCCTTCGGGCCAGCCGCTCGGGATCGGGCGGGCCGGAACAGATCAGCATGGTGTGGTCGACGCCGAGCGTCCGGAGCAGGGCGTCGACCTTCGGGATCAGCTTGGCCCCCTTCCCCCGTCCCGAGGTGGGATTGGCCACCACCGCGACCATCACCGGCGGTCCCTTCGGCTTCGGGGCGCTCGGGACTGCATCGGCGTCTCCCTAGGGCGTGGTTCCGGGACTCGGGGTGCCGGTGGCGGGGACCGACGGGACGGGCGCCGGGATCGTGGGGATCGTGGTGGGCTGCCTGGTGAGCGACGGGAGCCCCAGCGCCTGCCGGATCTGCAGGAGCTTCGCGTAGCCTCTGTCGAACAGGGCCGACGCCTGGGCGAGGAGATCCTTCGCCTGGGTCACCAAGGCGGTTCGCTGCGGCCCGGTCGCGCCGGCGGCTTCCTTCATGGCCGCGCCCACCTGCTGGTAGAGCTGGAATCCCTGGGCCATGAGGAACTGCCCGTCGAGGAGCTCCTGCTGGGTGCCCCCCTTGCCCTGCACAGAGGCACGGCCGGTGATCGTGAACTCCGTCGGGATGAGCTTCGCCACGTTGATCGCCTGCACACCTGTCTGGGCAGTTTTCGCCGCGGCGGTCACTGCGTCGGCCTCCGCCGTCGCGTCCTTGACCGTGAGCTGGCCCTTCCCGAGCTTGTCCAGATCGGTGGACAGCGCCGGGAAGAACTCCGGCAGGTCCGGGGGGATGAGCTTGGCGTCGGTGGGGAACTTCGGCACCAGCTGGGCGCTCAGCCGGTTCACCGCGGTGCTCTCCCGAAGCTTGAAGGCCGCGGCGCGATCCCGTTCGGCTCGCACGTGGTGGGTGTGGAGGGACGCGAGAACCACGGCCAGGGCCCCGGCCACGGCCAGGGTCCCCACCACCGCCCACACCCACCGGCGACGCCACATGGGAGGCTTGCGAACGTACAGCTGGGGCCTGGGCGGCGCAGCGATGACCCTCCTGCTGCGCGTCCTTCCCTTGCCCTTGATCGCCATGCCGAAATCCCTGGTTATCGATTGAGAAGCCGCGAGATCACGATCGACAGCTCGTAGAACACGATGAGCGGCACCATCATAGCGGTCATGGTGAACCAGTCCTGGCTTGGCGTGATGACCGCGGCGAAGATGGCGATGAACAGGATCGCGTGGCGTCGCCAGTCGCGAAGCTTCCGGCTGGACAGGACCCCGACCATCGTGAGCGAGATCAGGACGACGGGGAATTCGAAGGATGCCCCGAACGCCAGGATCAGCAGGATTACGAAGCTGACGTACTTGGCGATCGATAACACCGCAACCAGACGGGCCGTCCCGGCGAAGCCCAACAGGAACGCCAGGGCTTTCGGCAACGTCAGGAGGGCGAACCACCCGCCGAGAGCGAACAGCACCACGGAGGCGAACACGAACGGAAGGGCGTACCGGCGCTCTCTCGACGTCAGCCCGGGCGTGACGAACCGCCACAACTGGTAGAGCACCACGGGGAGCGCCAGCAGCAGTCCGAGGAAGGTGACCAGCTTCAGCTTGAGCAGGAAGGGCTCCGTCACGCTGTTGAAGGCAAGCTGACATCTCCCGTGTCCGCCGATCGACAGCCGTGGATGGGCTCGGATGAAGTCGCAGTAGCCATTGGTGAGGAACGTGAACACGTGCCCGTACAGGAACCACCCCGCGACCGATCCGATGCCGATCGCCCCGATCGAGCGGACCAACCTTCGTCGCAGCTCGTCCAGGTGCTCGACGAGGGTCATGGTGCCTTCGGGATCGCGACCCGGGCGGCGGCGGCGAAGCCTCAGCGCCATGGTCGGATCCGTGGGCTCGGGGGGCGGCGCAGCAGCGCCCGCCTAGTCTGCCGGACCGATACCCGTCCCGCTGGAGGATCCGGAGGAAGCCTGGCCGTTCTGGCCATTCGGCAGGGCCCCGTCCTGGGACGCTCCCCCGCCGAGGCCCCCTCCACTCGAGGGCGTGACGGTCTTGGCCGGAAACACGCCGGTGAAGGGCTCTTCGTCATCGTCGTTCAGGCCCCGTTCGAGCTCCTCGCGGATGCCGCTGGAGGCCCGCCGGAACTCCCGGAGCGACCGGCCGAACGTCTTGCCGATCTCGGGGAGACGCTTCGGGCCGAAGATCACCAGCGCGATCACCAGAATGATCAGAACCTCTTGCAGACCGATGTCGAACACACTGCCTCCAAGCGGAGGGTCCAGGATCGGGGGCCGTCTACCTGCGGATTCTAGCACCGGCCTTCAGCTCGGACCCCCGCTCGGGCAGGGTCTCCAGCCGGGACTGGGCCCGTTCGGCCTCACGCATGATCGCCAGGATGGCCGGCTGCGTCTCCTGCCCAAACCGCCGGACGCTCCCGAAGAAGATCTTCATGTGACGGACGAACGCGACCATCAGCACGCCCAGCATCGCCGTGCTCGCGACTACGAGGATCAGGATGATCAGCAGTGCCGGCACCAGGCCGGAGGATAGCAGCGTCAGGCCCTGGGAAGGGCCCGGTACAGCTCGGCGTCGTCCGCCAGGAGGAAGTGGAAGTTGATGAGGTCGTCGATGGTGAGCGGAGGGCCTTGGGGTCGCTCCTCCTCGGGGGCGGGGGCCAGCAGCTCGTGGCCTCCCCGGGTCCTGCTCCTGGTTCCCTCGGCCAGCTCCACGCCCGCGGAGAGCAGCAGCGCCACGACCTTGCGGTCGGCCGGCTTCTCGATGGTGTTCAGACACGTCGGGCAGGCGAATCGGTAGGACCCTTCTCCCGCCCGGTCCCGGATCGAGAGCAGGATGGCTTCGGGGGTCATGTCGACCTCTCCGCAGCGGGGGCACGTGGTTCGAATGGTGGTCATCCTGCCTCCGATATCGGTAACGCCGTCCCCCCGCTTGAGGGTGGGCGGTTCGGCCCTTCGGACGAACTTTGAGCGGTCTCCGATACGGCCCTTCGACCGAGCCTCAGCCTGTCCGGGGACGGTAGTTCGCCAGGGTGGCGGCGGCGGTCTCCCGGACCATTCGGGCCAGTTCGGGCGGGTCCAGCACGTGGGCTTCCCCCGCCAGCCGAAGGACGAGCTTTGCCACCCACGGGAGATCCTTGGCCGGAAGGGTGACCTCCAGCATCCCCCCGTCGCCCTGCCGCGAGGACTCGGTCTCGTAGTATTCGGCCACCCATCGGGCCGTGGGGCCGAGGAGCAACCGTACCCGGAAGTCCGCGTCGGATCTCGTGTACAAGGGCCGGCCCAGTCCGAGGAGCCCTCGCGGCTCGAACGTTTCCCCGGTCTCCGTCACTGACCGGATCCGGTCCGCCCGGAACAGCCGCTCGGCATCGGACAGGTGGTCCCACGCCACCACATACCAGTTCCCCATGGCCGAGAACACGTGCTCGGGGTCGATCCGGCGGACCGTGATCTCGTCCCGGGCGGCCGTGTAGTACTCCACCTCCACCCGTTCCCGCCGCTCGGCGGCCCTCCGCACGGTGGCCAGGGCCCGTGCCCCATGCCCGCCCGCGCCCACCTCCACCCGGCCGGCCAGGCTGGCCAGGGTTTCCCTGCCCAGCCCCTTCTCGATCTTCTCGAGAGCCGAACGGAGCGCCGGGGCCTCTTCCAGCCCGGGCGAGCCGAGCAGCGTCTTCCCCTTCAGGTAGAGAGCCAGCGCCTCCGAACGGGTCAGCCGGACCGGCCGGCCGAAGTAGTCGGCCATCCCCACCCACACCCGGCCCTCCTCGATCTCCACGTCGATGAGGTCCCCGGGTCCGTACGGAGGCAAGCCTGCCAGGAACAGAAGGTTGAGGTCCTCCACCAGCTCCCGTTCGCCCACCTCGAACATCCGGGCCAGCTCAGACAACGAGGTTCCGGGGTGCCGGACCACATAGGGCACCACGACCAGGAGCCTGCGGAGGCGGTCGGCCGCTTTGGCAGCCGAGCGCTGACCCTGCCTAGGCACCACTCAGGATGGCCTCGAGTCTGGCCACGACCTCGTCCCGGACCGACCTGGGCGAGTACACCCGTGCATCCGGTCCGAACGACAGGACCCACGACACGAACGAATCCGTCTGGCTGGCCGGCACGTCCACCTCCAACCAGCCGTCCTTGCGCGAACGGATCACCCCTGCCCCGGGCGTGGAGGCGAGGGCCCACCAGGCCACCTTCGGGCTGAACCCCACACGGGCCCGGGCCGCCGGCCGCCCCAGGCCCCACGGGCCCGCCTCCAGCTGGACGGAAGGATCGAATCCTTCCGGAGGCGACGTCGCCGGGCCCGTCTCCCTGACCGAGGAGGCCAGCCGCGACAGCCGAAACGACCGCAGGCCGCCGCGTCCCTTGTCCAGTCCCACCAGGTACCAGTTGCCGCTGCGGAACACCAGCGCGTAGGGGTCCACGTCTCGGTGGGCCGTCTTGCCTTGGGTCGGCCGGTACCGGAAGCGGACCGCCCGGCGGCGGGCCAACGCGTCTGCCATCGCTCCCAGGTACGGCCCGGACGCGTCGACCCCCGGAGCGGATCGGTCCATCATCCCCGCCAGGACGTCGGTATCCGCTCCGGTGGAGAGCTTCTGGAAGGCGAGGGCCGCCTCCCCGCCCTCGCTGGGAGCATGCGAGGCCACGAACAACGCCCACACCTCGTCGGGAGTGAACGTGACCTCGGGCAGGTAGTACTGGTCCTTTGGGATGCGGTAGCCCTGTTCGGCGTCCCACGCGTCGGTGGAAGCCAGCTCGATCGGGATGCCGACCTCTTTCAAGGTGTCCTTGTCGCGTTCGAACATCCGTTTGGCTGAAGCCACGTCCCCCTGTTCATACGAGGGCATGACCGCACGGATCTCCTCGAAGGTGAGCGGCCGCCGAGCGTTCAGGAGGAGGGCAACCAGATTGATCAGCCGTTCCAGCGGGTGCATCCGAGCGATGATAATGCCGGGATGATCCGGTTTCGGAGTGGGACGGTGCGGTCGGTGCAGTCCGAGCGACCGGGTGCCGTGGAAATGCTGGTTGCCCTGGACGGCGAGGACCATCCCGTCCCGGCGCTGGCCTATCCACTGCTGGTCGGGCCGGTCGGGCCCGGTGAACGCGTCTTGGTCAACACCACCGCCGTCGAGCTCGGGCTGGGCACCGGGGGGATGCACTTCGTGGTCGCGGTGCTTCGCCAGGAAGACCTTTCGGCGCCGGAGCGGGGCCGGATCATGAAGCTTCGTTACACCCCGCACCAGGTCAACGTCCTGACGGCGGAGGAGCCGGGCAGTCCCTACCGCGAAGCGATGGAGGCAGCCGAGGGCCTGGACGGCACTCCCGTGGTGTGGGTCCCGCTGCACTCGATGCTCGGGCCGGTGGCGGCGGGCGCCGTGGCCGCAGGCGCAGGGCGGGTGGTCTACGTCATGACCGACGGGGCGGCGCTGGCGGCACCGTTGTCCCGCCTGGCAGCCGCTCTCCGGGACACGGGACTGGTGGCCTCGGTGATCTCATCCGGGCAGGCCTTCGGAGGAGACATCGAGTGCGTCAACGTGTTCTCCGGCCTCTTGGCGGCACGGCACGTCGCCCTGGCCGACGTCATCGTGGTGGGTGACGGTCCGGGCAACACGGGGACGGCGACCACGTGGGGGGCTTCGGTTCTGGCCTCCGCCATGTCGATGAACGCAGCGGCCATCCTGGGGGGCCGACCGGTCGCCGCGCTCCGCGTGAGCTTCGCCGACGGTCGAGACCGCCACCGGCCGGTCTCGCATCATTCGATCACCGCCCTCGGACGGGTGGCCATGATCCCCGTCCACGTGGCGGTTCCCTCCATCGAGGACCCCGGCCGGCGAGAGTCGGTGTGGGCCGAGCTGAAGATCGCGGGGCTCGAATCCCGCCATCAGCTGGTGGAAACGACGGGACAGCCGGCGCTCGACCTCCTGGAGAGCGAGGGCATCCGAACGGAATCGATGGGTCGAGGCATCGCCGACGATCCGGAGTTCTTCCTGGCTGCCGGCGCTGCGGGAGTGCTGGCGGGCCGGATGGCCGCCCGCGACCGGGAGTGGGGGACCTCTAGTTGACCGTGATCGCCTTGGCCGACGAATACCCCGAAGTCGCCTGCGTCTGGGTGTTACGAAGGAGCGCCCTGAATTGATAGGTACCGGCGCCCGCGTCGGGGAGGAAGCCGGCGTTCCGAGCCTGCTGGCCACTCAGCCATGACGTCCACGTCCCTCCTGGCCGCTGGATCTGGACGTCGTAGAGGTAGCCGGAAGGCGCGTTCTTCGTAGCCCACTTGACTTTGAAGGTCGTTGTCATGGTTCCGCTGGTGGGGGTGATGTTCATCGGCACGGTGATCTTCCCGGTCAGCGTGGGATGCAGCGTGTCGCCGAACGTGTAGCTCCCCGCTGCGAAGAACGTGAACTGGAACGCCGAGCCGGGAACCCTGGAGTGCGAGTCGAAGAGGTGGATGGCGCTCTCGGTGACGGTGTGGTTCGCGGCAGCCTGGAACGTCCACCGGACCGTGGTGCCTTCGCTCACCGTCGCCTTCGCCATGGCGAAACCCGCGTCCGTGACCAGGCCGTAGCTGGTCTTGGCAGCCCGCGCGTCGACCTGTCCCACCTTGTTCCCTTCGTACTCCGCGAACCACAGCGTCCCATCCGGGCCGAGGGCGATCAGCCACGGGAAGGCCCCGCTCGTGGTGATGGGGTACTCGGTGAACGTGCCGGCCGGGGTGACCTGGCCGATGTTGTTCCCTTGCTCCTCTGTGAACCACAGGTTCCCGTCGGAGCCGGTGGTCATCCCGATGGGGATGCTGCCGGCGGTGGGGATGGTGTATTCGACGAAGACCCCGGCGGTGGTCATCGAACCGATGCGGTTCCCGTCGAACTCCGTGAACCAGAGCTTCCCGTCCGGTCCGGCCGTGATCGCGTCTGGGCTGCTGAAGCTGTTCGGCAGGGGAAACTCGGTGACCGTCCCGGCCGTGGTGATCTTGCCGATGTTGTTGCCCTGGTTCTCGGTGAACCACAGGTTCCCATCGGGCCCCGCCGCGATCCCGAGCGGGCTTCCCGATGGCGTGGTGACGGGATATTCCGTGAACGTCCCCGTCGGGGTGAGCTTGCCGACCTTGTTCCCCTGGCTCTCGCTGAACCACAGGTTGCCGTCCGAACCGCCCGTGATCCCGACGGGGCCGCTGCTCGCGGTGGGGATGGCGAACTCCGTGATGACGCCGCTCATCGTGATCCGCCCGACCTTGTTGCCCAGCACCTGATCGAACTCGGTGAACCACATGTTCCCGTCGGGCCCGGCGGTGATTCCCCACGGCTTCGAACCAGGGTCGGGAAGCGGCCATTCGGAGATCGTGCCGCTCGGAGTGATGCGCCCGATCCGGCCCGTTCCGAACTCCGTGAACCACACGTTGCCGTCCCGGCCCGCAGCGACGCCGAGCGCGTGGCTGTCGGCGAGCGGAAGGTCGAACTCCGTGACCGTTGTGACGGAGATCGCGGGCAACGCGAACAGTCCAACGGTGACCGCCGCCGCCAGTGCCGTGGCGGCCACGTTGGTCGGCCACCGTGTCACGGAACCGGTGAGTGCTCGCACGATCGCCCTCCTCGGGCCCATGCCGCAAACGCCTCCTTCAGCGCACCGGTACAAAGGGGCAGGCCGGAGCCTGCTCTCCTAAGAGGGATCGACAGGTCGTGGGCGAGGCTTTACCCGATTCCCGGCGTGATGCGGGGCGCCGTCACATGTGGGCGATGAGCTGTTCGACCCGTTCATCGACCGCCCGGAAGGGGTCCTTGCACAGCACCGTGCGCTGGGCCTGATCGTTGAGCTTGAGATGAACCCAGTCCACCGTGTAATCCCGCCGCTTCTGCTTGGCCTGCCGGATGAACTCGCCCCGGAGACGGGCTCGCGTCGTCTGGGGCGGCTCTCGCATGGCCCGCTGGACCTGCTTGTCCGGGACGACTCGTTCCATCCGCCCTCGCCGCTCCAACAGGTAGTACAGCCCGCGCTCCCGGTTGACGTCGTGATAGGCGAGGTCCATCAAGGCGATGCGCGGGTGGGACAGCGGGAGCCCGTGCTTGGAGCGGTACCGCTCCACCAACTGGTGCTTGGCCACCCAGTCGACCTTGCGCTCCAGCCGCTCCGGCGCCGCGTCCCGCAGGGCCACCAGGGCGTTCTCCCATTCGGCCAGGATCTTCTTCGAGACGGGCGTGGGATCGCGTCGTTCGATGAACCGGCTGGCCCGGTCGAAGTACTCGGTCTGGATGTCGATGGCCGAAAGCTCCCGGCCTGTGGCCAGGCGCACCTTCTTCTTGCAGGTCATGTCGTGGGAGATCTCGCGGATGGCCCGGATGGGATTCTCCAGTGTCAGGTCTCGCATCACGGTGTTCTCCTCGACCATGCGCACCACGAGGTCCGTCACCCCGACCTTGAGAAACGTGGTGAACTCGCTCATGTTCGAATCGCCCACGATCACGTGGAGCCGACGGAACCGCTCGGCGTCGGCATGTGGTTCGTCTCGCGTGTTGATGATGGGCCTCGACCTGGTGGTGGCGGAGGAGACGCCCTCCCAGATGTG
>DHWM01000003.1:0-949 GCA_002413185.1 Actinobacteria bacterium UBA5182
TCCGGGAAACCGGGGGAAGGTCATAGTGCGGGGAGCGGACTGCCTGGCGGCGGGGTCAAGGTGATTCTCAGAAGGCTAGCCATCTACGGTAACTATGGCCCGGGTATTCTCATTACCAGCAACGGGATCGATCAGACACTCCTGGAACAAGTTCTCATCTACAACAACCGCGACTGGGGCCTCGTCATGCGGGAGCACCCGTTCACGTGGCCTGCAAACACCACGGTGCTGAAGGGCCAGGTGTGCGTGCCCAGCCCCCAGAACCAACACATGTACGAGGCCCAGAACAGCGGGACCACGGGGTCGTCGCAGCCGAGTTTCCAAACGGGGTCCGGGAGCATGGTGACGGACAACCAGGTCACGTGGAAGGAGATCGGCGGGTGGTCCGGAGGCGCGGCGAGCTTCGGCACCGGCAAGGACAATGCTCCCAACGCGGTGGCGCTCCGCGACTGCCGGTTCGAGGAGAACGGCACCGCAGGGGGCACGGGCGGGCATGTCCTCATGTACCAGGCCGACGTGATCCAGGGCGGGGACAACATCCTGTTCGAACACTGCGGGTTCAGCCACAGCCACGACTACACGGGCACCTCCGGCAACGCCATGCCGGGGCAGAGCCTGTACATCCAGGGGTTCATCGGGGTCACCGTGAGGGAGTGCTACCTGGAGATGAGCGACACTGGCGTCACCCCTCCGTGGCGGGGTTCGTCAAGATCCGCAACGCCCTGCCGGACACCACCGAGACCTACTGGGCCGGGGCCATCAAGTTCCTCGGCAACTACTTCCACGGAACCGGCACGGTCACCTCGATCCAGGGCACCGATGCCACGAACGTCGACGCCGACTACGCCGCGGCGATCGTCCTTCAGGACAACGAGCATCGGGCAGGACCCAACAGCTCGACCACCACCCACCCGCTGGTCCGGTTCGGCTCCAATACCAACAGCTGCTT
>DHWM01000003.1:1033-11322 GCA_002413185.1 Actinobacteria bacterium UBA5182
CCGGCCATGATCCTGCAGGACGCCGGGACTGGGAACAGCCTCGTGTGGTACGACCCGAATGGGTGAAGCAGTCGCCCGAGGCGCGAGCTCGCTCGACTAGGCGTATCCCAGGAACAGGGGGTTCTGGCGAAGTCGCGCGGTGATCTCGGCCGCCGGCACCGGGCGGCAGAAGTGGAAGCCCTGGCCCAGCGGGCAGCCCCGTTCGATCAGGAACATCCGTTGCCGTTCGGTCTCCACCCCCTCCGCCAGCGCCTCCATCCCCAGGTTGGTGGCGAGCTGGATGATCGCGGTCACCATCGTGGAGACCCCTGCGTCGTCGGGGACGTCCTGGATGAACGAGCGGTCGATCTTGAGGATGTCCACGGGGAGCTCCTTGAGCCGGGACAGCGAAGAGGAGCCGGTCCCGAAGTCGTCGATGGCCACCCGCAGGCCGTGGTCGTGGAGCTCGCGGAGCAAACCCCGAGCCCGGTCGGGGTCGGCCATGGCGGTGGATTCGGTGATTTCGATCACCAGGCTGGCCGGGTCCAGGCGGAGCGTCTCGATCCTCGACAGGATGCGCCGGACCAGGTCACGACGCCACAGCTGGCGCGGCGAGAGGTTCAGGCTGGTCATGAGCGGCATGCCCAGGTCGCGCCAAGCCGCGGACTGCCGGCACACCTCCTCCAGCACCCAGTCGCCGATGGCCTCGGTGAGCCCCATCTCTTCCGCCAGAGGGATGAACCGGGCGGGGAGCACCAGGCCGCTCCGGGGATCCTGCCACCGGATGAGGGCTTCGACGCCACGGACCTCGCCGGTCTCCAGCTCCACCATCGGCTGGTAGTGCAGGACCCACCGCTGGCGCTCCACGGCCTTTCGGAGGCGGGTGCCGTAGGAGAGCTTCGTCAAGGGATCGCCGACGTCGCCTCCGTACAGCACGTGACCGCCCCGCCCGGACCGCTTGCTCTGATACATGGCAGAGTCGGCGTTGCGAAGGAGCGACCCCGCGTCTTTCGCATCGACCGGATAGACGCTGATCCCGATGCTGGCAGACACGTAGAACTCGGTGCCGGAGAGGACGAAGGGGGCCTTCAGGGCGTCGTCCACGCGCCCGGCCACCGTCTCCGCCACCTGCAGGGGATCCGGCTGATCCGGGGAAGGGGTCCGGTCCAGGTCCCCCAGGAGCACCAGGAACTCGTCGCCGCCCTGGCGGGCCACCACGTCGCTGGCCCGTGCGACCTCCCGGAGCCGCCCCGCCACCTGGAGCAGGAGCTCGTCTCCGGCCGAGTGGCCCAGGCTGTCGTTGACGAGCTTGAAGTTGTCGAGGTCCATGTACAACACACCCACCGCGAGGTCGTGGCGGCCGGCCCGGGCCAGGGCCAGGCCGAGCATCTCCTCGAACATGGCCCGGTTGGGAAGCCCGGTCAGCTTGTCGTGATAGGCCAGGAAGGCGATCTGCTCCTCGGCCCGCTTGCGGTCGGTGATGTCCAGCATCACGCCCTGCCAGAACTTCGGCGCTCCGTCCTCGTCGCGGACCAGGAGCGCTTCGTCCCGGACCCACACCGGGTGACCGTCCCGGTGGGTCAGGCGGTACTCGAGCATGAAGGGCTCGCCGCCGGAGTTGGTCCGCTCGTGCTCGGCCAGGACCCGGTCCCGGTCCTCGTCGTGGATCATCCGAATCCACAGGTCGGGCTCGTCGTGCCACTGCTCCGGCGGGTACCCAAGCATGGCTTCGACCTGGGGGCTCATATAGATGGCCGAGCTGGCCCGGTCGATGGCGTCGACGTAGGTGACCAGCGGGATCCGTTCCACCAACGATCGGTACCGGGCTTCGGCGTCGCGAAGCTGGTCCTCGGCCCACTTGCGCTCGGTGATGTCTCGGGCGATCGCCGACGCTCCCGTCAGGTTGCCCTGGGCGTCGCGGGTGGGGGAGATGCTCAGCGAGACGGGCACCTCGGTGCCGTCCTTTCGAAGCCGAACGGTCTCGAATGCCTGGGTGGCCTCGCCTCGGCGCAGCCGCTCGGTGATCGAGGCGATCTCACCGGAGAGTCTCGGGGGGACGAGCATGTCGACGGACCGGCCGATCGCCTCGGCTGCCGAAAAGCCGTACATGCGCTGGGCGCCGGCGTTCCAGCTGATGATCTCGCCCTCCAGCGTCCGGCCGATCACGGCGTCCTGAGAGGACTCCACGATGGACGCCAGGAAATACAGCTGGTCCTCCATCCGGCGACGCTCGGTGATGTCGCGGACCACGCTGAGGACACAGGTCTCACCGCCCATCTCGGCGAGCTGGGCGGAATACTGGGTGAGCAGGATCTGCCCGGACCGGATGCGGAAGCTGACCTCGAGGTTCTCGGCGGCGCCCTGTTCGGTGAGCTTCGCGGCGATGTCACGCCGGTCCTGGGCATTGACCCACAGGTGGAGTTCGGCGCCGGTTCGTCCGATCACCTCGTCTCGGCGATATCCGCTCAGCCGGAGGAAGGCCTGGTTCACGTAGAGCAGGCGGCGGTCGGAGACCCGGGTGAGGGCGAAGGCGTCGGAGCTCGCGGCGAGGGCCCGCAAGAACATCGCATCGTCCTTGGGAGGGTCCGAGACGAAGTCCAGCCGCTCGGAACCGGCGTCTCCGGTGGCCACTGACCCCCCTTCGATGAGGGCCAGGAGCGTCCCGTCCTCCGGCGACGGTGCGTCGGCGATGCGGCCGCTGACCGACCCTGCAGACGTGCGGACGAGCTTGTTCGACGACACCCTGCAAGTGGTATCGGCATCCGACCGGCCCGGACTTGAAGGTCTGAGGCATCAGTTGTGGGACCTTTTGACCGGAGATGTGAACGCGCGCGCCCTCCTCGCCGGCGACGGCCGGTGTTGAGAGGGCCCTGGCGCCCAATAGACTACCGATCCACCATGGCGGCGCCGAGCTCTCCGATCGACTCCGAACAGGCCCTTCATACGCTGGACCGCGAGCTCGCACGCGGCTTGGAAATGGTCGCGGCCGCCTCGACCCTTGCGGACGTCGAGCAGGCCGAGGCGGCGATCCTCGGCCGCAGGTCGCCCTTCTCGGAGGTGCAGCGGGCCCTGGGCGACCTTTCCGAGGAGAGCCGCCGCCGGGTGGGGCAACGTACGAACGAGGTCCGGAACCAGCTCCGCGAAGCGCTGTCCGGGCGACGCACGGCGCTCGAGGCCGAACGGGAGGCATCGCTCCTGGAGGCGGACCGGATCGACGTCACCCTGCCGGGCCGCCGGCCCCGCTCCGGCTCGCTCCATCCGCTCACGATCGTCCAGTACGAGATCGTCGACATCTTCATGCGGATGGGCTACCGGGTGGTCGAAGGCCCGGAGGTCGAAGACGAATGGCACAACTTCGACGCCCTGAACATCCCACCCGACCATCCCGCCCGGACCCTCATGGACACGATCTACCTCGACGTCCCCGGCCGCCCCGAGCTGCTGCTTCGGACCCACACCTCCCCTATGCAGATCCGGACGATGGAGGCGGGGCAGCCGCCCGTGTACGTGGTGGTGCCGGGCCGGGTGTTCCGCAACGAGGAGGTCACCGCCAAGAACATGCCGGTGTTCCACCAGGTCGAGGGGCTGGCTGTGGATGAGGGCATCACGCTCGCCGACCTCAAGGGGACGCTCGAGACCTTTCTCCGGGCCTTGCTGGGCCAGGACCGGCGGATCCGCTTGATCCCATCCTTCTTCCCCTTCGTCGAACCGGGGGCCCAAGCCGAGGTGTCGTGCTTCGTGTGTGACGGGGCCGGGTGCAAGACCTGTGCCGGCGTCGGCTGGCTGGAATCGGGCGGGGCGGGCATGGTCCACCCCGCCGTGCTGGAGGCCGTTGGGTACGACCCGGAGCGCTACACGGGGTTCGCCTTCGGGATGGGCTACGACCGCCTGGCGATGATCCGGTTCGGGATTCCCGACATCCGGCTGCTGTGGGAGAGCGACATGCGATTCCTGGAGCAGTTCGAAGGATCGGCGGTGACCGTGTGAGGGTCGTCGTGTCGTGGCTCCGGGAGCTCTGCCCCGTGGACCTGGCTCCCGACGAGCTGGGCACCCTCCTCACGGTGAAAGGCGTTCACGTGGAGGCGGTGATCCGCCCGTGGGAGGGGCTGGCCGGGGTGGTGGTGGCGCGGGTGCTCGAGGTCCGGGACCATCCCAACTCGGACAAGCTCTGCCTGGCGCGGGTGGACCACGGGTCGGGGGAGCGAGAGCTGGTGGTGGGGGTCCGGAACATGAAGCCTGGGGACCTGGTTCCGCTGGCAGGCCCCGGGGCTCTGGTCCCCGCCCTCCCCGCTCCGCTTGACCGGCGGAACATCCGCGGCGTCGTCTCCGAGGGGATGCTCTGCTCCCCTCGGGAGTTGGCGATCTCCGGCGACCACGGCGGCATCCTCGTCCTTCCAGCCGATACTCCCGTGGGAGCTGACTTCAAGGACCACTTCGGTTTGGACGACGCGGTGTTGGACATCGAGATCGAACCGAACCGCCCAGACCTGATGTCGGTCCTCGGGGTGGCAAGAGAGGTCGCCGCGGCGACCAGGGTACCGCTGGCACCGCTCGACCTGTCGGTGCGGGAGTCCGACCATCGGGCAGAGAACGCCGTTACAGTGGAGGTCCGGGACCTCCAGCGGTGCCCCCGGTACGTTGCCCGCATCATCCAGGGGGTCGCCATCGGCCCATCTCCCCTTCGGGTGCAGGCCCGGCTGACAGCGTCCGGGATGCGACCGGTGTCGAACGTCGTCGATGCCACCAACTACGCCATGCTCGAGATGGGGCAGCCGTTGCATCCGTTCGACCTGGCGCTCTTGTCCGGGGACGGCATCGTCGTCCGCCTGGCCGAGGACGGGGAGCGGCTGGTCACCCTGGACGACGTGGAGCGCTCGCTCACGTCCGAGGACCTGGTGATCGCGGACCACGCGAAGGCCGTGGCCATCGCCGGGGTGATGGGCTCGGCGCCGGCGGAGGTCCACCCCGGCACGCGGGACGTCCTGCTGGAGAGCGCCTACTTCGAGCCAAAGGGGGTGATGCGGACGAGCCGGCGGCTGGGGCTGCAGACGGAGGCGTCGTTGCGGTTCGGCCGGGGCGCCGATCCCGAGCTTCCGCCGAAGGGTGCGGCTCTGGCATCGCGGCTGATCGCCGAATGGGCGGGGGGGGTCGTGCTGGCGGGGGCCGTGGACGTCGGAGAAGCTCCGGCGCGCAGATGGAGGTCGGTTCGGCCGGCCCGGGCCAGCGCAGTGCTGGGCGATGCCGTGTCGGACGGGGACGTCCGCGAGGTCTTCGAACAGCTGGGGTTGCGGGTCGGACAGCCGAATGGCGAGGTCCAGGTGGAGATCCCCGGCTACCGGGTGGATCTCGACCGCGAGGTGGATCTGATCGAAGAGATTGCGAGGGTCCGCGGGTACGATCGTCTTGACAGCACCCTGCCCGGGATCAAGCAGCCGGGAGGGATGGCGCCGACGTACGCCCTCCGCCGGACGGTTCGGGAGGCCCTGGTCCGGGCGGGACTCCGCGAAGCCATCTCCCTGTCCTTCGCCTCCGCCGGCGACCTCGCGCTGATGGGCCACGGGGACGGCCTGCGAGTGGCCAACCCCATTTCCGCCGAGGAGGCGCTGCTCCGCACAAGCCTGGTCCCGGCGCTCCTGGGGGCAGCCCGCCGCAACGTGGCCCGGGGCGTCCGCGGCGTGAGCCTGTTCGAGGTGGGACACGTGTTCCTTCACGGCGATCCGGTCGACGAACGGGAGTCGGCCGCCGGGCTCCTGACCGGCCCGGCCGACGGATCGGTCATGGACCCGGAACGCGCCTTCGACTTCTTCGACGCGAAAGGGGCGCTGGAAGCTCTCATGAAGGGACTCGGCGTGCGGGACTGGCGGACGGGGGCGGCCCTTCCCGGCCCCTACCACCCCGCCAGGTCTGCGGGAGTGATCGCCGGAGGCGACCTGATCGGTGCGGTGGGGGAGGTCCATCCTCGCGTGGCCGAGCGATTCGATCTTCCCGACCCGGTGGCGATCTTCGAGGTGGACGTCTCCTCGCTGGGCCGTCGCTTCAGCCGGCCCGTTCTCTATCGGGACGTCCCGCGGTTCCCTGCCGTCCACCGGGACCTCGCCTTCGTGATGGACGAGGCGGTCCCGGCCGGGACCGTCCTGGAGACACTTGGCGAGGCCGGGGGCGGACGGGTCGGGGCGGTGCGACTGTTCGATGTGTTCTCCGGTTCACCCATCCCCCAAGGCCGGAAGAGCCTGGGATTCTCGGTAGAGTTCCGTGCCCCTGACCGGACCCTGACGGACGAAGAGGCCGACGAAGCGGTCGGGGCGATCGTGGCCCGGCTGGCTGTGGAGTTCGGTGCTGAGCTCCGTTCGGGCTGAACGACTCCGATGCCGATCCCGTCGCGCCGGGCTGTCGATCGGAGCCGTTGCCGTTTACGATGACGCCACATGAGCCGGAACTTCCTCTCCATGGACGACGTCACGCCGGACGAGCTGGAGTCGCTGCTGTCGTTGTCCGAAGAGGTCAAGCGGTCCCCGGCCGACTATGCCGACCGGCTGCGGGGCCGGGCCATCGCCATGGTCTTCGAGAAGCCGTCCACCCGGACCCGGGTCTCCTTCGAGGTGGGGATCGCCTCCCTCGGCGCTCATCCCCTGGCGCTCTCCTCCGCGGAGCTCCAGTTGGGAAGGGGCGAGACCATCGAGGACACCGGGAGGGTGCTTTCTCGCTACGTCGACGCGGTGGTGCTTCGAACGTTCGGGCAGGAGCGGCTGGAGGGCCTGGCCCGGACGGCCACCGTCCCCATCGTCAACGCCCTGTCGGACTTCGAGCACCCCTGCCAGTGCCTGGCGGACCTCCTCACGATCAAGGAGCACAGGGGCAAGCTGGAGGGCCTGATCATGGCCTACGTGGGCGACGGCAACAACGTGGCCCACTCACTGCTGCTGGGGGGAGCGAAGGCCGGGATGTCCGTGCGGGTGGCCACCCCGCCGGGATACGAGCCCATCCCGCAGGTGGTGGGGCGGGCCCAGGGGCTGGCCGACCAGTCCGGTTCCGGCGCCCAGATCCTGGTGACCAACGACCCCGCCGAGGCCTTCGACGGGGCGGACGTCCTGTACACCGACGTCTGGGCGTCCATGGGACAGGAGCAGGAGGCGAACGAGCGAACGCTGGTGTTCCAGGGCTACCGCCTGGACCAGGCGGCCGTGGACCGAGCGGATGACGAGGTCATCGTGCTGCACTGCCTCCCGGCCCATCGAGGGCAGGAGATCACCGACGAGGTCATCGACGGGCCGCACTCGGTGGTGTGGGACCAGGCCGAGAACCGGCTGCACACCCAGAAGGCCCTGCTCCTGTGGCTGTTCGACCAGCCCTGAAGCCCGCTGCAGCCTCGTCGCTGATCTCCCCGACCCCCTCCTCTCGTATACCGTTCGAAGGACATGAGCGCCGAGAAGCCGGTCTGGATGGTCGAGGTGTCCGAGGGCTCGCTGCTGCGGAGCCGGGGCCCGGTCAGCTCGGGGATCAAGGGCCGGTTGGCCCTCGAACCGAGCAGGCTGGTGTTCACACCGGAGAGCCCAGACGAGATCCCGGTGGCATTCCCGCTTCGCGATGTGAAGCGGGTCGGGAAGACCCCGGGCAGCCCTGTGGTGCAGGTTCGAATGAGGCGGCCCCACACACCTCGTGTGTTCTGGTTCTATTTCGTGGAACCGCCCCGGCTGGGGCCCGCCGAGGACCGGCGGCCCGTCGCCAACCTCAGCCCGTACAAGAGAGGCAAGACGAAGCTCGCCCTGTGGAACGACCTCCGCGGGGACGAGGTCGGCGAGTGGGTGGAGCGGATCCGAGGGGCCCAAGCGTCCGCCGAGCGCTGACGCGCGGCAAGGGACGGCGGCCCGAGCCCTCGGGATCGGTCCGACCGCTGGCTAGAATCGAGCCATGCCCCGTTCGAACGAGGCCGTCGAGGCATTCCTCACCGAGTACGCGGACCTCATGTCCATCTCCGGGGGCGACGCCTTTCGGGTCAGGACGTACGAGAAAGCGGCTCGCTCGGTCGGGGGCTACCACGCCGACGTGGCCACGCTCGACCTCAAGGGAATCCTGGCCATCCCCAACGTGGGGAGCTCGATCGGCGAAAAGATCGCCGAGTTCCTGCGGTCTGGAACCGTCCACCAGCTCGATGAGCTGAGGGCGCGGATCCCGGCGGGGGTGCGGGAGATGATCTCGATCCCCACCCTGGGCCCCAAGAGGGCGATGGTCCTGTACCGGGACCTTCACATCGGCTCGGTGGGGGAGCTCGCCGATGCCATCCACTCGGGCATGCTGACCGGCCTCAAGGGCTTCGGTCCGAAGACGGAGGAGAACATCCTCCGGGGCATCGCGCTGATGCAGCAGGCGGGGGGACGGGTGCAGCTCGGCGTCGCCATGGACCTCGCGGAGGAGATCATCGGGGAGCTGTCCGCGGTCCGAGGTTGTTCGAAAGGCACACCCGCCGGTTCCCTCCGGCGAATGGCCGAGACCGTCGGGGACATCGACATCTTGGTGGCTTCCGACGACGGGGAGCCCGTGATGGAGGCGTTCGCCTCCCTGTCCTACGTTCAGGACGTCATCGGCCGAGGTGACACCAAAACGTCGATCCGGACCGCGACGGGGCTCCAGGTCGACCTCCGGGTGGTCTCCCCGGCCGTGTGGGGCGCGGCCCTCCAGTACTTCACGGGGTCGAAGGCCCACAACATCAAGATTCGGGAGCGCGCCGTCCGCAAGAAGCTGAAGCTCTCCGAATATGGACTCTTCCACGCGGACACCGACGAGCTGATCGTGGCTCAGACCGAGGAGGAGGTCTACGAGCGCCTGGGCCTTCCGTGGATCGCCCCGACCCTCCGGGAGGACCGGGGAGAGATCGAGGCCGCGGTGCGGGGTGAGCTTCCCGCATTGGTTCGGCAGGCCGACATCCGGGGCGACCTCCACACGCACACCGATCTCACCGACGGGCTGGCCCCACTCGAGCAGATGCTCGAGGCCGCGGCGGGGTTCCGGTACGCCTACTACGCGGTCACCGACCACGCCCCCAACCTGTACATGCAGCGGATGACCGACCACAAGATGCTCGCCCAACGCGACCGCCTTGGGAGTCTCCAGCCGAGGTACCCGAAGATGACGCTCCTGCACGGGACGGAGCTCAACATCGACCCCGAGGGCGGTGTTGACTGGGGGCCGGAGTTCCTGGAGGGCTTCGACGTCTGCGTGGCCTCGGTGCACTCGCACTTCAACCAGTCGAAGGACGAGATGACCGCCCGCATCGTCCGGGCCTGCCAGAACCCCCACGTCAACGTGATCGGGCATCCGACGGGCCGGCAGATCGGCTCGAGACCCCCTTTGGACTTCGACCTGGATGAGGTGTTCGCGGCCGCAGCCAGGACCGGCACGGCGCTCGAGATCAACTCGTTCCCCGACCGGCTCGACCTCCGCGACGAGCACGTCATGTGGGCGAAGCGACACGGGGTGAAGTTCGCAGTCGACACCGATTCCCACTCCACCGTGCACCTGCCGTTCATGCGGTACGGGATCGGAACGGCCCAGCGCGGCTGGCTCACCAAGGACGACGTGATCAACGCATGGCCGCTGTCAAAGCTGCGGCGGTTCCTCCGAAAGGGCCGAGCCTGACCGCGGGAGCCCTTCGACCCCTGGCTCGTTCCTTCTACGCCCGCCCCCCCGTGGTGGTGGCCCGAGACCTCCTGGGCCGGCTCCTGGTTCGGCCGGAGAGGGGCGGCGAGGCGCTGGTCGGGCGAATCGTGGAATGCGAGGCGTATCGCCAGGACGACCCGGCCAGCCATTCGTTCCGAGGCCGGACCGCCCGGACCGACGTCATGTTCGGACCGCCCGGCCATCTGTACGTGTACTTCACGTACGGCATGCACTACTGCATGAACGTCGTGACCGGACGGGACGGGGAGGGAAGCGCGGTGTTGCTGCGAGCGGTCGAGCCGGTCGAGGGCATTGATGAGATGCAGGAGCGGCGCCTCCTCACCGACCCTCGGCTCCTGTGCGCGGGGCCGGCCCGCCTCACCCGTGCCTTCGGTGTCGGGCGGGAGCACAACGGCACCGATCTCGTCCAAGGCGGCGATCTGTTCATCGCTCCAGGGCGACGCGTGGAGGGATCGAGGGTCGGCGTCTCCTCCCGCATCGGGATCACCGTGGCGATGGAGGAGCCGTGGAGGTTCTACGAAGCGGGGAGCCCCTTCGTGTCCCGCGGTCCCCGCGGACTCAGTCGCCGGGCGTCGGGGTCGGCGAGGGATCCGGCATCGGGGACGGAGTCGGCGATGGCGACGGAGAGGGCGAGG
>DHWM01000003.1:11496-13391 GCA_002413185.1 Actinobacteria bacterium UBA5182
CGGAGAGGGCGAGGGTGAAGGTGAAGGGCTGGGGGCCGGCCTTACCGTCAGCGTGACCACGGTTCCCTGCAGCGCGATCGAGCCGGCAGGCGGATCCTGTGCCACCACCGTTCCGGGCTCTCCGGGCGCGACGCCGGTCAGGACCACCTGGAATCCGTAGCTCTTCAGGATCTCGCTCCCCACCTGATCCGTCTTTCCCACCACCGAGGGCAGCGCAACCTGTTGGGGGCCGGTGGGCTCGGTACAGATCTCGGTGGGCTGGGTCCCGTCGATGTAGCGAACCACCCGGATCTCTGTGGGAAGCGTGAACAGGTTCGGCCGGCACCCTCTCCCGGCGTCGACGGCGACGTTCACGTACCGAATGGTCGGCTTGGGGAAGGTCTCCACCGGCATCCCCCGGGTGGCGTTCACCATGAAGGAGTGCCAGATCTGGGCGGGCCACGTCCCTCCCAGCACATGGGGGATCCGGACCCGCGGCGAAGCCATCGACACCTGTCCCTGCGGGAACCCGACCCAGACCGCCGCGGTGAGCTGCGGCACGAATCCCACGAACCACGCGTTGGTCCAGTTCTGGGCGGTCCCGGTCTTTCCCGCAGCGGGACGACCGATGTTCGCAGCGGTCCCGGTGCCCCCGAGGATGACCTTCTGCAGGATCTGGTCCGTGGTCCAGGCCACTCCGGGGTTCACGACCTGGTCGAGATGCGGTGCGGCTCGATAGATGACGCGCCCCGTGGCATCCTCGATCCTGCTGACCGCGATGGGTGGCGTGTGCTTGCCGAGCGTCGCCAGCGTTCCGTAGGCAGAGGCCATCTCGAGCGTATTGACCTCGTTGGTCCCGAGCACCGCCGACGGATAGGCGTGCAAGCGGCTGGTGATGCCCATGCGCTGGGCGGTGCGGACGACGTTCGCCGCCCCTACCTGCATGATCAGCTGCGCGAACACGGTGTTGACGGAGTTGATGGTGGCCTGCTCGAGCGTCATCGAGCGGGCCGCCTCCGCACCGTCGTAGTTGCCCACCGACCAAACCGGCGGCACGTAGCCGGGAAGAGGGATGTCCAGGTGTGCCGGCGCGGGGTATCGCTGCTGGGGCGAGATTCCCCGCTCCAGGGCGGTGATCAGGGCGAACGGCTTGAACGAGGAGCCGGCCTGGCGTCCCGTGGCGCCCCCCGTGGCCAGATTCAGCCGGGCGAACTTCTGCTTGGCGAAGAAGTCCCTCCCGCCCACCATGGCCCGGATCTCTCCGGTCCTCGGGTCGATCACGGTCATGGCGCCGTAGGGATCGCTCTTGTAGGCCAGGATGTGGTTCACCGCGTTCTCTGCATCGCGTTGCAGGGCGAGGTCGATGGTGGTGTAGACGCGAAGCCCGCCGGAGAACAGCCGGTCGTAGCGCTCGGCGTAGGTCGATCCGAACCGCTGGTTGGCCAGGAACCATTGCTTCACGTATTCGACGAAGTGGGCGGCCGGATAGCGCTGTTCCTCTTCGACGTCGAGGCCGAGCTTTGCGGTCACGGCCGCCTGGTAGGTCTTCTGGTCGATCATGCCCAGCTTTCGCATCTTCCCAAGGACGTCGCCCCGACGCGCCAGGGCGATCTGCGGATGGAACACGGGGTCGTAGTTGGACGGCGAGGAGATCAGCCCCGCCAGGAGGGCGCCCTGGGTCAGCGTCAGCCTGGCGGCCGGCTCGGAGAAGTACGTCTTCGCGGCCGCCTCGATGCCGTACGCGCCCTGTCCGAAATAGACCGTGTTGAGGTAGAAGCCCAGGATCTGGTCCTTCGTGTACCGCTCCTCCAGCTGGTAGGCGAGGATGGCGTCCTTCAGCTTCGGGAGATGGTTCGCTCGCCCCCGGTGATGGTGTTCTTGACGAGTTGCTCGGTGATGGTCGAGCCGCCCTGGCA
>DHWM01000003.1:13631-13825 GCA_002413185.1 Actinobacteria bacterium UBA5182
GCGTCCCTGACGATCCCGGGCACGTCCGTGATGGGCACGACGGTGCGGTTCTCGACCGCGTGGAGCGTGGTGATGAGGTGGCCGTTCGCGTCGAACAGCATCGAGGTCTGGGGCAGTGGCGGGAGGGTCGGCTGGAGCGTTCCCACTCGAGGAAGGGCGCAGCCCGAAGCGAGCACGGCGAGGATCGCCGCCGC
>DHWM01000003.1:14003-14841 GCA_002413185.1 Actinobacteria bacterium UBA5182
GCACGGCGAGGATCGCCGCCGCCGCGGCCAGGGAGAGCGTTCGGTTGTGGGGATGGGCGCCCATGTGTCTCACGGGATTCATCGACACGACCATCGCCGAACTGCACCCCTGATAGCATCCGGCGGTGGTGGCTCCGCAGATGATCCCGGGGGACCAGCTCGACGCGCTGGCCAGGAACGCGGCCGAGATCATCCCGCGGGACGAGCTCGGATCGAAGCTCGCGGCGTCGGCGTCGTCGGGCACGCCCCTGCGGGTGAAGCTCGGGATCGACCCTTCGCGCCCCGACCTCCATCTGGGCCATGCGGTGGCCCTTCGGAAGCTCCGGCAGTTCCAGGACTTCGGCCACGTGGCGGTCCTGATCATCGGGGACTTTACGGGACGGGTGGGGGACCCGAGCGGTCAGGCGGAGACCCGGCCCCTCCTGAGCGAGGAGGACATCGAAGCCAGCGCCCGGTCCTACATGGACCAGGCCGGGTTGGTGCTGGACGTTGAACGCGCCGAGATCCACCGGAATTCCGAATGGCTCGGGCCCATGTCCATGGTCGACGTGCTCCGGCTGACGTCCTCCTACACGGTGGCGCGGATGCTGGAGCGGGACGACTTCGCCACCCGGTACCGGGAGGGCAAGCCCATCAGCGTGGTCGAGTTCCTCTATCCACTGATGCAGGCCATGGACTCGGTGGCCATCCGCGCGGACGTGGAGATGGGCGGGACGGACCAGACGTTCAACCTCCTGGTCGGCCGGGACATCCAGCGGGCGTACGGGCAGGAACCGCAGGTGGTGTTCACGATGCCGCTCCTGGAGGGGACGGACGGCGTCCGCAAGATGTCGAAGTC
>DHWM01000003.1:15126-15750 GCA_002413185.1 Actinobacteria bacterium UBA5182
CGGAGGCGGCCTCGGCGGCCGAGGCCCGGTTCGACCTTGTGCACAGAGCGCACGAACTGCCGGACGACGTGGAGGAGGCGGTGATTCCCGCGGCAGCCGTGACGGGGGGCAAGGTCTGGCTTCCGCGCCTGCTGACGGAGCTCGGCTTGGTCGGGTCGAACTCCGAGGGCCGCAGGCAGATCGAGCAGGGTGGGTTGCGCATCGACGGAGTGCCGGTCGCGGATGCCTCCCTCGAGTATGAGCCCGATGACCTGGCCGGGCGGGTCATCCAGGTGGGGCGGAGGAGGTTCCTGCGGATCGCCGGGCCTGGGCAGGCCGGGTGAGCGGCCTTTTCGTACTTAAAAACGGCCTCTGTTGACGGCAACTGCGGGCGGGCCGTACCATAGAGCCGATCCCGAGGAAGCTCGGGAACGAGGGGTCCCGGATGGGAACCAGCTTCCTGACAACGGAAGAGAGCAGGGAGGACGCCTGACGGAACCGATTCCATAACCGGAGCGGTGAAGCGTCAGGACCGTCGGCACCACAAAGGGCCGGCGGTCTTCTTGCTGTCAGAAGGATCGTTGGGAAGGTGCTCACTAGCCCGGGCGCCTCGCACCTTGAGAACTGAACAGTGTGCCAAAAGCC
>DHWM01000115.1:0-8339 GCA_002413185.1 Actinobacteria bacterium UBA5182
ATCGAAGTGGGCCCCTTCGAGCCGCGCACAGGTCCGTAACCGTCTAGTCTTGGAGGTAAGGATCATGCGCCGCCCCACGATCATGGCAGCCGCGCCCCGCGCCCGGACCCGTGCGTCAAGGCCAACGACGAGTCCCTGACCGATGTCGCACCGAAACGGCGGCGGTCAGAGCTGGAACGACATCGTGTTCACGACGAACCAGGTCGGGTTCGTCGTCCACGGGCCCGGGCAGTACCCGGGACCCCACCCCGGCGAACTGTGGGAGACCCAGGACGGCGGAGTCACTTGGGTTCCGGCCTGAGCCAGGGGGCCAAGACTTCGTCCTCCATCCTCTGGTCCACGACCTCCTTCATCGAGCGCGAAGCCCAATGGGAGAATGCGGTCGTGAGTCGTTCAGCCGTCGCGCGCAGGCAGAGATGTGGAATCCGGCGCGGGCGTCCGAGATTGCCGACCCGAGTGGCCTTCGCCTCCGCGGTCCCTTGCGAGTTGTAAGCCGTCAATGACTGCTGCAGCGATCCGAGCCTCCGCGGAGCTACTCCGTGAGCCGGGTCCTGGTAGTCGCCACTGGGGGCGCGGGTGGTGATCTGCAGCCGTTGGCAGCTCCTTGAGTTCTTTCCTGTGACCCGCCGCACCGCGCATTGAGCCACACTGGGCACGACACGGTTCGCCGCACGAGAGAGGCATCCATGGGCAAAGAAGTCGACGGAGCGTTCGTTCTCCGGCCGGGAGAGGGCAGACGGATCGACTTGGGTGGCTTCCGCATGTCGGTGAAGGCATCGGCACAGGAAACGGGTGGAGCATTCTCGCTCCTCGAAGCCGAGGAGCCGCCCGGGTTCGGACCTCCTCTGCACATCCATCACGACGCTGCCGAGGCTTTCTACGTTCTCGAAGGCGAGTACATCATGTCCCTCGACGGTCGTGAGGTGGCCTGTCCGGCCGGGACGTTCGTCTTCATCCCGGCCGGGATGCGGCACGGCTTCAGGGTGGGCGGTGTGGCCAGCCGCAAGCTCAACCTGTACGCGCCGGCGGCGATGGTCGGGTACTTCGAGGAGCTGAGCGACGCGGCGAAGACCGGCCACGTGGAGGATGCGGTGCTCTCGGCCATCGCGCGTAGGTACGCGATGGAAGTGGTGGGGCCCGCGCCGGAGGACTACGCCTGAAGCGGCAGGAGATGATCGGAGGAGCGCCGTCGCTCTATGGATTGCCCGCGTCCTATACGTTGCTCCTCCTCCGGAACCGAAACCCCGGCTCGTGCGTCATGGGAGTCGGGAATGCGGACGAAAGCCGCTCCCGCTCGAGGAGGTAGGCAACGAGGGAGGTCTCGAGCTCCTGCCCAGCCGAACAGGTGATCTGGGCCAGGTTGTGGACGGGCGGCCGGAAGGCGGCCCAGAAGAGGAGGCGGTCATGAGACGGTCACCCGCTGTGGTGGTGCTCGCGGCAATGGTGGTTGCAGTCGTGCTTCAGGGGGGGTCGGCGTTCGCGCGACCTTCGGTGAGGCCGGCCCGCATCCACGCGGAGTCGCTGTCGTGGATCTCGCCGGAGCACGGCTGGATGCTCGGGTCCGCCCGCTGTGGCCAGGCCACCTGCACGACCGTGGTCGGCACCACCGACGGCGGCCGGACGTGGAAGAGGCTGGGGACCCTGGATGCGCCGATGACGTTGGAGGATGCGTCGGGCGTGACCCAGCTTCGCTTCGCCGACGACCTCAATGGATGGGCGTTCGAGCCCGCATTGTGGTCGACGGCCGACGGCGGCGCGACGTGGCAGAGGCAGGCGCCGCCCGGCGGCGGCCATCTCGTGCTGGCGCTCGGGGCCGACGCCGACGCGGTCTATGCCGTCCTCTCACCGTGCCGGCTCGACCGTCTCTGCAACGACCCGGTGACGCTGTGGCGCGCGGTGCCCGGGGAAGCAACGTGGACGGAGGTGCCGCTCACGCTGCCCGTCATCTCCGGCTTCAACGAGGTGGTCCTGGCCCTGTACGGACCGGTTGCCTACCTGGCCATCCCGACCCCGGGATCAAATGACCCAGACGTCTTCTACGTGACCGTCGACGGCCAGCTCTGGGCCGCTCGACCGGATCCGTGCTCGAAGGCCGACGGCGAGTACCTGTCCAGCGTCGCTCCGATCTCCGATACGAAGGTTGCGCTCCTGTGTCAAGGAGATATCGGCTTCGGCAAGGCTGAGAAGCGCGCCCTTCGGTCGAACGACACCGGGCAGACCACCTCGCCGGCGGGGACGCTTCCGATCTACGGCATCGTGTCGCAGCTCACCGCGGCGCCTGACGGAACGCTGGTGGTCTCCTCGACTTCGATCGGAAGCTGGATCTACCGGAACGCCGGCGGCCTGACCTGGACGACGCCGGTGGACCTCGGTGACGGCGGCATGGGCTGGAACGACGTCGCGTTCACGACGACCCAGGTCGGGTTCGTGATCCATGGGCCCTGGGCGCTGTGCTGTCGTGGCGGGCCCGGTGAGCTGTGGAAGACCGAAGACGGCGGGGTCACCTGGCTCCGGACCGAGGTGGCGGTACGGCCCTGAGGCATGCCGGCGCCTCTATACTCAGCGCCTTCGACCTCTTGTGTGGGGCGCGACTCGATGGTTCGAACTTGGCGCGGCGGCCGTCCTCTCCGGGGCGGCGTCCGCGTCCCCGGACGGAAGCACTCGAGCCGGCTTGGCGTGATGGTCCTGGTCGTCGTGACGCTTTCCGGTCCTATCGTCGCTCGGGCGCAGGACCTCGTCCCGGCCACCTACCAGGGGGGCCCGGTCGAGGTCCATCCGCGGGTGTTTCTGATCTTCTGGGGGCCATGGTGGTGCGGCTCCACGCCGCCGCCTCCTGGGGCGACGACGTGCCCACAGCCGACGGAAACGTCGCCACCACCGGGCGGGCCGCAGGACATCGAGCAGCAGACCGAGACCCTGTTCTCGCTGCTCGGGGGGAGCCGGTACAACGCCATTCTGTCCCAGTACTGCCAGGGCATCCCCCCGGGCTCGCAGTCCTGCGGGAGCGCGCAGTCCGATGACTTCGTGCACAACGACACGTACCTGGGCGGCACCTACATCTACACGGCGGCGCCGAACAACGCTCCAAGCACCGAGCAGCAGTGGAACCATGACGTCCTCAACCAGCTGGTGCCGGCGGTCGACGCCGCGCAGGGATGGAGGCCCACCACCGACACCCAGTACGTGGTCTTGTTCGAGAAGGACTATCGGGTGGACGAGGCCATCACCGCCAGTCACGGAGGCAAGGGATGCTCCGACCACGGCACGGAGTCGGGCGCCGCGGGGACGGTCTCCTTCGACAAGGTCCCGGTGCCGCCGCTCCCCACCGACCCCAGCAGTGCCGTGTGCGGGGCCGATCCCAACTTCGTCACGCAAGTGATCACCGCGTACGCGTCCCACGAGTATGCCGAGGCGGTCACGAATCCGGCCCCGACGGTGAACGGCGCCCCCGCTCCGGCATGGACGGCTCCCGACGGAGAGGTTGCCGACTACTGCACGGATAACTATCTCCTGGCGACGCCCGCCGAGCTCCAAGGGATCACGGTGACGCAGCTCTGGAGCAACGCCGCGGGGGGGTGCGCGAGCAGTCTCCAGATGGCCACCGCTCCCACGAACGTGCTGGCCACCGTCAACGGCCCCAATGCAGCGACCGTCTCGTGGCAGCCCGCCTCGGCGACCACGACCGATCCTATCTCGGGATACGTGGTCAGCGTGCAGGAGGCCGGCGACGGGCCCCTGCAGCTTTCCCAGGGAGTGCTCGAGGGCGCCACACAGGTGACGGTCACCGGGCTGAACGGCGGGTCGTCCTATTCGTTCTCTGTGCAGGCCGTGGTCGGCGGCGACATCGGACCATCCGGAACCTCCTCGCTCCTGCCCGTGCCCGGCCCGGCGCAGACGTACGCTCGGCGCGTTCTGGCAAGCGATCCCACGCTGTACTACCGCCTCGACGACGCCGGGAACTTCCCGGTGGCCGAGGACGCGTCGGGGAACGGCCACCCCGGCGTGTGGCAGTATCAGTCCGCGAGCTTCACGAGCGGTGCCCTGCTGAGCGACCCCGACCCAGGCGCCTCCTCGAACGGGATCGCGCCCATCGTCGTTGACAGCCGGGACCAGGGCCTTCCGCTGGGGAATGCTCCTCGCTCCGTCGAGCTGTGGATCGATCCCAGCGCCTCCAGCCCAGGGCCGGAGGACCTCTTCGACTACGGCGCGGCGACCACAGCCGAGAGCTTCGGGGCGAAGATCCTTGATTCGACCTCGCTCGACGTCTGGACGTGGGACAACGACGTCACGTTCGACCTTCCGTACGGGATGTACTTCAGCTCGGGCTGGCATCAGGTGGTCGTCACCTACGACGGCAACCAGCACGTCACGGCGTTCTTCGACGGCCTGCCGATGGGGACCAAGAAGCTGGGCCGCCCACTCGCCACGCAGCTCGACCAGAATGGGCTGCAAGTCGGGGCGGGTGCCGGCGGCCCGGACTTCGCCGGATCGATCGACGAGTTCGCGGTGTACGGGCAGGCGCTCACGGCAACCGACGTGCGAACGCACTTTACGGCGGCCGGTTACTCACTGGCCCCGAACGTGGTGTTCGACCCGGCGTCCGTGGCGTTCGGTCCCACGCCCACCGGCTCCTCCGCGACCCAGAGCGTTCGGGTCGTCAACTACGGCGTCGCGCCGCTCCAGATCACTGGCGTGTCACTGACGGGCGATCCGTCGTTCTCGGTTTCGTCCGACGGTTGCTCCGGCGCGGTGGTGGGGCCCGGCCGCTTCTGCACGACATCGATCACGTTCGCACCGACGAGCTTGAGCAACGCGACGGCCTCGCTGTCCGTCCAGGACGGTCTTCCGAACTCACCGCAATCGGCGCCGATCTCCGGTGGGGGGACGGGGGCCTGGCAAACCGTTCCGCTGACGACCATGCCGCAGATGAGGCTGCGCACCATCCGAGGCGTCGCCACGAACGATGCTTGGGTCGTGGGGAGCTGGTATCCGTTTTCAGGGCCGACCTCCCCGCTCATCGAGCACTGGGACGGGCGGGCCTGGTCGGTCTTCTCCTCGGCAGCGGTGCCAGGGGCCACCGGCGCCGAGCTGAACGGAGTGACGGCCGTATCGCGCTCCCGGGCGTGGGCCGTCGGATACTCGTCGACCTCTTCCGGCCAGCGGCCGTTCGTCCAGCAGTGGAACGGCACGGCCTGGCGGACGCTGTCGGTCCCGGCCTCGGGCACGTTCTCGGTCCTCTACGCGGTGTCGGCGGACGCCCAGAACGACGTGTGGGCCGTGGGCTATTCGTCGTCGGGATATCCGCAAGAGGCCCCGTTCGTCGAGCACTGGAACGGGACGTCGTGGACGACGATGGCTCCCCCGGTCCAGGCGGGGTGGACCGGCGAGCTTCGTGCCGTGGTGGCGATCCGCCCGAACGACGTTTGGGCCGTGGGTAGCACCACGACGGGCAACATCGCAGGAACGCGAATTCCGCTGATCGAACACTGGGATGGGACCGCGTGGTCGATGGTGTCCCATCCGAGCTGGACGGGAGGCAACGGCGCCAGCCTCGCCGGCGTCGCCGCGGTCTCCTCGACGGATGTCTGGGCCGCCGGCGCAGGAACCAGCGCCATCGTGGGCCACTGGGACGGGACGTCCTGGTCGGACGCCTCCCCACCGGTACCCTCGGGCTGCGCCTTCTACGACGGCGTGAACGACGTGGCCGCTCCGTCGGCGACGAGCGTGTTCGCGGTCGGCACCGCGCCATGCTCGGCGGGGTATGCGGCCCTCGTCGAACACTGGGACGGCTCCTTCTGGAACGTCCAGCAGCCCCCCGGCCCCCTGGGGTCATTGGCCAGTGTCTTCGCCACCTCGGACGGACGGGGCTGGGCCCTTGGCCAGACCTGCCTCAGCTCGACCTGCCCGCTCTTCGTCGAGTCGTACGGCTGACGCGAATCCAGGGTCATGGATCTGCCTTGCCCCAACACCTGTCGCTGGGCAAGATGACGCCCAGCGCTTGGCCGAAGGGGATTGCGAGTGGATGTGATCGTCCTTGGCGGTGGATTGGCGGGCCTGTCTGCCTCCCTGGCGTTCGCTCGAACGGGCCATCGTGTGACCCTTCTGGAACGCGATGGTCCTCCGAGCGGTGGCGACGCGGACGAGCTGTTCGATCGGTTGGACCGGCCCGGCATCGCTCACTTCCGCCAGCCTCACAACTTCCTCGGCCTGGCTCGCAATGTGCTGCTAGAGGAGGCGCCGGATGTCCTGGACGCCGTCGTCGGGTCGGGGGTTCTCGAGAACCGGCAATATGAACTCATCCCCGGAAGGTGGCAGCCGGAAGACGAGCGCCTCGTCTCGATCTGCGCGCGTCGGCCCGTTTTCGAGATCGCAGTTCGACGGGCCGTGGAAGCTGAACCGAACGTCTCCATGCGAATGGGAACCCGCGTGGTCGGGCTTCTGACCGAGGGCACTTCGCGAGACGGCCCGCCCCATGTCGTGGGTGTTCGCACGGAACGAGGTGAGGACTACCGAGCCGGCCTCGTGGTCGATGCCCTTGGCCGCAGACGCCGCGGCTCGATTCGATGCCGTCTCGGCCGAGGATCGGGACCGGCTCCGGCTGTGGGGAGGCGAACCGATCGACATTCGAAACCCGGACGACAGCATGGCCCTGTTCCTTCGGATGTCGGCCTATCCTGCGGCAGCGAAGGATCCCCAACTCTTCCGGGCGGTGGCCCGGCGGGTGAACCTTCTGGACCCGCCGGACGCCATCCAACGCGAGCCCGAGCTCGTCGAGCATGCCCGTCGGATCGCAGTCGATGCGGGGCCGCTTCCTCGAATGGGACCAGTTCGCCCAGAGTTGCTCGAGGCCATCTCCGTGGCCAGGAGCTGATCCCCCAGCTTTCAGTCTCCTCTAGTTCGAGGCAGATGCTCTGAGGCGGTCGATCTCGAACCACACGGAAGTGCCGTCGTTGGCGGGCCGTTCGACTCCCCACCGGTCGGCGAGCTGGTCGACCAGCACCAGTCCCCAGCCGGAGGATCGACCGGCCGGCGGCTCGGGCTTCGAGTCGAACCCCACCGTGCCCGGATCGTCCACCCGCACCCGGACGACGTCCGGGAGGATCTCTACTCGCAGGTGGATCCATCCCTCCTCCTGGAGGTGGGCGTGCTTCACGCTGTTGGCGACCAGCTCGGTCACCAGAAGACGGACGTCGTCGAGGAGCTCGGGATCCGTTCTCCAATCCAGGTCGTGCAGTGACTGACGCCCCATGGGGGCCGCGATCGGCTCAGCGGGGAGCTCAACCTCGAGCCGGGTCAGGAGCGACCCGCTGACCTGCTCGGAGTGTTCTGGACGAGCGGGCATACCTTGAACGTACCCGGCCGGGGCGGGCCTCACCCACATCCATCAGTTTTCTGTCGCGATTTGGCCCGCGACACCCTCCCACGGTGAGGTTCTGACCGGAGCTCGGTCCTACCGAGCGATCTCCTTGGCCTCCTCGTCGGGGGTCTGTGGCGTGGTCTCCGGGTCCCGGGGAAGGCCACGGGGATCCGCCGCGGGCTCCTCCGCCGCCTTCACCGACGCGGGCCCCGGCAACGAATCGGGGTGTGCCCGCTCTTCCGCATTGCTGTAGGGCTTGCCCTCCTTCTCCGCCATGAGCCGACCCAGCTCGTTCGCTTCGTCCTTGCTCAGGCCGAACTCGTCCCGCTTCTTCTCGAGCTCCTGGAACCGCTGCTCGTCCATCCCTCACCTCCGTGGCCGGAAACGTGGTTGCTCTGCCTTCAGGATTCCCTGGCGCTGCCGGTACTATCCCACTCAGTGCACCTCCTTTTCGTCTGCACCGAGAACGCCGGCCGCAGCCAGATCGCCGAGCATCTCTTCAACGCCTCGGTGGGGGGAACCGGGCACCAGGCCCGGTCGGCGGGCACCAAGCCGGCCCACGCGGTGCACCCCGCGGTGGTCGAGGTGCTGGCAGGCCGAGGGGTCGACGCCACCCAGGCCGTTCCGAAGGGGCTCACCGCCGAGCTGACCGAATGGGCCGACCGCGTGGTGACCATGGGGTGTGGCGACCAGTGCCCGGTGACAGGTAAGCCGACCGAGGACTGGGATCTTCCCGACGTCGCGGGCCGATCGGTCCCCGAGGTACAGGAGGTCACGGTTCGCATCGCGGCTCGCCTGGCCAAGCTCCTCAAGGAGCTGGGGGTTCCTGCCTGGGCGTAGGCGCGCTCAGCACGCCGCGTTGAGGTACGGGAACGGGTCGACGCGCTTCCCACCACGGCTCTTGCGGAAAGAAGGACGGAGGGTGTCCGAGGCCGTCGCCCAGCTCGCCGAGACCACCTCGAAGGCGTTCGCCGCGGCCGCA
>DHWM01000115.1:8556-10632 GCA_002413185.1 Actinobacteria bacterium UBA5182
GGGAGCATCGACCCTCGAACTCGGGTTCGGGTCAGACGGCCGAGGAACCCTAGGGTCCCGGACTCTCCGGCGGTTGCACCATGATCGGAGTGACGCGCACGGGACCGGCCCGCTTCGATGTCGCCAGGAGCTTGCCGACCTCGTGGCGGCGCGCGGCGGAACACACGGCAGAGACGTTCGCGCGAGGCTCCCCGCGGCGCCCGATCGCCCCCGCCACCCACGCGTCGCGCGCTCCCGCTCCGAGCAGTGCCTCGATCAGGCGGTCGCGTTCGTCTTCGCCAAGGTCACCGATCGTCGCTTCGACCAGCAGATCGCCTTCGACGTCGGCGAGCGCCGCAGCGTCCAGGCCGGCCCGGCGCTCCTCCCCGATGACGACGCGGATCACGTTGGGGAAGTCCAAACGAAGATGGCCTGCGCCGTAGCCGACGGTCTCAGCGACCATCGTCGGCATGTCTCCGTAGCCCTCGGACACCCCCGCCAGGATGGCGGCGCCGGGCGCCGTCACCAACTCCACGGGGATCCCACGCGAGTACGTCGGCACGCCCTGGAGCAGGTCCATGACCACGGGCGAGGGGATCGGCATGATCCCCCCGTGCTCCGTCCTGGCCATGCCCAGTCCGGTTGGGATCGGCGAGGCGAACACTCGCTCGACGCCCAGGACGTGCAGCGCGATGGCGCAACCGACGATGTCCACCAGGCAGTCGACCTCGCCGTACTCCGTGAAGGTGACCAGATCGACCTCCTTGCCCTGGATGTTCGCCACGGATTCGGCCAGCCGCCGGAAGATCCGCTGGGCCGTCCTTCGGGCATCGTCGGGAATGTCGGCCTGATCCAAGAGCGCCCGGACGGCCCCGTAGGTGAGGATCACGTCCTGCGGGTCGGCGGCGACATGGATCTGCGTGGCGGTGATGCCCTGGACGTCGACCCGTTCTTGCTCCAGAGCGAAGCCTTCGATGGGGAACCGCCGGAGGGTCTCCAGCATGACCGCCAGGTCGGCGCCGGCATCCACCAGCGCGCCGAGGGCCATGTCGCCCGAGATGCCGGAGAAGCAATCGAAATAGGCCAGCCGCATGGGCCATCGTATACTTCGGTCTCACCGATCGGACAAGGCCGCGAATCCCGCGGATCCGAACCGGCCGAACACCAACCGAAGGCGCCGAACACGTTGCTCACCGTCCTCGTCATCATCAGCCTGGTCCTTTCGACCATCGCCATCTTCCTGGCGCAGCCCAAACTGCTGGCCAGGCTCGGAGTGCGCCGCGAGATCCCCGCGGGGAAGCGGCTGGAGCTCCGGTCCGAGGAGCAGGCCCGGTCCATCCAGCGTCTCGAGAACGCGGTCCGGCAACTGGCTCAGGGGGAGCGGAAGCTGGGCGAGCTGGCCCTCGGCGCCGTCCGGCATGTCGGCGTGGTGCGGTTCGACGCCTTCGAGGACATGGGCGGACGGCTGTCGTTCTCCGCCGCGTTGCTGGACGGCCACGGAGACGGCGTGGTCATCACGTCGATCAACGGCCGCCAGGACACCCGCTGCTACGCGAAGCAGGTCCAGAGCTGGACCAGCATCCACAATCTCTCCGACGAGGAGCGCCAGGCCATCAAGGACGCGTCCGCGGACGAGGCCCGGAAGCCATCTGGACGAGGCGGCGTGGCCTCGCTGTTGAGGGGCCGGGGGTAGTTCGCCCTGCTCGACCTCAAGGCCATCCGAGAGGACCCCGACCGCTACCGGCGGGCCCTGGCCCGGAGGGGCGCGGCGGAGGATCTGGACCGCGCGCTGGCCCTGGACGAGGAATGGCGAAGCCTGAACGCCGAGGTCGAAGGGCTTCGGGCCGAACAGAACCACCTCTCGAAGGCGATCCCTCGCCAGCCGACCCCAGAAGATCGCCAGACGATGATCGAGGCGTCTCGGGCCGTCGCGGACCGGCTCAACGAGGTCGAGCCGAAGCTCGCCGAGATGGAATCGGAGCTCGAGTCGGTGACGGTTCGGCTCCCCAACATGCCCGACGAGTCGACGCCCGACGGCGTCACCGACCAGGACAACGTGGAGGTCCGGAAGTGGCCCGAGGAGCTCCCCGAGATGAC
>DHWM01000115.1:10825-13287 GCA_002413185.1 Actinobacteria bacterium UBA5182
CTGGGCGAGGCTCTCGGGATGATCGACATCGAACGGGGCACCCGGACCAGTGGGGCTCGGTTCGCCTACCTCACCGGGGACGCCGTGCTCATCCAGTTCGCCCTGGTCCAGTACGCGCTGACGTTCGCGCTGCGGAACGGATTCGTCCCGGTGGTCCCGCCGGTCCTGGTTCGGGAGGAGGCGATGTTCGGGACGGGCTTCCTGCCCACCGACGAGGCCCAGATCTACGTGACCCGGGAGGACGACCTCTATCTGGCCGGTACCTCGGAGGTCCCACTGGCCGCGCTACATTCTGGCGAGATCTTCGAACCGGACGAGCTTCCCCGGAGATACCTCGGCTACTCGACGTGCTTCCGGCGGGAGGCGGGGACGTACGGGAAGGACACCCGGGGGATCTTCCGCCTGCATCAGTTCGACAAGCTCGAGATGTTCAGCTTCGTCCTTCCCGAGCAGTCCGGCGAGGAGCACGAACGGATGCTGGCGCTGGAGGAGGAGTGGGTCCAGTCCCTGGAGATTCCCTACCGGGTGGTGAACGTGTGCACGGGGGACCTGGGGGCCTCGGCGGCCAAGAAGTACGACATCGAGGCGTGGCTCCCCGGCCAGGGGAAGTACCGCGAGCTCACGTCCACGTCCAACACCACGGACTTTCAGGCACGGAGGCTGGGGTGCCGGGTTCGGCTGCCCGAGGGCAACCGGCCGGTCCATACCCTGAACGCGACGCTCTGCGCGATCGGGCGAACGCTGATCGCCCTGTTGGAGAACGGACAGCAGCAGGACGGTACGGTCGAGTTGCCCGAGGTCCTTCGAAGCTACCTTCCGCAGTAGGGAACGGGAACGTCACGCACCCGGCCTGAGGGCTGCCCACGCAGCCAGCCGTTTCGCAGCTCCCAGTTGGACCTCGATCGCGGCCATGATGCGGCGGGTCTCCTCCTTGAGCGGCGGTCCACCGTTCTCCGGACCGGTCATCCGGATCGGCTGGCCCACGGAGATGGCCAGGGGTGTGCGTCGGAAGGGACGGAGCTTGGGCGGCCCGGGCGGCCACCGCTCCTGCGTTCCCCACACGCCCACCGGCACCACCGGCACGCCCGTGGCCACCGCGATCCGAACCAGCCCGGAGTGTCCCTTCAGCGGCGGCCGGCCGTCACGGATCCCGCCTTCGGGGAAGATCCCGGCGATGCGTCCATCGCGAAGGACGTCCACCAGCTCGTCCAGGGCGGCCAGGTCCCGGGTGCCCCGCCGGATGGGGATCTGTTTCATCAGCCGAAGGCCTCGTCCCCACACCGGGTGCTCGAAGGCCTCGGCCGCCGCCAGGAACTGGACGACCCGGTCCCGGCGGGACACCCCGAGAGCGATGGCCACGGGGTCCAGCACGCTCACATGGTTCGGCGCGAGGATGACCGCGCCTTCCGCGGGGAGGTTCTCCAGTCCCCCGAAGCGCACCCGGAACACCGCCCCGCACAGCCCTCCGACCAGAACGTCTCCGAGCCGCCACACCCAGTCCTTCTCGAATCCAGCGGAGTGCCGAACCTTGGTCACCCTTGCTCCAGCCCTCGGAGGAAGGACGCCACGTTCCGCCCGATCGCGCCCACCGCGTACCCGCCCTCCAGCAGCACCACGGTCGGAAGCTTCAGCGACGCCACGCGGCGTCCGATCCGGGCATAGCCGTCCGTCGTGACGGCGAAGTCTCCGAGTGGATCGTCGACGAAGGTGTCCACACCGAGAGGGACGACCAGATGGGCCGGGTCGAATCTTGCCACGCGGTCGGACGCACCGGCCACCGCGGCGAGGTAGGCGTGGTCGTCCACGCCGGCCGGCAGGGGAACGTTGAGGTTGGAGCCCTCCGCGCCGGCGGCGCCGATCTCTTCGGCCCGCCCGGTGAAGTACGGGTACTGACGGTCGGGATGCCCATGGATCGAGACCGTCAGGACTTCGGGGTCGTCCCAGAAGATCTGCTGGGTCCCGTTCCCGTGGTGGAAGTCGAGGTCGAGCACGGCCACCCGTCCCCCGGCGGCCGATCGCAGCGCTGTGGCGGCGATGGCCGAGTTGTTGAGGAAGCAGTACCCCCCGTAGAAGTCCCTTCCCGCATGGTGACCTGGCGGGCGGCACGCCGCGAAGGCGAACCGTCCCCCGGCCAGCACCGCGTCCGCCGCACTCAGGGCGCAGTTGGCCGAAGCCCTGGCGGCCACATACGTGCCCGCCACCAACGGCGTGGCGGTGTCGAAGGTGAAGTGGCCGGACATCGCGCGGGCCGTGCCGTCGGCCGCCACCGCGTCGAGCCTGCCGTCCAGCAACCGCGACAACGGGAACGTGTCCGGGATCAGCGGATGCTCGAAGCCCAGTGCCTGCCATTCGGTCCACGCGGATTCCAGGTAATGCAGATATCGCGGATCGTGGACGGCCTCGATCGGGCCGGTGCCATGGTCGGTGGGCGCCATCACGTCATGCCCTTCGACCCGAAGCGT
>DHWM01000115.1:13457-13808 GCA_002413185.1 Actinobacteria bacterium UBA5182
AGAGAAGAAGACCTTCATCGACACTACCTCCCCACGGCCAACAGGATGAGCCCGCCGACCACGACGGCGACGCCGACCCACTGCGAGGCGGCCGGTCGCTCCCGCAGGTACAGGACGCCCCCGACGATCGGGATCAAGGGGTACGTCACCGAGGCCGCGGCGGTGATCGAGATGAACCCAAGCTCGGCGCCACGGGCGAACGACGCGAAGCCCATGATGTCGAGGAGGCCGATGACCACCGCGGGGGCCATGGCTCCGAGGTGCCGCGGCAGCTTCATCCTCCCGGTCAGCCAGGATGAGGGATCGCTCTTCGTGCTGCGCCTCGCCCCACGCCGGACGCCGAAGAAGATC
>DHWM01000140.1:0-728 GCA_002413185.1 Actinobacteria bacterium UBA5182
GACCCGCGCATCACCCGGGTGGGCCGGTGGCTCCGGAAGTGGAGCCTGGACGAGCTGCCCCAACTGCTCAATGTCCTCAAGGGTGACATGAGTCTCGTCGGTCCTCGGCCGGCCCTGCCGAACGAAGTGGCCCAGTACGAGGATTGGCATCGGGACCGCTTGGCGGTCCGGCCCGGCATCACCGGGCTGTGGCAGGTGAAGGGGCGAAGCGAGCTCCCCTTCGATGACTACGTCCGGATGGACCTGTTCTACATCGAGAACTGGTCGGTGGCCTACGACCTGTTCATCCTGGCCAAAACCTTCCCCGCCGTGCTCTCCGGCAAGGGCGCCTACTAGAACGCCTTCACAGATAGCCCAGGTCCTCCAGCCGCTTCCGGACCGCCTCCTCCTGTTCGGGGGTATAGGCGGCGGTTTCACTCTCATCTGCCCCGCCGGCGGCGGCTGACCGTGCAGACCTCTGCACTTCGATGGACTCCAGGAGATCAAGGGGACGTCCGTCGAGGCCCTCTGGCAGTGGCACTCCCAGCAGCGCGAGCACCGTCGGGGTGATGTCCTCCAGTCCTGCCCGTACCGGTGCCTGCCGGACGTTGGGGCCGTTCGCCACGAACAGTCCGTCAGGGTGGTGGCCGCCGGGCGCGATGGGGGGAGTTGCCGCCACCTCACGCATGCGCTCTTCGGCGGGCCTGGTGTCGCACCGGAAACCGCGGAAGGCCCGGCCAAGGTTCCAG
>DHWM01000140.1:921-3177 GCA_002413185.1 Actinobacteria bacterium UBA5182
GCGCGGGTCAACGCCGCAGCCACCACGGGCTCGCCGCTGTCCAGCTCCCGGATGCCCTCGACGCGACGTTTCAGATCACCGAGGAACGCCTCGTACTCCGACACGGGGACCTGCCCTTGTGGCTCACGCCCCTCCAGGTTGACCAGCACGTCGTCTCGTCGGCCGTCCGAGTACGCCGTGGTGCTTCGCCAGTCGAGTCCGACCGTGCGGGCCTCGGATTCGGCCTGCTCTCGAAGCTTGGGAAACCACCGGGCCAGCGAGAGCTTCTGCTCCCGGGTCAGGGTTCGATCGAGGAGATTGAAGCCGGAGGAAAGGATGCGCGAGGTGAGCGCGGGAGTGGTCCTCGCCTGAAGCCCCTGGTCCTCGAGCCAGATCGGCATGAACTCCGGACCCCGGCTGTTGGCTTCCCCTCCGTGGTCAGCGATGACCAGAACGTGCACCCCCGGATCGGTGGCCCGGGCCCGCTGCACCAGGCGGCCGGTGGCCGCGTCCTGCACCTCGTAGACGCGCTCGATGACGGAACGGCCCTCCTCGGTCCAGAAGAAGTGCTGTGCCGTGTCGGAGGAGGTGAACACGACGAACACCAGGTCCCAGTCGTCTTCCTCCATCAGACGCTCGGTGACGGACACCCAGCCCTCGACGATCTCGATGAGCTTCTCCCGGGCTTCGTCGATCTTCCCCGCCCTGACCAGACTGGGGGCCCCCGGTTCGATCACGTAGCTTTCGAGCAGTTCCGGGAACCGACGGGAAAGGTCCCGGGGATAGGTGAAGCCCGGAAGTTCCTTCGAAGGGGTGTCCAGGCCCGCCACCATGAATCCGTTCACGGCCTCCGCCGGATAGGAGATGGGCACGTTGACCACCACGACCCGCTTCCCGGCTTCGGAGGCGAGCTTCCACAGCGTCGGCCCGGTGCGATCGCTCGCGTTGACCACTCGCCGGCGGTACTTGCCGCGAACCGGTTCGTCGAAGTAGAAGATCCCGTGCCCACCGGGATTCCTCCCGGTGGCGACGGTGGACCAGGCTGGCGCGCTGTTCATGTTGGGGACCGACCGAAGGATTCCCTCCGCGCCGCCCATCCGGAGGGCATCCAAGGTCGGGAGGCGGCCGGCTTCGCAGAGGGGACCCGCAACCGACCACGTGGCCCCGTCCCATCCGACCACGAGAACGCGGGTCACGCTCCGAGGTCCTCCAGGCGCATGGGACCGTAGGCTAGCAGAGGGCATTCGGGCGGCCCCGGCCCGCCCGAAACGCGCTGCTACACTGGCCCGCCGTGCCGCCAGATCTCTTCGTGCTGCTCTGCGACACGACGCGCGCGGACGCCTTTGCACCGTGGGGAGGAAAGGTCGCCGCGCCGGCAATGGATCGGTTGTGTTCAGAAGGCGTCGTCTATCTCGGCGCGCGGGCTCCCGCCCCGTGGACGCTCCCCTCGACCGCCTCGCTCTTCAGCGGGCTTTTGCCGACGGTCCACGGGATCACGGGGGAGTGCCTGGGCATGCGGGACGGCAAGCCCGGGTCTCCCGCCCCGGCGGTGGCCGCTCATGGTGGCTCCTGGCTCCCCGACGAGCTTCGAGCTCGCGACTACCGGACCTGGGGCGTGAGCTGCAACCCGTGGGTCAGCCCGTGGGGAGGGTTCGACCGGGGCTTCGACCGCTTCACCACGGTCGGACCGTGGGCTCTCGGCCACCGGCGGCGAGGCAGTCCCCACATCCGGCGGGGTCTCGACGTGGCGAGGGGTGACCACGGCGGCGGCCGGGCCGTCGCCACGGCGGCTCGGTTCCTGGAGGCAGGTCCGCCCTCGCGTCCGCAGTTCGGGTTCGTCAACCTCATGGAATCCCACTCGCCGTATGACCCGCCACTTCGAGATCACCCGTCGCTGCGTTCGGCCCGGACGGGACCCGGCGGACGCACCGGTCTCATCTACTACCAGCTGCGCCAGATGGGCTTGCGAGCCTCGCCCAGCCCCGGCTACGTGGCCGCGGTTCGTTCGCTGTACGAAGCCTCCGCTCGCTATCTCGACCGCTTGATCGGCCGCTTCGTCGAGCTGGTGGAGGGACGGAGCCAGTCGGCGGTGGTCGTGGTCGTGTCCGACCACGGAGAGAACCTGGGGGAGCACGGTCTGTTCGCTCACAACTCGTCCCTGCACGAGACGCTCCTGCGCGTCCCGCTTGTGGTCTGGGCGCACGGATTCCCCCTCCCCTCCGGGGCCGTGGAGGGGCCCTCGTCGCTCCTGTGGCTGGCAGGATGGCTGCGGGAGAT
>DHWM01000140.1:3471-17288 GCA_002413185.1 Actinobacteria bacterium UBA5182
GACGTCGACGGTGTGGTGGTGGGCGAATACGAATCCACGGTGCACCACATGGGAATCCCCGCCGCCCTGGGCGGCCTGCTCGAGCGGTGGCCGGAGGAGCTCCCCCCGCTGGTGCATCAGGCTGGCGTGGCGGTCATGGAGGGGGGACTCAAATACGTCGCCACCGAGCTCGGGGCGGAAATGGTGTTCGACGTCGAACGCGACCCCCGGGAGACGGTGGACGTCGGTCCCCACCATGAAGACGCGCTCGAGCGGTTCCGGCGGCATCGTGACGAATGGGCGGCGCGGCGGGAGCGCCTCTCCGGGCAACGGACCGCGGCCGCCGTCCCGGACCAGGGCCCCCAGGCCAGGGGATCCGACGAGGAGATGGCCCAGCACCTTCGATCGCTCGGGTATATCGAGTGACCCGCCGGGCCCGGACAACCCCTCCAGGCCGAGCTCCCTCAGAATCCCGCCTGGATCGCCGGGAGGAGCCCCGGCCTCGTCCTGTTGGTATCCGGGATCAGGAGCTTCCCGCCTCCATAGCCATGGAAGGACCACCCCACTCCCTGCTGCCGGCAGTAGGCGAGGAGCTGGCCGACCTGGGCCGTCCAGTCGGGATTGGAATCGTGGGTGCTGGCGTAGCCGAAGGCGTTGAACTCGGTCATGAGCAGGGGCACCTTCCACGCCCTGGCCCGTGCCTGATAGGACTGCGTCAGCCCGAGCCCTTGGGGTCTCCACCTCGGCGTGTACAGGTGGAACGTGTAGACGACTCCGGCGAACGGGGGGGGCCGGGTCAGGCCGGAGGGGACATCGGGGGCGGAGGACGAGTCCTGGAACAGGAGCAGCGCGCGCTGATTCACCGAGCGGATCGCCGCCCCGAGCCTCAGGTAGAAGTCGTCGAGGTGCAGGAGCGTGGGAGAGAGCTTCCTGGGGAGGTAGGGCTCGTTCACGAGATCCAAGCCGACCACCGAGGGGTCGGTGGAGTACCGCTGGGCGATGAAACGCCAGGCGGCCCCATACTCATCCTGGACCTCGGGGCTGCCGAAGAAGGACAGCTTGGCCTGGGGGATGGTGATCCCGGTGCTCGGGTAGAGCCACCCCGGCATGCCGTACCCCTCGCACACCACCCCGGTCGAGGTCGGCACGTTCTTGAAGGCCGGCGACCACTTGGACTGGGCCATCTCCAGGACGACCGCCACGCCCCGGACGGAGAACTGGTGGATCAGCCGGTCCAGCGCCTCGACGTACCCGGCGTTGTAGTGGTGAACGGGCGGGCCGGAGCCGACACCCAGGGGTGGCGTCGGCTCGAGGTTGGACCATGAGATCCCCACCCGCACGAAGTTGAAGCCCCACCTGGCGATGGAGTCGTACGTGGCGGGGCCCGGCGTGCTCCAACCCCCACAGGCCCCCGCCGGAAGGTCTCGCCGCGGATACCCGCTGCCCGAGGCCATTCCGGGGACCTGGATCCCCCGGAGATCCACGGTTCGGCCCGCGTCGTCCACGATCCGCTGCCCGTCCACGTGCAGCCATCCCCGAACCCGCGGCGGGAGGCGGGCCGGCACGTCCGACACGACCCGGGTGCAGGCCGAAGCCAGCATGGCGGCGGCGGCGACGGCAGCCACCAGGCGGAGGGCTCGACCGCCGCGGGTGGCCGTTCGATGTCGAAAGGGGAGCGAAGGCAAGGGGCCGTGGACTCCAGGGGTCGAAGGGGCGACCACCAACCATACCCACGAGGGCGCCGGCTCCTCATCGACTCCACACAACCCCAACAACCCGCGGGGGCCGAAAGGTTCGCGACGCCTGTCCGGATCGGATCAGGGCGGAGGAGCCGTCTCGTAGCCGTATCGCCCGAGGTGGTCTCCCGTCTCGTCGCGGAACAACCGCTCGAGCTCGGGGTCGAAGTGCTGGCGCCATTGCCCGATGGAGCCCTGCCGGAAGGTCGGGCTCACGCTCGAGAACAGTCGTGCGGAGATGGACCCCAGCAGGCGGTCGTCCACCTCGAGTCCGATCCCCCGGTAGATCGACGCCAGCACCGCCCGCTGCCCGGCAGCGTCGCCTCCTCCCGAGGGGCCGATCAGGTCCTCGAACCGCACCACCACCGCCTCGGTGTCGAGCCATCCCGAGAAGTGCTGAAGGCGATCGCCGATCGAAGGGAGTCCCCGGGCCCGGTCCCCGACGATCATCAGGCGGAGCCGCTCGCGGAACTCGGGGGCGGAGGCGAACAGGGCCCGCAGATCCTCGCGGGTGTGCTCCGGCGTGTAGTGGGCGAGCGAGACCACCACGTCGCGAGGATCCCGAATCAGAAAGATGGGCCTGACCCCGGTCTCGGCGATCAGCTCGGGGTACTGGGGGAGGAACCGGAGATGTCCCATGGCGATCTGGCCGGGCCCAAGGCTCCGCAACAGGGCACGCTTGTCCTTGACCCGCCTGTTCAGCAGGGTCGGAGCCAGCTTCCGGTACAGCCGGGGGTGCAGGCACAGGGCCCGTTCGAGAAGGTGGGTCCCCGATTTGGGGATGCTCACGCACAGGATCGAGGGCTCCTCCCTGTTCCGCAGGCGGCGGGTCAGCTTCCGGGGCGTCAGGCCGAACCGGTCGAGGGTCCACCAGCGTTCCGCGAACCGGCCTCGAAGCCCCCCCTCACCCCCCGTTCCGCTCATCGCCGCCGATTACCACCCACCGTGGTCAGTCCACGTAGCCCAGCCCGCGGAGCCGCTCCAAGACCTCCTCCTCCTCGGACAGGGTGAGGCCGGCAGCGTGGCCGTTGGAGCCGCTCGGACCCGTCGTGGTGGGCAGGAACGGGA
Organism: Actinobacteria bacterium UBA5182; assembly: GCA_002413185.1. Lineage (GTDB taxonomy): Bacteria > Actinomycetota > UBA4738 > UBA4738 > UBA4738 > UBA5182. The sequence goes on from DHWM01000140.1 coordinate 6,255, forward strand.
TGTCGACGAAGGGGAGGGGGGAGGAATCCGCCGCCGGCGCCGGGACGCCCATCAGCGCGAGCACCGAGGGGGCCACCTGCAGGATGTTCGACTCGGCGGCCCTCCCCGAGCGGGCGATCCCGGAGCCTGCGGCCACCACCAGCCCGAGCGGAGAATGAAGGCCCGAGGGGGAATAGGTGTTCAGGTCGGACAGCCGATGGAGAAACCCCGCCCGGCCCGTCGTGTTGCGCGACCTGATCTCCGTCCCCGGAGCCAGCTCGAACAGCAGGTCCGGGCCCCCCGGAGCGTCGCCCGAGTATGCGTCCTCGACCCGGTGCGTCGCAACGACCACCGGCGAGCCGTCGGGAAGCATGAGTCGCGAGGCCCGTTCGGCGATCTCGTCGACGACGACGTCCCGGTCGCGCTCGGTCACGATGCCCGCGGGCTCGCGCCCCGCCAGGTTGACCCGGACGGCCGGTTGCATGTGCGCGTAGGCCCGGGACCGAGTCCAGTCGACGCCGCCGTAGAGTGCCGCGCTGGCGGCCTTGCTCACCGCCCCGCCGAGGAGGGGCCGGAGCATCCGCCTGGCGGGAACCGACAGGCGCTTGCGAGCCTGGGCGTACAGAGCCCTGGCCAGCCGGGCCCGCCTCTTCCCGACCCCGGAGACGGCGAGGAGCCCTTGCTCCATGAGCCAATCGTTCATGAACAGCACCCAGTCCGAACTGGGACCACCCCCGTGGTCCGAGACGACGATGACGGTGTCCGGCCCGTACGCGTCGATGATCCGCTGGAGCTCCCGGTCGGTCGCCTCGTACACGCGGCCGATGGAATCGCCCCATCGTTTGGCTGCCACCCCGTCGTGGCGAGGATGAGAGTCGTCGTGGTGCTGCCAGAAGAAATGGTGGGCCCCGTCCGTGGCCTCGAGGTTGACCATGACCAGGTCCCACTGGCCTTCCCGGGAGAGGTCCGCCACGAACCGCGCCCTCGCCGCCATGACGTCGATCAGCTCGCGCTCGGCCCAGTCGAAGTCGCCGCGAGAAGCTGCCAGGAACGCCTTCGACATGATCTGGTAATCAGGGTGCCGAGCGCGGAGCTCCTCCAGGAGTCCCTCGGGGTGCACCGCCCGTTCGTCCAGCCGCGGGGCGTCCATCCCCGAGACCATGACGCCGCCCACCTGTTCGGCCGGAAAGGTGATCGGGATGTTGATCACGGCGACCCGAGCCCCGGCTTCTGACGCGTATCGCCACAGGGCCGGCACCCTGCGGTCGCCCCCGGTGGCCACGCGGTAGCCGTACGTCTCGGTGCGGGGCAACACGAAGTCATAGATCCCGTGCCGTCCGGGATTGGTCCCGGTCGACAATGAGGTCCAGGCCACCGCGCTGTTGTCGGGAAGCGTGGACCGCAGGGTTCCATAAGCGCCGTCGCCCATCAGTGAGGCCAGTGCCGGCATGCGACCCTCCGCGATCCATCGTTCGCACAGGTCGAGGGTTGCGCCGTCGAACCCAACCAGCAACAGGCGAGGCATGGCGCGAGGATAACGAGGAGCAATTGGCCCCGTCAACGAACGGGTGTCCCGGTAGGTGGTCGAGGGAGAGGTCGTCGCGGCCGGCAGAAGCGACCTCGGGTCAGGCTGGCGGGGGAACCGCGGAGGTGCGGACGGCGGCCCGGAGCGTGCGCGGCCGGACGGCCTCGCGCAGCTCGGACACGTGCAGGAACCCCCTGATCTTCCTGAGGACGAGGGCGTACACTGCCGTGGCGATCACCCCGAACAGGACGAAGGCGAACAGGTGCGGGCCGAGGGCGAGCCGAACGATCAGCCCGAAGATCCCGAAGCAAGCCGAGGAGGCCACCACGGCGGCGCCGAATCCGCTTCCGAAGGGATCCAGTGCCTCGAGCACGCCGAGCTCGACCAGAGCGGCCACGTTGGACACGACGATGGAAACCATCCAGGCGATGGCGGCGCCGGTGATCCCGAATCTGGGGATGAGGATGAAATTCAAGGCGATGTTCAAGGCCAGGGCCACCATCGAGTTGACCATGTTCCACATGTTGTGCCCGGCCATGAGCAGGACGTTGGCGACCGGACCGGCAGCCATGCTGACCAGCACGGCGAACGAGAGGATCAGCATGGTCGTCTGGCCCGACTCGAAGTCGTGCCCCAGCACGCGCAGGAGCAGCGGTGCCCAGACGATCAGCGTCAGGTAGAACGGCCATGACACCACGATGACCCACCACGTGGACACGCGGTAGATCTGTTTCGCCTCATCGTGTTGGCCCCTGCTGATGAGGCCGCTGATCTGTGGAGAGATCGAAACGATCAGCCCCTGCATGACCACGAGCCCGGGGAGGATGTATCGGGTGGTTGCGGTGTACACGCCCGCATCGGCTGTCGAAGCAAGGGCCCCGATCAGCAGTGTGTCCAACCACAGGATGGCCCGTTGGAACACTTGGGCCACCGCCGTTGGGGCTGAGAAGCGCCAGAACTCCGAGGCCAGCTCCCGAGCCGGCCTCGGCGCCACGTCGGGGCCTCCGTCTCTCCGCTCCGCCCTGCGGAGCAGGATCAGCAGCCACGCCAGCGCGATCACCAAGCCGGCGGCGATGGGGGCAGCCCACGCCAGGCCCACCGCGACAGCGCCCAGGCCGAGCACCACGGCGGCAACGGTCAGGACGGGCCGGAGGCCGGGCTTGCCGACGTTGTCCACCGCGATCAGCGGCACCATGGTGTTGAAGCCGCGGGTACCGGAGAGGGCGACGGTGGATGCCGCACCCAGCGGTATGAACGGAACGAGTACCCGGATGTACGTGGTTACGAGATGTGCGGACCTGCCGTGGTGGGAAAGCAGCCGCCCCAGTGCCGGAGCGTTGACGAACAGGACCACCGCCATCACGGTCCCCACCACCACCACCGGGATGAGGGCGATCCATACGAGGGAACGGAGATCGCCCGTCCGACCTGTGGCCCGGTACCGGGGGATCATGCGGACCAGGCCCGAGTCCGCGCCCGCCAGCGCGAAGCTGATGGCGAGCGAGTAGAGGGCAATCCCCTCGAAATAGGCTCCCGAGCCGCGCGAATGCAGGAAACGGGCTACCACCACCACCAGGGCGAAACCGAACACTCCGTTGGCGATGCCGCCCAGGAGCTTGATCACGCTGTTGTTGGCCAGCAGGGTCAACTGCTTGCCATTGCTACCGTCACCGGCCATTGCGGCGAAGCCGGCTTGCTCTTGCACTGTGGAGCCGCCCAATGGCAGGCCGCGTGAACCCGACGCGCTGTGTCTGCCGCGGTATTGCCGGAACCGGAAGAGGCGGCTCATGAGGAGACCCAGTGTATCGGTTCGCCACCAGCGGGCGGGGTGATCCACCCTCGCCATGCATTCGGGTCGCGGGGAGGGAAACGTCCTGTATCCTCTTGTCATCCCGCCCCCCAACACGAGGCGATGAGGTCATTGGATCCGAACCTGCCAGTGCTTGCAAGCCGCAGATCGAACCCGGCACAGGCCGTCCGGGCAGGTTCCTCCGCGAACAGGAGCCTCGAGTTCGTCGCGATGGGGGTGGGCGGAGCTGCCGGCCTCGGGCTGGCTGCGGCTCGGGCGCCCCTCGCCGCCGTCGGAGCGGTCGCCTTCCTCGGGATGACCCTGATGCCCTGGGGGATCCTGTTCGCCCTGGTGGTGTTCGCGGCACAGCTCAGCCGGCTTCGGGTGAGCGTCGCCGGGTTCGGAATCCAGGCCGGCCACGTGTTCCTTCTGGCGGCTGCCCTTCGGCTGTTCGTCCTCAATCGTCGCCGGATCCACCCGCGGTGGCAGCTGCCGGATTTCGCTCTCGCCGGGTTCGCCGGCATGCAGTTCGTCTCCAGCTACCTGCATTCGCAGAACAAGACACAGAGCTACGCGACGGCCGGGCTCCTCCTTCTTGGGGTGGGAGCGTATTTCGTCACGACACGTAGCATCACCACGAGGCGGCGGCTCATCCTCGCGGCCAAGGCCGTCCTGTGGGCGTCCATCGTCGGGGCCGGGGTGGCCGTGCTGTCGCTCCTGGCCCACCTGCTGATCGGCTCCCCGGTCGGGATCCAGCAGGGCGCGGGGAAGCTCACAGTCCAGGGCCTGGCGTACGAGCACGACATCCTCTCGTCGACGTCGGGCGGGGCCGCCATCGCATTCCTGGTCCTGCTCAGGGAGAGGAATCCGGTGGTCTCCCGAAGGACCGCCATCTTCGGGTTCTGGCTCTGCCTCCTGGCGATGCTGCTGGGGCAGGCCCGTGGCGCCTGGATCGCCTTCGGGATCGTATTCGTCGGATTGCACTTCCTCCGCCGACCCAGGATCCGCCGGCCCGGCGGTATGGAGCGGCTCGGGGTGAGCCTGGTCCTGCTGGCGCTGCTCGGGCTGGGCGGAGCATGGATCGCTTCGCAGGCCATCGGCGGGCAGTCGAGCAACCCACTCGTCATCTCCATCCAGGAAAAGGCCACCCAGCTCCTGGACTTCAGCAGCGGCAGCGGAGCGGCTCGCGTTTCCACCATGTCTCAAGCACTGGCGGACCTCCACGGCTCACCTCTTCTCGTCGGCCTCGGGACGAACTCGTTCGGGCAACGGCACAAGGGCGTGGTCCAGCAGGGCGGGACGGTCAAGGCTTCGTACATCGGCAACCTCTACGTCCGCGTGCTGTACGACACCGGCGTGATCGGCGCGTTGTGCCTCGCCGCCTTCCTCCTCGCGGTGTTGTGGCCGGGGCGGTCGCTGCGCCGGTCCGGGGCCGAGCTCGCTCCGGTGGCCACGGCGTTCGTCATGGCCTACGCGGTGATGGCGATCGCCTTCTCCGCGACCGACGCTTCCTTCCTCCTGTGGCCGTGGATCCTGGTCGGGGTGGCCCAGTCGGCCAGGCGGTTGCTGGCGGCCCAGGAGCGGGACGCCAGGATCTCCAGGCCGGGGATCAACGGGCTCGGTGCCTGGCACGGGAGCAATGGGGCGGCCGCCCCCAACGGAAAGTCGGCGGCCTCGATCCTCCCGATCTAACCGGCTGGTACTATCCGTCCTCCCCGTGACCAGGTGAGAGGAAGGTCATCCATGGCAGAGCTCGTCGAACCGGGGATCGAGGGAGTGTTTGTGATTCCCCTCCGCACCCACCCCGACAACCGGGGGTCGTTCACCGAGGACTACCGGAGGGAATGGATCCCGGGGATGCGCGAGATGGTCCAGGGCAACATCTCCATCTCGACGGCGAACGTCCTGCGAGGCTTGCACTTCCATCGGGAACAGGCCGACTGGTGGAACTTCTACGCCGGCGCGGCCGTGGTCGGGCTGTACGACCTCCGGACGGGGTCCCCGACCGAGGGGAAGGGCCTGGGCCTCCGGATCGACACCGCTGAGGGCCTCAAGGGCCTGTACATCCCCAAGGGCGTCGCGCACGGCTTCTACGCCGAGCGGGACGTGATGCTGCACTACATGGTCGACAACTACTACACGGGCGAGGACGAGTTCGGCGTCACCTGGGACGATCCGGAGCTGGGCATCGATTGGCCCTCGAGCGACCCGATCCTTTCCGATCGCGACATGTCGAACCCGACCCTGTCCGACGTTCGCGGCAACGCGCCAGCCTTCGAAGCCTGACGCGTCCGCGGTCCGAGGGCTCCGGAACCTTGTAGCGGTCGGCGCAGTCGTTTACCCTTCGAGGACACCGTGGCGGCCGGTCCCACGGGCGCAGGATCGCGTTTCGTCGACCCCAACCCTCACGACCGAGGTCCGGCATATAAGGAGATCGCGATGAAAAAGGTACTGGTCGTCGGCGGAGCCGGGTACGTCGGCTGCATCCTGATCGAGGAGCTCCTGGCAAAGGGCTATTCGGTCAAGGTCCTCGACAGGTTGTTCTTCGGGCAGGACCCGGCCAAGGGCTTTCTCGACCGGGTCGAGCTGGTGGTCGAGGATATGCGCGAGTTCAACGAGAGTCACCTGGACGATTGCTCGGCCGTCATCAACATCGGTGGCCTGTCCAACGACCCCACCGCCGAGTTCAACCCCAGGGCCAACGAGGAGCTCAACACGACGGCCTCGATCCGGGTGGCCGAGGTCGCCAAGCGAGCCGGCATCGAGCGGTTGATCTTCGCCAGCACATGCTCGATCTACGACCGTGGAGTCGGGGAGGAGGTCAGGGACGTTCTGTTGGACGAGGAGTCCGACGTCGACCCCAAGGCCGCCTACGCCACGTCGAAGCTCGCCGCCGAGGGTCCGATCCTGTCGATGGCCGACGACAGCTTCGCCCCGATGGCCTTCCGCAAGGGAACGATCTTCGGGTTCTCACCGCGCATGCGCTACGACCTCGTGGTCAACGCATTCGTCAAGGACGCGCTCTCGAAGGGCAAGCTGTCGGTGCACTACGGAGGGGCCATGTGGCGGCCGCTGATCGACGTCAAGGACGTGGCCCGCGCATACGTCATGGCGCTCGAATCCGACGTCGGACTGATCCGCGGCCAGATCTTCAACCTGACGGCCGGGAACTTCCGGATCTCCGAGCTGGCACTGCGGGTCCAGCGGGCGCTGCGAGACCTGGGGGTGGAAGCCGAGCTCGATGTGGACTTCTCCTACCGACTGGTCCGGAGCTACCGGGTGTCCGGGCAGAAGATCCTGCGCACCCTGGGGTTCGAGCCGCGGGTCTCGGTCGAGGAGTCGGTCGAGCACATGGTCCATGAGATCGACCGCCATGGATACCGGGACTTCTCCCACCCCCGGTACTACAACATCGAGTGGATGAAGCTGCTGGAGGAGTCGGTCGACATCGCCCGGACCCACGGCTACGTGCTGACCAAGCCCGACTTCACAGACGCCTCAGGGCTGAGCAGCGAAGCGTCGAGGGTGCGCCCGGAGCTTCCGGCCCGCTAGTCACGATGCGACTGGTCATGTTGGGAGGCTGGGGCCAACTCGGGTCCGACCTCGTCTCGGTGGCGGAGGGCCGCCACGACCTGATCCGCCCCCCCCACGCCGAGGTCGACGTCACCGACGAGTCCCAAGTGGGGGCCGCCGTCCGGCGGGCCCGGCCGGACGTCGTGATCGACGCCGCCGCCTTCCACAAGGTCGAACTCTGTGAACAGGATCCCGCCCGGTCGTTCGCCGTCAACGCGTTGGGACCGCTGCACGTGGCGCGGTCGGCGCGCCGTGCGGGGGCTCGGTACGTCTTCGTGAGCACCGACTACGTGTTCGACGGAGCCGTCTCCACCGGTTATCGGGAAGACGATCCTCCGACTCCCGTGAACGTCTATGGGATCTCGAAGGCTGCCGGGGAGCGTGCGGTCGGCCTGGCCTGCCCCGACTCCCTCGTTGTCCGGGGATCCGGTCTGTTCGGCCACGCCGGGAGCTCGGGGAAGGGGGGCAACTTCGTCGAGACGATGCTGGCCAAGGCCGGGGCGGGAGAGGCCATCTCGGTGGTCGACGACCAGGTGTTCTCGCCCACGTCGACCCGCGACATGGCCGAGCGCATCCTGCTGCTCCTCGAGCGCGGTGTCCCCTCCGGCATCTACCACGCGGCGAACCGGGGGGCCTGCTCCTGGTATCAGCTCGCCGAGGAGATCTTCAGAGCCGCCGGCCTCGACCCCGACCTCAGTCCCCGCCCGGCCGGCGACCAGGCGGTGCGGAGGCCGTCATCCTCGGTCCTGCTCGACACGAGGAGCGCGGCGCTGGGTCTTCCTTCCAGTCGCTCGTGGCAGGAGGCCGTCCGGTGGTACATCGAGGCCCGCCCCGCGTCCATCCAGGCTTCGGCGGAAAACGGGACACACCGATGACCGGGCTTCGCATCGCCGTCATCGGGAGCCGGGGCATCCCCGCCGGATACGGCGGCTTCGAGACGTTCGCCGAAGAGCTCACCCCCCGACTGGCCGAGCTCGGGCACGACGTCACGGTGTACTGCCGAAGGGGGTACACGGGCGAGGAGATGCCCCCTGAGTACAAGGGCGTGAAGCTTCGTTATCCCCCGTTCTTGAAGAGGCGCGAGCTCGAACAGCTGTCGCATGAAGCCGCGTGCATCGCGGACTCCCTGCGGCTTCCCTTCGACCTCTACTACTTCCTGGGGACCCGAAGCGCACCGTTGTACGTGCCGCTCCGTGCGGGAAGGCGAATCGTGGTGGTGAATACCGATGGCCTGGAGTGGAAGCGCCGGAAGTGGAGTCGGATGGGGCGGCGTTATCTCCGGTTCGCCGAATGGGTGGCCGTCCGCCTGGCAGCCGACGAGCTGATCTCCGATGCCAAGGCCATCCGCCAATATTTCCTGGACACGTACGGCCGCGACTCGAAGTACCTGACGAACGGGGCCCACATCCACACCGAGCTCCCGGAAGGAGCCCTGGATCGGTGGGAGCTCGGGCCCGACGGCTACTACCTCATCGCGTGCCGGATCGAGCCAGAGAACAACATCGACATCATCATCAGGGAATTCGTTGCCTCGCGGTCCGATCGCGAGCTGGTCGTGGTGGGCGGGATGAACTACGAGACGCCGTACTGGAGGCACCTGCAGGATCTGGGGCGCCGGGGGCGCGTTCGGTTCCTCGGTCCGGTGTACGGCCCCATGCTCGTCGAGTCCCTGCATCTGGGGTGCTTCGGCTATCTGCACGGACACGAGGTGGGTGGTACAAACCCCGCCCTGCTCAAGGCCATGGGCTGCGCGAACGGCGTGCTGGCGCTCGACACGGCGTTCAACGCCGAGAACCTCGCCGGGACCGGGGTGCTGTGGGAGAAGGCCCCCGGCGACCTGGCGGCGAAGATCGCGTGGGCGGAGGCCAACGCCGCTCAGTTCAAGGAGCTCGGGCTGAAGGGGCAGCAGCGCATCCGCGAGCATTACACCTGGGACCAGGTGGCGGAACGGCACGATCAGTTCTTCCGCCACGTCGCCCGACGGCGGGGCCTCCCGGTTTAGGGCAGGCCTGCCTCCCGCGCCCCGACCCGCCCTCGGCGCCCCAGGGCAGCGGCGCGTTCGAGCTCCGCGAGCACGACCCGAGCGCTGGCCTGCCAGGTGAACCGGGCGGCCCGCTGTGGCCCCCGCCTCGCCAAGTCCTCCCGGAGTGCGCCGTCGGTGGCAACGCGAAGGAGTCCCTTCGCCCACGCCTCCACGTCGGTTGCCGGGAGGCGCACGGCGGCATCCCCCACCACCTCGCGCATGACCGGGATGTCGGACACGAGCGCGGGGGTTCCGGCTGCCATGGCCTCGAGGGGCGGAAGGCCGAACCCTTCGTACAAGGAGGGATAGGCGAACGCGGTGGCTTCTCGGATCAGGTCGACCAGCTGCGCGTCCTGCACGTAGCCGGCGAAGACGACCCTGCCATTCACGGTGAGGTCGGCCGCCTCCAGACGCAGCGCCGCGGCCTCCTCGGCCAGCCACTCCTGGCCCACCACGACCAGCCGTTCAGGGACCTCCGGGTGCCACTCCAGGAGCCGCCGGTAGGCGCGGATCAGGGTGGCGACGTTCTTCCGGGGCTGGAGGTTGCCCACCGCCAGGAAGAACGGGTCGCGGCGAGGCCCCGGACGATCCGGTCGGGCCAAGAACACCGGATCGACCCCGTTGGGGGCCACGACCACACGTCCCGGCCGGAGGCCGTAGACGCGTCGGATCTCGTCCCTGGAGAACTCCGAGACCGTCACGACCGAGGCCGCCCTCCGCATCGTCGCCGGGATGGTCCTGCCCATCCACAGCCGATCGGAGAGCGAGAAGTATTGCGGGAACAGGGCGAAGGCGACGTCGTGCACCACGGTCACGACCGGGCATGAGACGAACGGCGGCCCTGTGTACTGCACGAGCAGGGCGTCCAACCGATCCCGGAAGGCCCGGACGGGAAGGACGACAGGTATCCGGAGCACCGGGTTGGCCGGGCGCAACAGCCTGACCTCGGTCCCCGGCGAGGAGGGCCAGGCCGCCGCCGATTCTGGTCGAGTGAAGTACAGCACCAGCTCGTGCTCGCACAGTCCCCGCAGCTCCCGGACGACGTTTGCGATGAAGCGTTCGTTGCCGGTCCGGCGCTCACCGATGGCGTGGGCATCGATGCCCAGCCGGAGCCGGCGCCCGCTCAGGACGCCCTCCCCGAGCGGGAGTGGGCCGGGGCGGAGCGGCGAAGGGTCACGAGGCGGCAGTGTAGCCTCGGGCGAACGCGGCCTCCCCGTGGCAATGCCGCGGGCAGGCATGGCGATTATCCTCGGGGGCGACCATGAGCGACTTCTTCTCCTTCTCGCGCCAGGAGGACGCGGGCTCGCCGATCGCCCGGATCCGGGAGGACCAGATCCTCGGCGAGCGGGTGGCCCTCCTGGAGGAGGCCCCGCTCTTCTCGGTGCTGCATCCTCGGGACCTCCGTTCCCTCGCCACGAAGTTCCAGGTCGTCACATACCGAAAGGGCGAGGTGCTGTTCCGGGAGGGGGAGCCTGCCGAGCGCCTGTTCCTCATCGACACGGGCCGGGTCAAGCTGTCGATCCGCTCCTCGGCGGGGCAGGAACTGCTCATCGGCGTCCTCGGGAGAGGCCAGATCTTCGGCGAGCTCTCCCTGTTGGACCGCGGGCCCAGGGCCATGGACGCGAGCGCCATGGAGGAGACCAGGGTCTTCGCGCTCCCTTCGGACAACTTCTGGACGGTGCTCGAGAACCGCCCCGCGCTTGCCCGAAGGCTGCTCGAGCTGATGGCGCGGCGGCTGCGCCGGGCTGACCAGACCAGCCAGGACCTGGTTTTCTTCGACGCCCCCACCCGCCTGGCCAGGCGCCTGCTGGAGCTGGCGGAGGAGCACGGACAGGCGGAGGCGCGGTCGGAGTCCATCCGGATCACCGTCAGGATCACCCAGGAGGAGGTGGCCCAGATGATCGGGGTGACTCGAGAGAGCGCCAACCGGTTGATCTCCTCCTTCGCCGGCCGTGGCTGGATCAGCTGGAACGACGGCTATCCGGTCATCCTCCAGCCCGAGACCCTGATCCGGAGGGCTCGGTGAGGATGTCGGAGGCCGGCCGGGCGTAAATGTGAGCCAGCGCACACCGGACGTATGAGGGAGAGCACCCCTCGGTGGTGAGGCCGTTCTCGGCTTCACGCTGCCGGGTGTGGCAGGATGAC
>DHWM01000140.1:17469-22986 GCA_002413185.1 Actinobacteria bacterium UBA5182
CCGGCCGGCGCCGCGCTCGGCACGCTCCTGGCGAAGGACGGCCACAAGGCCCTGATCATCGAGAAGGACATCCACCCGCGAGACCACGTCGGTGAATCGCTGACGCCGTCGACGAACCTCGTGTTCGATCGCCTCGGCTTCCTCGACAAGATGAACGACGCCAAGTTCATCCACAAGCCGGGCACGGGATGGAATGCTCCCCGGTCGCCGCTTTGGAAGTTCATCGAAATCTGGTTGTTTGAGTTCCCGCTGCCGGGGACGCCCCAGCCCTACACCTACAACGTGGAGCGGGACGTCATGGACGCGATGCTGCTCCGGCACGCCCATGAGAGCGGGGCCAAGGTGCTCCAAGGTGTGAGTGTGCAGCGCGTGCTGTTCGAGGACGGTCGCGCCGTGGGGGTCCGGGCCCGGGTTGCCGACGGCTGGGAGCGCGACATCTACGCCAAGGTCGTGGTCGACGCGTCGGGGCGGCGGTGCCTGCTGGCCAATCAGCTGAAGATGAAGCAGAAGGACACAAGCTTCAACCAGTTCTGCATCTACTCGTGGTTCGAAGGCGTCAAGGAACCGCCCAAGCGATTCGAAGGGTTCACGCTCTTCTACTTCATCGGTCTGAACCAGGCGTGGTCGTGGCACATCCCGTTGCGGGACGGCAAGGCGTCGATGGGCGTGGTGGTCGACAAGGAGGATTTCCAGAAGACGGGCAAGAGCCACGAGGAGTTCTTCTACAGCCTGGTGCAGAGGAACAGGACGTTCACCCACGCCATGAAGGACGCCGTGCGGGTGCGCCCGTGGTGGATCGAGGGCGACTACTCGTACAAGATCGACCGCTTCGCCGGGCCGGGCTGGCTCCTGATCGGGGACGCTCTCCGGTTCGTCGACCCTATCTTCTCCTCGGGCGTGGACGTGGCGCTCTTCTCGGCCCTGTACGCCTACGAGTCGATCACCGAGTCGTGGACCACCGGGAACGAGGAGGGGCCGTTCGAGGCCTTCCAACGAAGGGTGGAGACGGGCGTCGACATCTGGTATGACCTGATCTCCTCGTTCTACAAGCTCCAGGAGCTGGTCACGCGGTACGCCACCCGCAGGGGGTGGCGAGAGGAGATCGTGCGGACGCTCCAGGGAAACCCCTACCTGCCCGAGACGCAGGACCGGGCCAGGAGGCTGCTCGGGGCGATGAACGACTCCTATAAGAAGGTCTTGGCCGATCCACACAACCTCATGCGGCCGTGGGCGATGGACCCGGACCGGGACGGCACGATCACCTGCCCCACATGTCTCGGCGTGGCCGACTACTGGCCCGAGGAGCAGGCGTATGTGTGCCGGAAGTGCGAGGCGAAGGTGTACGCGCCGAGCCCGATCTCGATCGGGAGTGGCCGGGGGAGCAGTTAGCCCCTCGCCGAAGGACCATGAGGGGGCCTTGACGGCCGAGGCCCGTGGGAGGTCCGGTTGACCGAGCACCAACTGTTCCTGTTCCTGGCGGAGGTGGTCGTTCTCGTCGGGGCGGCGCGTCTGGGCGGAGAGCTCGCCATCCGGCTCGGGATCGCCCAGGTCGTCGGCGAGCTGGTTGCGGGGATCCTGCTCGGACCCTCGCTGTTCGGGAAGCTCTGGCAGGGCGGGTTCCAGGCGCTGTTCCCGCCGGATCAGGCCCAGCGTTCCTTCCTCGAGCTCCTGAGCTGGATCGGCGTGATCCTCCTCGTCCTGCTGTCAGGGCTCGAGACGCGCCTCGGCATCCTTCGCCATGTGGGAAAGGCGGTCGTGACCGGCTGGATCGGGGGATTCTTCCTGCCGTTCCTGCTTGGTTTCGGGTTGGGGTGGATCGTCCCGCGCGATCTGATCGGGCCTGGGATCGCCCGCCCGGTGTTCGCGCTGTTCCTGGCCACGGCGATGTCGATCTCCGCCATCCCGGTCATCGCCCGCATCCTGATCGACCTGGAGCTGTTCCAGTCGAGGATCGGCATGCTCATCATCTCGACCGCGGTGGCGGACGACACGGTGGGATGGATCGTCCTGGCCGTTGTGTCGGGGCTGGCGCTCCGGCACGACTTCGATGCGAAGACCGTCACGGTCGCTCTGGTCGGGACCGGCCTGTTCCTGGTGCTCGCGTTCACGCTGGGACAGTGGCTGGTCCGACGGGCGCTCGCCCTGAGCGCGAAGCTCCGGATTCCCTTCGGGCAGGCCACCGTGATCCTCTCGATCGTCTTCCTGGGCGGAGCCATCACCCAGGCCATCCACGTCCACCTGGTGCTGGGCAGCTTCGTCGCGGGGATCCTTATCGCGCGCAGCCCGGGCAGGGATCCCGCGACCATCGACTCGATCTGGCGGGTCGGGATGGGGTTCTTCATCCCGTTCTTCTTCGGCTACACGGGGATCAAGGTCGACGTGACCACGTTGACGGGCTCCGCGCTGCCGATCGCCGCCCTCGCCGTCGTGGTGGCCTGCGTCGGGAAGTTCGTCGGTGGCGGCGTCGGCGCGCGGATCGGCGGTCTCTCCAGGTGGGAGGCGCTCGCCGTCGGGACCGGCTTGAACGCCCGGGGGGCGATGGAGCTCGTCATCGCAGCCATCGGCGTCTCGATCGGCGTCCTCACGGTCCCCATGTACACGATCATCGTCCTCATCGCGGTCCTGACCACGCTGATGGCAGCGCCGATGCTCCGCTACTGCGTGCGACGCGACGAGCTGGCGCGGGCACGCCCCACGCCGACCCGAACGGAGGTACTTGCGTCGTGATCGCTTCTGTCTTGCATCCCGCCGCCCACACCGACGTGACCGGGCCGGCCCTGACCGCGTTCGTGCTGCTCGACGTGTTCCTCATCGTGGCTCTGGCCAGGATCCTGGGCGGCCTGATGGTGAAGATCGGGCAACCCCGGGTGGTGGGCGAGATCCTGGCCGGGGTACTCCTTGGACCCACACTCCTGGGCACGCAGATCTCGCTCTGGATCGCTCCGGCCGAGGCCCGGCCCGTCCTGGCCGCCATCGCCACCATCGCCCTGGTCCTGTTCATGTTCCTGGCCGGAGTCGAGTACGACGTGGGGGTGATCCGGGGCAGGGCCGGGCAGGCCGGGCTGCTTGCAGTCCTGTCGGTGGCCGTCCCTGCCGTGCTCGGGTTCCCCGTGGCCGCGATCATGCACACCGCCACCTACGCAGGTCCGAAGGGCTCGGACTTTCTGCCGTTCGCCCTGTTCGTGGGGGCGGCCCTCGCCGTCACGGCCTTCCCAGTGATGGCCCACATCCTCATGGAGCGCGGCGAGCTGAACACTCGGATGGGCGGGCTCGGCGTCGCCACCACCGGCATGATGTCGATCCTGATGTTCCTCTACATCGGCTTCGCCGGGGCCGTGGCCTCGAAGGGCTACTCGCACTTCCTGGTCAAGTTCCTCCTGATGCTCGTGCTGCTGGCGGTGTCGTGGGTGACGGTCCGCCCCGCCCTGGGCCGGGTCCTGCGAAGGAATTCGGCCGACGGCCAGGTCTCCGCCAACGGCATGGCCGTCCTGTTCGCCGGGCTGGTGCTCTACGGGCTCCTGGCCGACCGGGTCGGCATCAACGCCCTGGTGGGCGGATTCCTGTTCGGGGTCCTCCTCCCAGAGGACCGGGACATCCGGCGGACTATCGCGGCGAAGGTTCACGACGTGGCCATGGTCTTCTTGCTTCCGATCTTTTTCGCCTTCGCCGGGTTCAGCACCGACTTGAAGCTCATCACCGCCCGCACGGTTCCGGTCCTGCTGGTGGTGCTGCTCGCCGCTATCTCCGGAAAGTTCCTGGCGGCGGCGCCGGCCCGCACGTTCGGCCTGTCCTGGACCGAGACCGGGGTACTGGCCGCGCTGTTCAACACTCGAGGGCTGCTGGTCCTGGTGGCCGGGCTCATCGGCCTCCAGCTCGGCATCATCACCGCCACCACGTTTACGATCATCGTCGTGGTCGCCCTGGTGACGAACCTGATGACGCTGCCGCTGCTGAACGCCCTGTCCCACAGGGGCGCTGGAGTGAAGGAGACGGCGATGCGGACCGAGGTCACTTCGGATCCTTCCCGGATGCCTCGATGAGCCGCATCGGGCCCGACCTCCCGCCTCGCCGGCGCGATGAGTTCAGCGACTGGCACGACCTGGTGCCCGAGGCCTGCCCGGACTGCGGCTGCCTGGTCTTCGCGGCGAAGGACGACCCGGACATCGTGTGGGAGCCCGAGCGGGCCTGGGACGAGGGCTGCCGGAACAGGGAATGCCATTGTCACACCGCGGCTGTCATCGGCAGGGGAAGGAGCGAGAGAGCCTGACGCCCTCTCAGCGAGGCGTTCGCCCAGGCGGCCGCGTCATTTCGCAGCAGGCTGTTGCGTTGACACAGCCATCTCGGGATCAGTAGGATAGTCGTTCGCGGCCTACAGCCGTGCCGTAGCACGACGCCTTCTTTGCAGGGACCCAAAGGGAGTCGAACTGTAGTTGCTCCCTGGTCCCGGCCAATCGGCCGGGTCTTGTCACTCCTGGACAGGGCGAAACAACGAGAGTGCAGACGAGAGAGACATGCCGACCGTACAGCAGCTTGTCAGAGATGGGCGCCAGCGCCCGCGGACGAAGACGAAGAGCCCCGCGCTCCGAGGCTCTCCGCAGCGCCGCGGCGTCTGCACGCGCGTCTACACCACCACCCCGAAGAAGCCGAACTCCGCGCTTCGCAAGGTCGCTCGGGTCCGTCTGACCACGGGCGTCGAGGTCACCGCCTACATCCCGGGCATCGGCCACAACCTCCAGGAGCACTCCATCGTCCTGGTCCGAGGTGGACGGGTGAAGGACCTCCCGGGGGTCAGGTACAAGGTCGTCCGCGGCACCCTCGACACCTCCGGGGTCCGTGACCGCAAGAAGGCCCGGTCCCGCTACGGCGCCAAGGCCAACGCGTAGGAGCTGGGGTCCGATGCCTCGGAAGGGACCTGCATCCAAGCGCGAGATCCAACCGGATCCCATCTACCAGAACGCGCTCGTTACGCAGCTCATCAACAAGATCCTGCTGCACGGGAAGAAAGCGTTGTCCGAGCGCATCGTCTACAAGGCGCTCGAGATCATCAGCGAGCGCACCGCCAACGATCCGGTCATCACGTTGAAGCGGGCCGTGGAGAACGCCCGGCCCCTCCTGGAGACGAGGTCGCGGCGGGTCGGCGGCGCCTCGTACCAGGTCCCGGTTGAGGTCAGGCCGGGCCGCGGCACCACGCTGGCGCTGCGGTGGCTGGTGAACTACTCGCGGGCCCGGCGGGAGCACTCCATGGCCGAACGCCTGGTGGGGGAGATCATGGACGCCGCCGGAGGCCAGGGGGCCTCGGTGAAGCGCCGCGAGGACATGCACAAGATGGCGGAGGCGAACAAGGCGTTCGCGCATTACCGCTGGTAGGTGACTGAGAAACAGATGGCAACCGCTGCGAGGAAGCTGAACGACATGGCACAGGCGACGAAGGACGTGGGACGGGCACCCGGAGGGGCCGGAAAGGGCCTCATCATCCGGGAATACCCGCTCGTCCGGACCCGGAACATCGGGATCATG
>DHWM01000140.1:23234-23392 GCA_002413185.1 Actinobacteria bacterium UBA5182
AACATCGGGATCATGGCCCACATCGACGCCGGGAAGACCACCACCACCGAGCGGATCCTCTACTACACCGGGATCAACTACAAGATCGGCGAGGTTCACGACGGCGCGGCGACCATGTATTGGATGCCGCAGGAGCAGGAGCGCGGCATCACCATCAC
>DHWM01000063.1:0-4528 GCA_002413185.1 Actinobacteria bacterium UBA5182
AAGGTGCCGATGTGGCCCTTCCATACGTGGTTGCCCGACGCCCACACCGAGGCGCCCACCGTCGGTTCGGTGCTGCTGGCCGGGGTCATGCTGAAGATGGGTGCCTACGGGTTCATCCGGATCGCTCTGCCCATCCTGCCCCAGGCCGCCCGGATCTGGGCGCCGGCCATCGCCATCCTCGCGGTGATCGCCATCGTCTACGCGTCCCTGGCGTGCCTGGCCCAGAAGGACCTGAAACGATTGATCGCGTTCTCGAGCGTCGGCCACATGGGCTTCGTCATGCTGGGGATCGCCACGCTGACCGACCTCGGCATCAACGCGGCGATCTTCGCGATGGTGGCGCACGGCGTCATCACCGGGATGCTGTTCTTCGAGGTCGGCTCCATCTACGACCGCTACCACACTCGCCAGATCTCCGAGATCGGGGGCGGCATGATGCAGAAGATCCCAGGCCTGGCCGGGATCTTCGCGTTCACCGCCATCGCCTCGCTGGGGCTCCCCGGCCTGGCGGGCTTCTGGGGCGAGGTCACCGCGCTTCTTTCGTCCTACAACCCGTCGCACGTCCTGGCCGGGCACCTCGTGCTGTTCAGGACGCTGATGGTGTTCGGCGGGATCGGGACCATCCTGACGGCGGGGTACTTCCTGTGGACGCTCCAGCGGGTCAACCTGGGGACCCTGCCGGAAGTGTGGCGCGAGAAGGTCCTGCCCGACGTGACGGCCATGGAATGGCTGGCGTGGGCGCCCTTGCTGGTGGGGATCCTGTTCCTCGGCGTCTTTCCCCGCATCGTGTTCGGGACCTCGAACGATGCGGTCTCCGCCCTGGTCCGCATCTTCGGGCACTAGCGGAGGGACGGCGAACGCGATGATGCACGCGCTCGTGATAGGGGCGGCGGCGGCCCGGGGTGCCACCCGGCTCCCTCGGCTCCTCAACCCTCCGATCGACTACCACGCCATCGCCCCCGAGCTGGTGATGGCGGGGACCCTCTTCACCGTGCTGTTCGTGGACCTGTTCCTGCCCAGGGAGCGGAAGTGGCAGGCCATGCCCCTGGCCTTCGTCGGAACGGCGGGCTCGTTCGCCGCCACGCTCACCCTGATCGGTTCGCACCGGGTGACGTTCGGCGGGATGTTCGTGGTGGACAACTACGCGATCCTGTTCAAGCTGTTCTTCACCACCGTGGCGATGGTGGTGCTGCTGCTGTCGCTGCGGTACTTCCGGGAGGGCCGGTACTACCAGGGGGAGTACTACTTCCTGCTGCTGTGCTCGTTCCTCGGGATGATGACCATGCCGTCGTCCCGGGACTTCCTGATGCTGTTCATCTCCCTGGAGCTGGTCTCGGCCCCGGCGTTCCTCCTGGCCGGCTTCCGCAAGTCGGACCCCAGGTCGAACGAGGCCGCCATCAAGTTCTTCCTGATCAGCGTGCTCTCGACGGCCGTGATGCTCTACGGCATGAGCCTGATCTACGGGGTGACCGGCTCGACCCGGCTGAGCGTGATCGCCCACAAGCTCTCCGGTCCCGCGGGGAGCTCGAACCTTGCGCTGGCGGCGATCCTGTTCGTGGTGGCCGGGTTTGCCTTCAAGGTCTCGGCGTTCCCGTTCCAGTTCTGGGCCCCCGACACCTACGAGGGCGCCCCGGTTCCGGTGGCGGCCTTCCTGTCGGTGGCGTCGAAGGCGGCGGGGTTCGCGGGGCTCCTCCAGATCATGTTCGTGGGCTTCCTGCCTCGGGCAGACTTCTGGGCGCCGATCTTCGCCGTCCTGGCGGTGTTCACCATGACGCTGGGGAACCTGGTCGCCCTCCAGCAGCGGCAGGTCGTCCGGTTGCTGGCGTACTCCTCGATCGCCCAGGCGGGCTACATGCTGTTGCCGTTCGCCCTGGCCGTCCCCGTCTCGTCCTCGGTGGCCAACGTCAACAGGGAAGCCTTCGCCGCGACGGTGCTCTACATCATGATCTACGCGGTGATGAACCTGGGAGCGTTCGCCGTGGTCATCGCCATGGCTCGGGAAGCGCCCGGCATCCTGGTGTCGGACTTCGCCGGCTTCGCCGCTCGCGCCCCGATGCTGGCCGTTCCCATGGCGCTCTTCCTGGTGTCGCTGGCCGGGGTCCCTCCGACGGCGGGGTTCTGGGGGAAGCTCTTCATCTTCAAGGCGGCCATCAGCCGGGGCGGGGTGGGGCCGTGGCTGGCCATCGCCATGGTCGTGAATTCGGTGATCTCGCTGGTCTACTACATCTCCATCGCCCGGCCGATGTTCGCCGAGCCCCTGGCCGAGCCGGTTCGCCCACTCCGAACCTCCTTCGCCCTGAACGCGGTCGTGGTGCTGGCCGCGGCCGGGGTACTGGCGCTGTTCGTCTACCCCGACCTGTTCGCCCACTTCCCGCCACTGTCCACGTTGGTCAAGTAAGCCCTCTCTGGCTGCGGGTCCGGGCTGGGCCTTGCGCTCCCCTCCCCGCCGGGCGTAGGTTCCGAAGGCCGAAAGGGGGCAGGCCATGTCAGAGGAGAACAAGGACGTCGTTCGCCGGGTCGAGGAGGCGTGGAACAGCGGCGACCTGGACGCGCTCGACGAGCTGTTCGCGCCGGAGTTCGACAACAGCTCCACCGGGGTCCCGGGTGTCCCGCCGGGCCTGGAGGGCGCCAAGACGTCCCACCAGATGTCGATGCGGTCCTTTCCCGACCGCCGAGTGGAGGTCCAGGACCTGATCGCCGAGGGCGACACGGTCGTGGCCAGGTGTCTGATGACGGGAACGAACCAGGGGGGTCTGGACTGGGCCGGCGTGCCCGCGAACGGGAAGCAGGCCGCCATGCCGTGGGTCAGTGTGTACCGGCTCCGCGACGGCAAGATCGTGGAGCACCACGCGGTCATGGACCTGATGCTCCTGATGCAGCAGCTTGGGGCCATGCCGGGTCCCGCCGGGACCTGACCGGCCAGGATCCTCAGGCCGTCCCAGTCTCCGTGGTCCCGGCCGGGGGTGGGGGGATGGGAGCGGTGTTCGCCGCCCCGGCGACCGAGGCGCGACCCCACCCGGCGCGTCCTGCCAACAGCCCTGCGGCTCCTGACAGCACCGCGATCGCTCCGCCGCCCAGCGCCACGTAGAGCCCGGGGCCGGTGGTGGTCTGGATGCGCGAGGCGATCCGTGGGAACAGGCTGGCCGGGCCCCCGAACCCCGCGCCGACGAAGATCTCGGCGGTGGCGATGGAGACGATCACCGCCCCCAGCGCCGCGCTCAGGGCCGCCGCGTACACATGGAACGCCCCCCGGTGAAGCGCCACGGCCATCAACCCCACCAGGACCAGGGCCACCCCGATCCCCAGGACCACCCGGCCATCGGTCACGTTGAGACCGCCGATGGAGTGGCTTCCGGCGAACGAGCCCAACCGCGAGGGAGGAGTGGCGGCCCCGCCCGGCCTGCTGCCCCCGCCCGGCCTGATCCCCCCGCCGGGACGTCCCCCCGACGCGCGTCCACTTGCGGCCAGGACGAGGGTCGACCAGGTCATCGCCGCTCCGGCGATGGAAAGCCCTCCTCCCACGACCACTCCCAGGGCGGCCCCCCTGCTTCCTCGTGGCGCGGGCTCGACATCGATCATTCGGCGCTCCCTTCGTTGCTCGTCTCGAACGTCGTCACAGGGCAACTGTTCCAGTTCACGGTCCTCCGGCTGTAAGGAGTTTGTCGCGGTTTCGTGGAGACCCTTCCAACCATACGGCCGGCCGTACCATTGAGCGAGAAGTGGGGTGAGGGTCCCGGACGGACCGGGTCCCGAAGAAGGAGGGAATCGACGTGAACAGGGTCAAGACCTGGGTGCTCATCGCGGCCCTGGGCGGACTCTTCGTCCTGTTGGGCGAGTGGATCTTCGGAGGTGGCAGCGGCCTGGTCATCGGGCTGCTGTTCGGGTTCGGGTTCAACTTCGCCATGTACTGGTTCTCGGACCGCATCGCCATCGCCACAAGCCGGTCGAAGCCGGTCACCGAGCAGGAGTATCCGAGGCTCTACGCCATCGTCCGCGAGCTGACGGCGGCGAAGGGCATGCCGATGCCCCGGATGTACGTGAGCGAGATGGCCCAGCCGAACGCGTTCGCCACGGGCCGGAACCCGCAGCACGCCGCGGTCGCGGTGACCAAGGGCCTGCTCCAGATCGTGGACGACCGGGAGCTGCGGGCGGTTCTCTCCCACGAGCTCTCCCACGTCACCAACCACGACATCCTGATCGGGTCGGTGGCCGCCGGGATCGCCATGTCGATCACGTTCCTGGCCCGGTTCGCGTTCTTCTTCGGCGGGAGCGACGACCGGAACAACTCGTTCGGACCCTTTGCCTTTCTCATCTCGTGGATCGTGGCGCCCCTCGCGGCCGGCCTGATCCAGATGGCCATCTCCCGGTCCCGCGAGTTCCAGGCCGATGAGTCGGGCGCCCACCTCTCGCACGACCCCGAGGCGCTGGCCAGCGCGCTCCGGAAGCTGGATGCGTACTCGAAGAAGATCCCGGCCCCCGCCAGCGTGGGGCCGGCCGAGGCGCACCTGTTCATCGTCAACCCGCTGAC
>DHWM01000063.1:4786-12125 GCA_002413185.1 Actinobacteria bacterium UBA5182
CAGAGGATCGAGCGCCTGGAGGCCATGGCCTCGAAGCTGTAGCTACGGACGGTAGTTCGTGAACTGCAGCGGGATCCCGAAGTCTTCGGACTTGAGCGCTCCGATGACCTGCTGAAGGTCATCCTTCTTCTTCCCGGTGATCCGGATCTGGTCCTTCTGGATCTGCGCCTGGACCTTGATGCCGGTGCCCCTGATGAACTTGGTGATCTCGCGGGCCTTCTCGTCGTTTATGCCGTGGTTGACGTGGATCGTCTGTCGGACCGTGCCCTTGGCCGCCGGGAGCAGCGGGCCCTCGCTGAGCGCCTTCAGCGAGACCTCCCGCCGCACGAGCTTCTCCCGCAGCACGTCGATGGCAGCCTTGAGCCGGTTCTCCGTGCTCGACCGGATCTCGACCAGGTTCTCGTCGAGCGACATGGTGGTGCCGGTGTTCTTGAAGTCGAACCGGTTGATGATCTCCCGGTGGGCCTGGTCGAAGGCGTTTCGGACCTCCTGAGCGTCGACCTCGGAGACCACGTCGAACGAGAACTGGTCCTTTGCCACGACTGGATAATGTAGCGGCTGGGAGCGCGAACCGTCCGGCCGTCCCGCGAAGGCCGGATGCTATCCTGGCCAGCGGTTCCCGGGAGGGTGCCCGAGCGGCCAAAGGGAGCGGTCTGTAAAATCGCCGGCGTAGCCTACAGAGGTTCGAATCCTCTCCCTCCCACGAACACTGTTATCACATATAACAAGGCTGCGCCTGTTCGAACCTCGATCCGCGAGAGTAGCGCGTCCCTGCGATGTTGCTGAGACACAGTACTCATCACAAAGTAATAGGCATGCGAGTTACCGGGCGCGCCCTTAGTCTTGCCCCCATGAACCATCGCCGCCAATCCCAGCGGCCTCGTTGGTCCAACCGCACGAGTTCGCGAGAAGCCCGTTAGCCATGGACGATGCCGTAGTTCGTGCTCTGAACCACTGGTTCGCTGGAGGCGCTTTCCGCGCCGACCTGGCGCGCTTCCTCTCCATCGCTCCGCTCATCGGAATCGTCATCCTGGTCCTCTTGGCCTGGTTCGCTGACTGGGGTCGGGCTCCGGAACGGCGAGCTGTGCTGGTCATCGGTGGCGTCGGCGCTCTGGTGGCTCTGGCGATCAACGTCGGCCTTGGCCACTTCTACTTCCGCCCGCGTCCTTTCCTGGCGCTGCCCGACATTCACCCGCTGCTGCCGCGAAAGGCCGATTCCAGTCTTTACTCCGATCACCTATGCATCGCCGGTGCGCTCACGGCGAGCTTGCTACTTGCACGGCGACGGCTGGGCTACATCGCAGGCTTCCTGGCTCTGCTCCTGGCGGTTGCCCGGGTCGGAACGGGGGTGCACTTTCCGACCGACGCCATCATTGGAGCCCTCGCCGGGGTCATCGGCCTCGCCGTGATGCTCCCGCTGCGTCATCCGGTCGCGAATCTGATTCACGCGGTGGCTACGGGTGAAGGGCGACTGGTTCCCCGTCAGGGAAAGGACACGCCGTTTCTCTTGCGCCACGGTCCGTTCGTGAGCACTGCCATCATCATCACGGTAGCGGTCCTCGGCTATGGCCTACGAGCCCTGCAGGACTACGGGCGGGTGAGCGAAGCCAACCGGATCGAGTCCTTCTACCGCAAGACGCAGGACCGAGCCCCGCCCGGAGAGTACCCGGCTGCCAACATCCCCTCGATCGCTGCCGGCGCTTACACCGCAACCCACGCCACGGTCGTCGGTGACGTCACTCAGGTCACCCGGGAGCTCGATGGCGACATCCATCTGCGGATCGAATCTGGCGGCTCCTTCCTCGTGGCCGAGATCATCCCGGAGTTTCCCCTGGCGCCGCCGCACGTCGGGCAGCGCATCACCGCTTGGGGAATCGTTCGTCACGATGGTATCCACAACTGGTGGGAGCTCCACCCCCTGATCGGCTGGGATCCAGGAGACGTCCTCGGCCGACAGCCGCCGCCCCAGGCTCCCGGCGCGGGCGATTAGGAGGCGACGCGGTGCGCACGCTCCTGATTGGGCTGCTGATCTTTGGGGCAGGTTGGCTCGCTTCACCGATCGGCCTTATCCAGAGTTCATTCCTCATGCGGGTGGTTGAATCGCGCCGAACAGCTGGGGGAGGGACATGAGCGTGGTTGGTCACTGGACAGGAGTCCTCGCCGGTTTCACGGACCGCATCCTGGCGCTTCCGACCTGGCTCGAGGTTGGCCTGGTGTTCCTCATTCCCGCGCTCGAGGCGTCAGCCTTCGTCGGCTTCATCTTCCCCGGCGAGATCGCCGTCATCCTTGGTGGCGTGGCGGCCTCCCAGGGACGGGCGCCCCTGTGGGCCGTCATGGTGGCGGCGGTCCTGGGCGCCATCATTGGTGACAGCGTTGGGTACCTCATCGGCAAGCGATGGGGTGACCATCTGCTGAAGGGCACTATTGGTCGTCTCCCGATCATCCGCAAACACATCGATGAGCACCTCAAATCGGCGCGGGCTTACGTTCTTCGCCGTAAGGGCAGCGCCGTCTTCTTCGGCCGCTTCACCGCTGCCTTGCGTGTCCTGGTGCCGGGTCTGGCGGGGATGTCTGACGTCCACTACCCGTCGTTCCTGCTCTACAACGTGATGGGCGGTGTGCTGTGGGGCGCGGGCTTTGCCGTTCTTGGCGACCTCGCCGGAGCCAGCTACAAGCATGTCGAGAAGATCGCCGGCCGGATCGGCCTGCTGCTGCTGGTGCTGATCGTGCTCGGTGTGGTGCTGTCCCGCGTGTTGAGGCGACAGAGACTTCGTTCTGCTCGTTTGGCAGCGTTCGGAGACCGGTTGGCGGCTCTCCCTCCGCTGCACTGGACACGTCGCCGCTACTCCCGGCAGGTGGCCTGGCTGCGGGCCCGCCTGGACACGACCGATCCGCGAGGCTTCGCGTTGACCCTGACCGTGGCCATCGGGGCTCTCGCTGTCTGGGCATTCGCCGGTCTGACTCAGGACGTCGTGGGTCATGATGAAGCCGCGCTTGTTGACCCGCATGTGTTGCGGTGGGTAGCGTCCCACCGGACGGACTGGCTGACCAGCGTCATGAAGGCGGTGACGCGGCTGGGCTCAACCGCCGTCATCGTGCCGCTCTTCGTGATCGTCATCTCGGTGTTGGTGATCCGGCGTCGAGACTGGTGGTCCTCAGCTCTCTTGGCCTTGGCCGTGACAGGGGCGATGGGGCTGTACAACATCGTCAAGGGGGCGGTGGGGCGGGTTCGGCCTCCTCGCGGGCTGTGGATCGGCCACTACGGCGGCGGCTCGTTTCCGTCCGGGCATGCCAGTCAGTCCATCGCTTTCTTGGGCATGCTCGCCATCGTCTTGTCGGCCGGGCGCTCCGGAAAGTCGCGAGCCGTCATCTGGACTGGCGCGGTTCTAGTCGTCGTAATGGTGGGAGCCTCCCGGGTCTACCTGGGCGCTCACTGGCTGAGCGACATCCTCGGGGGCTGGGCGCTCGGCGTGGCGTGGCTGTCGGTTCTGTTGGTCGTTCACTTCCTCACCAGCGCTCGTGGGGGTGGAGGAAGCGTCCGATCCGAGCGAGAGGAGGAGCCGGCGTCGACTCGTCGTCGAACCAACAGAAGGGCTGCCTAGCTCTGTCCATGGCGTGATCATTCCGGTGTGAGTTCTTCGAGGAGCGAGGTATGAAGTGGTGGAAGGCGCACCTGGAATGAGCGAGGCGTCCGGCCACTGCGTGAAGGGTGGTGAGCCGGAGGCCGTCACGTTCTCCAAGCTGCTCCGCTACTTCTTGGGTCTCGGGACATGGGGGTTCGGCGGGCCGATCGCCACCGTCGGCTACATGCAGCGGGACCTGGTGGAGAAGCGGCGATGGCTGGACCGCTCGGACTTCCTGAACGGTGTCGCGCTCGGACAGACCATGCCGGGGCCACTGGCTGCCCAGGTTGTGATGTGGGTCGGCTACCTTCAGGCTGGGGCCCTCGGCGCGCTGGCGACTTCGACGCTGTTCATCCTGCCCTCGTTCTTGCTGGTGCTTTCCGTAGCCGTTGTCTACGTCCATTTCCAAGGCCTCTCCGTCGTCGAAGCTCTCTTCTACGGCATCGCCCCGGCGGTGATGGCCATCATCGCCTTCGCGGCGGTCAAGCTGGCGCGGCTCACCGATGCCAAGGATGTCCGGTTGTGGGCGATCTCCGCGATCACACTTGTCGTGACCGCCGTCACCGGTGCCGAGATCGCGCTGCTGTTCGTGGTCGCGGGCCTCGTCATGATGGTATGGGAAGCTCCACCCAAATTCCTGAACCGGAGCTCGCCCGGAGTCCTCCTGGCCTCACCGGTGGCTCACGGCCTGTTCTTCCTGACCGCGTCGGGCGGCACCCTGGTGGCCCTGGCGTTGTTCTTCCTCAAGGCCGGCGCGTTCATTTTCGGCAGCGGACTGGCCGTCGTGCCGTTCCTGAGAGAAGGAGTGGTCGTGCAGCATCACTGGCTGACCGATCGGCAGTTCCTGGACGCGGTGGCCATGGGCCTCATCACCCCTGGCCCGGTGGTGATTACGGCCTGCTTCATTGGTTACGTGGTCGGCGGGTTCGCGGGTGCGGCGGTGGCCACGGTGGCGATCTTCCTTCCGATCTACGCCGGAGTCGTGATTCCGGGGCGTTGGTTCATCCGCCACCAGAACAACCCGAGAGTGCAAGGATTCGTAAAGGGAGCCACCGCGGCGGCCGCTGGAGCCATCGGCGGGGCGACCATCGTTCTGACGCGCGGAGCAGTGGTCGATTGGGAAACCGCGGCCATCGTGGCGGCAGCCGCGCTCTTCGTCTGGCGGTTCAAGAACAAGGAGCCGTTG
Organism: Actinobacteria bacterium UBA5182; assembly: GCA_002413185.1. Taxonomy (GTDB): domain Bacteria; phylum Actinomycetota; class UBA4738; order UBA4738; family UBA4738; genus UBA5182. Next base: position 9,596 of record DHWM01000063.1, read on the forward strand.
CTCGTCGTCCTGGCGGGCGTGGCCGGCCTGCTCCTCTTTCCGATTTCGCACTGACTCACCGACGCCTGCCTGCGACTCTCAGGAGCGGGCCAATCGTCTACTCAGCCCACGAGGGTCACGACCACGAGCGCGACAGCCGCCGCCGCCATGACCGCAGCCGCGAGGAAGCCGAAAGTGGAGTCGAACCAGCCGTTGCGGTGCGGTCCCATCAGGCGCTCATCCCGAGCTACCAGCGTCAGGAGCACGAGAAGGATCGGTGCCAGGAACCCCTGCAGGACCGCCGCGTACACGAGCGCCTTCACCGGGTCCACGCCGACGAAGTTCAATGCGACGCCCACCACGATGGCCGCGGAGAGCGCGGCGTAGAACCCGGGGGCTCGGCGCAGCGGGCTCTCCAGTCCTTCCTTCCACCCGAACAGCTCCGCGAGCGGGTACGCCGCCGACCCCGCCAATACCGGGATGGCGATGAGGCCGGCGCCGATCAGGCCCACCGCGAACAGAACGGTGTCGAACCGTCCCACGATCGGCGAGAGCGCTCGGGCTGCCTGCGCCGCGGTCTGGATCTTGATGCCCCGGGCGCCGAGCGTGGCCGCATTGGCCAGCACGATGAAGTAGAAGACGAGGTTCGCGTACCCCATGCCCGTGATCACGTCGACGCGCCGTTTGCGCTCGGCCTGGGGGGCGGTGACCGGATCGTCATCGAGATCCGGGCCCTCCTGCTCCGCCTCCTCTTGGACCTCCTGCGACGTGATCCAGAAGAACATGTAGGGGCTGATGGTGGTCCCGAGGATGGCCACGGCTGGGCCCAAGAAATCCGGGGACAGGGACAGATGGGGGATGAAGGTGCCCTTCAACACTTGGACCCAGTCCGGTCTGGCGACGAAACCCGACACGATGTAGAGGAACAGCACCAGGGTGAGCCACTTGATCAGGCTGGCGAAACGTCGGTAGGACCAGAACACCTCGACGGCGAGGAGGGCGAGGCCTGCGAGCGGAATCACGACCGCCACGGGGATCGGCGCGAGCAGATGGACGCCGGCGGCGACGCCGCCCAGGTCGGCGGCGATCGTCGCCGTGTTCGCCACGAGGAGGATGACCACCGACCCGATCAGGACCTTGCGCCCGAATCGGGCCTCGATCACGTGGCCGAGCCCTTCCTCCTTGCAGGCACCGATGCGGGCGGCCATCGACTGCACGGCCACGAGAAGCGGCATGGTGAAGACCGCCATCCACAGCAGGCCGTAGCGAGTGGTCGCCCCGGCCACCGAGTAGGTTGTGATCCCGGAGGGGTCGTTGTCCGAGGCCCCGGTGACGAGACCGGGGCCGAGGCCGTGCCAGTAGTGCAGCAGGCGCCCTCCGAACGGGACCCGGATCCGGTGCCGGTGAGGGCCCCGGCGTGCGATGGACGCTCGCCTGCTCCGGTGGGTGGCGCTGGTCGGCCTCTCGATGTCGGAACCTCTCTCTCGCCCGTCCCCGGGAGACCGGTGCCCGGTCGATATCGCCTAGATGATTCCCCAAAAGCCGAATGAGCACAATCAACCGATACGATCCACCCAGGGATGGAAGGAGGAGCGACATGTTTCACCTCGGCACCCCCATGTGGCAGATCGGGCTCCGGGCGCTGGCTGTCTATGCGACGGTGTTCGTGGGCTTTCGTCTGCTCGGCAAGCGGGAGCTCGGTCAGATGACCGTGTTCGACCTAGTGCTCATCCTGTTGATCTCGAACGCGGTCCAGAACGCCATGGTCGGCCCGGACTCCTCGCTCCAGGGAGGGCTCGTGGCCGCCGCAGTCCTGTTGGTCGCGAACCGACTGGTGGCCGAGTCGCGGCTGCGGAGCCCGCTGCTGGACCGTCTGTTCCAAGGGCGCTCGGCGGTACTGGTCGAACGGGGACAGCTGGTGACGGGACAGCTCCGCAAGCAGCGCGTCGCGGAGGAGGACCTCGAGACTGCGATGCGCGAGCACGGCATCGAATCGCTCGATCAGGTCCAGCTCGCCGTGCTCGAGACCGATGGCACCATCAGCATCGTGCCCGTGACCAGTCCCACCCTTCGCTCGAACCGCGGTCGAACGCGGGCCCTCCGGAAGAAATGAGGCCCCGGGAAGCGTGGGAACCGTACCTTCTACCGGTCTCCCATCGGGGGAGTTGTCGCGATCTCGTACACACTGAGCACGAGGACCATGCCCTCGACCCATAGCGAGGCCAGGCCCAGCGGCTCCAGCCAGTTGCCGACATTGTCGGGGAAGCCGGGCAAGCCGGTCGTCCGGGTCAGGAGGAAACCGAGAAGGATGAGACCGGCGACTCCGCCCGCCAGCATCCACGCGCGCCGGGAGTCCGTCCGAAGCAAGATCGCGCCCGCGAAGAGCGTGACGATCATCAGGATGATGTAGAGCCCGAACACGAACTTGCTCTCGTCGATCGTGCTGAACCCGTCGAGAAAGTGGATCAGGGCGATTCCCACCAGGCCAGCGATTCCAACGGCCCGCCCTACCTGATCCCGGACGACTGCCTCTCGGCTATCCATCAGCGAT
>DHWM01000146.1 GCA_002413185.1 Actinobacteria bacterium UBA5182
AGGCCGAGCTCGTCCAGGACCTCCTTGACCAGGTGGGCGACCTCGACCGCCAGATGGAACCCCCCTTCGGGCGGGTCCAGGTCGAACACGACGAAGTCCGGCCGGTCCAGCCGGTCCGTCCGGGACAGCCACGGGTGCAGCTCGATGGCGGCCTGATTGGCCAGCCACAGCAGCGTGCGCCTGGAGTTGGCCAGGGGGTAGTTGACGTTGCGCTTCGCCGACTCGGCCCGGAGCTCGACCCTGCGCACCCAGGACGGCGCGTACTTCGGCGTGTCCTTCTGGTAGAACATGAAGCCCTCGATGCCGTCGGGGTAGCGTTTCACGGTCAGCGGTCGGTCGCGAAGGGCCGGCAGGATGTACGGCCCCACCCCGTCGAAGTACTCGAGAAGGTCTCCTTTCCTCAGGCCCTGGTCCGGCCAGAAGACCTTGTCGAGGTTGGACGGTTCCACCCCTCCCGGCACGACGGGAGTTCTACCCGAGATCGTGCCGGCGGACGCCCGTACAATCGGGATCGCGGGGCGTAGCGCAGCTTGGTTAGCGCGCCTGCTTTGGGAGCAGGAGGTCCCGGGTTCAAATCCCGGCGCCCCGACCGCCGAAGACCCAGATCGGCCTGGTTCTCTGTACCTCCCGGTCCACGTGACGTGGGCTGGACCGACCTGCTGACCGGGAGTATAAGTCGGCTGGAAAGGTCGATCGGAAGGGGGATCGAAGATGGCCAGGAGAATGTCGCCCAAGCGACGTGTATTGAACTGTGAGCCCTCGAAGGGAGTCGAGAGCGACTGGGGCCTGCAGCACGCGACAGAGGCCGGACTGGTCGACGCCGCGCCACGCCTTCCCACCTCGAAGGACCTGCGGGAGAGCTGGTGGGCCGTGGGGGACCAGGGTGAGACGGGCTCCTGCGTCGGCTGGGCCTCGACAGACTCCGTACTCCGGTGGCATTTCGTCAAAGCGGGCCCACTCGGGAAGTCCGAACTTCTGTCCCCCCGCTTCGAGTGGATGGCGTCCAAGGAGACCGATCCCGATCAGAGCCGGCCAACCACGTTCATCGAGCGAGAGGGAACCACGCTGAAGGCTGCTCTGGACATCGCCCGAAAGTTCGGCACCGTTCGCGATTCGGTCCTTCCGTTCGCCTCGGGGAAGCTGTTCCCCGGGGATGCGAAGACCTTCTACGCGATCGCGGCGCAACTGAGGATCAGCATGTATTTCAACCTGGGCACCGACGCGGGCAAGTGGCGGACGTGGTTGGCGACGAGCGGACCCATCCTCACCCGGCTGGATGTCGACGCGACGTGGGACGGAGCCGAGCAGACGAAGGGAAAGCTCGACACCTACCAACCGGGCACGACGCGAGGCGGGCACGCCGTCGCGTTCGTCGGATACACCTCGCACCGGTTCATCGTGCGAAACAGTTGGGGGCCCACCTGGGGCGACAAGGGCTTCGGCTACGCCTCGCTGGACTATGCCGCCGCCGCGTTCACCGAGGCTTATGGCGTCGTTCTCTGACCGAAGCCGCGGTTGAGGACCGGCCAGGCGGGCAGGACACGCCGCGCAGTGATCCGGAGCGCTCGACTGGTCCGGCCGAGACCGGGTTCGTCTCGCCCGAACCGCCCCGAGCTCGGCCGATCGGCCGTCCGGCCTTGACTTTGCTCCACCCTCGGCCCGAGACTCCGGGGAGGTCGCCTCTGCGGCGTCCCCTCGCCCAGGAGAAACCGTGGCCTCCGGAACCGGGGAGCGTGAGCAGCTGTTGGAAGTCGACGTGAGGGGCGAGCGCTCGTTCGCCGTGGCCGGGGAGCTCGACGAATGGTCCTCAAGTGTGCTGACCGAAGTGGTCGGTCCCCGAGCGGCACCCGGTGGCGAGGTCTGGCTGAACATCGAAGGCCTGACGTTCCTCGACGCGGGAGGGCTGCGGTCGTTCCTATCCATCGCCTCCCAGCTCGGCCAGGATGGGCGCCTCTATCTGGAAGGGCCACGAGGGATCGTCCGCAGGGTGCTCGACCTGTCACGGGTGGCCGAGCGTCCGGCCATCGTGATCCTGGATTAGCTTTCTCTCGGCGCAGTTCCGCCGGTCACCCCTTCGTCGCAACGAGCCCGTCCAGGATCTTCGCCATGACGTCGTAGCGGACCCTCCCGAGCAACCGGTAGACGATGCGGCCCCGGTCGATGACGTAGGTCGTGGGGAGCCCGATCGCGCCGAAGTCGCTCGCCACCTTTCCTTCGGGATCGAACCCCATGGGATAGCCGAGCCCGAACGACCGCCGGAACGTCCTGCCTCCGATGCGGGTATCGGCGTGGTCGATGCCGATGAACCCGATGCCCTTCGCCCGGTATGCGAGCCAGAGCCTGCGGAGATCGGGGGCTTCCTCCCGGCACGGCGCGCACCACGAGGCCCACAGGTTGATGACCACCACCCGGCGGGCCAGGGCGGCAGAGGTGACGGCGTGCAGGCCGTCCAGGGACGGCACCGAGAACGAGGGCGCGGGCCGGTTCTCGGGGACGGGCGTGGCGACGAAGTCGGCCGCCGAGGACGCGTCGCCGCTTCCGAGGACCGGACCCGAGTTCAGGAAGTACAGGGCGGCGCCGAGCCCCGCACCCAGGAACAGGACGGGGAACACGATGGCCGCCACGAGGGCGATCCTGCGAAGGCGGGCGTTCCCTGGACCCCGATGCCCGTCTCCTTCCGAAGAGAGCTCAGACGTCGACCGGCCCTCCCGAGCGCCAGTACACGCCCTTCTCCCTCGACAGGAACCCCTCGTCCACAAGGTAGCGGCGAAGTGCCGCGAAGTCCTGGTGGAACCTGCCGAGCATCTCGTTCACCAGACGCTCGGGATACCGCACCCCTGGCTCGAACTCCAGGGACAGGCGCATCAGGACGATGCGGCGCTTCCCCTGTTTGGCGGGGATCTCCCGGGGCCGACCCGCCCTGAAGTAGTGCCGAAGGACGGTCTCCTCGTCCTCGAGGACCGCGCCGAAGGCGACGCCGGGTTCCCGGGGGGGCCCGACCTCCTGGGCCGCCCGCCGGAGCGGTTCGGGGACGAGCCGGTACGTCCTGCGATCCGGCAGGGCGGCTGCCACGCCGGCCAGGGCCAGGCGGGACAGGTGACGACGAACACGGTCCGCCCCGATGCCCAACGCTTCGGCCAGGTGGGGCGCCGTCGCCGGGCCGCGAGCCAGGAAGCCCGCGACGGACAGACGTTCGGGATCGGCGAGGACCCGAAGGAGCTCCTCTGGAGTGGCCGAGCTCCCCGCGCTCCCGGCGGACCGATCGCTCAGCGCCGTCTGTCCGGGGGCCATGCCCGGAGTCTATCCACCACGGCGGCGAAGACCCCCGGCGCCGGGCCGGAACGGCCTTCTTGCGCACCTTTTCCAGTACGCTCGGTTTCGAAATGCAGACGACACTCGAGGAGACCGACCGCCACGTGGTCCGGCTGTCGATCGAGGTTCCGGCGGAGGAATTCGCCCGCGATCTCGACCGGGCATACCGGAAGGTGGCCGGCGAGGTGAAGATCCCGGGATTCCGCAAGGGGAAGGTTCCCCGCCGGATCATCGACGCCAGGGTCGGCCGGGAGCACGTCCTCGAGGAGTTCCTGCGGGACTCCGTCCCCACGTACTACTACCGCGCCATCCGGGAGCACGAGCTCGCCCCGATCGCCGAACCGGACTTCCAAGAGATCGACGTCGAACAGATCGGCGATGGCAAGCCGCTCCGGTTCACCGCCACGGTGGAGGTGCGACCTCGTCTGACGCTGGAGCCCGAGCAATACCGGGGCGTCCGCGTCGAAGCCCCCTCGGCAGTGGCCACCGACGACGACGTGAGTCGCTATGTCGAGGCCCTGCGGGAACGCTTCGCCGAGCTGCAGGTTGTGGAGCGTCCGGCCCGCCCGGGCGATTACGTTCTGGCCGACGTCCGGGCCCACGTCCACGACCGCGAGATCCCCGAGGCCACCAGGCTGGGATTCCTCTCGGAGGTCGGGAGCAACGAGCTGGTCCCGGAGTTGGACAAAGAGCTCGAGGGCAAGCGGAAGGGAGAGATCCTCAAATTCAACTCGGTGTTGCCGGAGAGCTTCGGCGAAGCGCTCGGGGGAACCGAGGTCACGTTCCAGGTCCTGGTGAAGGAAGTCAAGGCAAAGAAGCTGCCGGCCGCAGACGACGAGTTCGCCAAGACCGCCTCGGAGTTCGACACGGTCGAGGAGCTCCGGGAGGACATCAGGGCGAAGCTGGCCGCGTTGAAGGAGGCGGACTCCAGGGCCGCGGTTCGCGACCTCGTGTTGACCAAAGTCGTGGATTCCGTCGACGTCGACCTCCCTGAACGGCTGGTGGACGAGGAAACGGAGGACCGCGTGCAGCGGGCCGGGCAACGAGCCGAGCAGGCGGGGCTGACGCTGGAGGCGGTGCTTTCGGCGCAGGGGTGGGACGAGCTCCGGTTCCGGTCCGACGCCCGGGCCCACGCCGTCCGCGCCCTGAAGGGCGACCTCGTTCTGGAGGCGGTTGCCCGGCAGGAGGGCCTGAAGGTCACCCAAGAGGATCTCGACCGGGAGGTCGAAGGCCTGGCCGAGGCGAGCGGCCGCGACGCGAAGGAGGTCCGAAAGATCCTCGAGCGTTCCCGTCAGGTCACGTCACTGGCCGGTGATATCATCCGAACGAAGGCCCTTGACCTCCTGGTCGAGGGTGCCGATGTACACACACAGGACGCTCCGGCGGAGCCCGAGCCGGACACTTCGACGAAAGCCTGAGGCGACGACATGAGCGAGACGAGAGGTTATCTGGTCCCGATGGTGATCGAGCAGACGAACCGCGGAGAGCGGTCGTTCGACATCTATTCACGGCTGTTGAAAGAGCGCATCGTCTTCCTGGGAATGCCAATCGACGATGCTGTTGCCAACCTGGTCATGGCGCAGCTGTTGCACCTGGAGAGCGAGGATCCGGACAAGGACATCCACCTGTACATCAACTCACCCGGGGGGGTCGTCGAGTCCGGGTTCGCCATCTACGACACCATGCAGTACATCAAGCCCGACGTCTCAACCATCTGCATGGGCCAGGCGGCCTCCTTCGCGGCGCTGCTGCTGCTGGCCGGAGCGCCGGGCAAGCGGTATGCCCTCCCGCATGCCCGCGTGCTGATCCACCAGCCCCACGGCGGCGCGCAGGGGCAGGCCGTCGACATCGAGATTCAGGCCAAGGAGATCCTCCGGTACCGTCAACTCCTCGACGAGATCATGGCCGAACACACCGGCCAGCCCATCGAGAAGATCCACCAGGACACCGACCGGGACTTCATCATGACGCCGGAGCAGGCCAAGGTGTACGGCATCATCGACGAGGTGATCTCCAGCCGGAAGATGCAGGCCGAACTCGCGTCCGTGGGAGCGAAGGCGTCATAGACTACGGGTGCGCGAGGGGATCCTTCGGGTGATGCCCGTCCGCACGAGAGCCGAAGGAGCACGAGGCGATGGCGAAGTTCGGTGACTCCGATCTTCTGAAGTGCTCCTTCTGCGGGAAGTCGCAGAAACAGGTCAAGAAGCTGATCGCCGGGCCCGGCGTCTACATCTGCGACGAGTGCATCGATCTGTGCAACGAGATCATCGAGGAGGAGCTCTCCGACACCACGGAGCTCAAGCTCGATGAGCTGCCCAAGCCCGTCGAGATCTACGCGTTCCTGAACGACTACGTCATCGGGCAGGAACAGGCCAAG
>DHWM01000092.1:0-122 GCA_002413185.1 Actinobacteria bacterium UBA5182
GAAGCTGTTCACGTGGAGCCCGGTGGTGGCCATCGGGCTGATCGCGGTTGCCGTCGGACTCGACCTCTGGATCATCATCCCGATCGCGGCGGTCTGGAACGTGGTGCACACCTTGCAGCAGC
>DHWM01000092.1:262-15497 GCA_002413185.1 Actinobacteria bacterium UBA5182
TGTATTCGTGGATGGTGGTGGCCGTGCTGGTGGTGGGAAGCGCCACCACCACGCTTCGACAGCTGTCACGGGTGATGCTGGACCAGCGGAACTCCCAGGCCATCGTGGACCTGAGCGGGGCCCGTCCGTACGCGCTGTGGCTGCTCGGGCCGGGTGTCCTGGTCGCCGCCGGCGTGCTCCTGGCGCTGATCCGGCAGGAGTCGGAGCATCGCGCAGAGGCCAACCGCGCCAAGTGGATCTACCAGGGCTCGTCGCTGCTCCTGATCGCCTCGATCGCCTTCGATCCCCTGGCCGGATTCATCGCCTATGTGGCGGCGCACGCCATCGAGTACTTCGTCGTGGTCTACAAGACCACCCAGAGCCGGTACGGCAAGGCCGTCGACCGCTCGACCTTCCTGGGCCGGGTGGCCCACCGCACCGCCGGACGTCTCGCCTTCTTCGCCGCCTTCACGGCGGCCTTCTTCATCCTCGACGCCAGGATGCGCGGTTCGATCCCCGGCCGCGGGTACGACATCGCGCTCTATTCGGTGGGGATCCTGCACTTCTGGTACGACAGCTTCATCTGGAAGCTCCGGAAGCCGGCCGTGGCGGCGAACTTCGGCATCACCGCGCCGGCGCCGGCGCCCGGCTGAACCGCTACCGCTCCCGGCCGCCCGGCAGACCCTCGTAGCGGTACGCACCTATCCGTCCCGCCGACTCGCGGTTCAACCGGCGCGACAGGTGCAATCCCTCCAGGGCCAGCTCGAGGGCCGAGGCCGCCACGCCCGGGCTCTCCTCTTCGACGCCCAGCCGACCGAGCAGCCTGCCCAGCCCGGGGAGGTCTCCGAACTGCATCAGGAACTCCCCGGCCGGCATCAGGTCCGAGGTCTCCGCGCCGAAGGTTCCGTCGAACCGCTGGAGCAGCGGGCCGAAGTCGAAACCGGCGAGCCGCCGCCGGAACACCTCGAGGATCGCGTTCTTGAGGGCCCGCAGCAGGATGTCCTCCTCGCGCCCTTCCTCCACAGCGTCGAACTCCAGCCGTCCCAATGACCCGGCCAACACCGCCGGAAGGTCGACCAGGCGGGGGACGGCTTCCGGCTCGCCGGTCCGGGCGGCCCGCCGGAGCGCCGCCGCCACGAGCGTTTCGACGTTTCCGATCGAATAGCGAACCGAGACGCCGCTGCGCTGGTTGATCTGGGGGGAGTGCCGGAGCTCGGCGGTCAAGGCGGCCAGCAGCTCCTTCATGAACGGGGGGACCCGAACTGGGATGCCGGCGGCGGGGGCCTTCGCCTCCTGGTCCATGATGGCGATCTCGTCGCCCAGCGCCTCCGGATAGTGCGTTCGGATCTGCGTGCCGAACCGGTCCTTCAGCGGCGAGACGATTCGGCCACGGTGTGTGTAGTCCTCGGGGTTCGCCGTCGCGACCAGGAGCAGGTCGAGGGGGAGCCGGATCTGGTAACCGCGGATCTGCACGTCCCGTTCCTCCAGGATGTTGAACAGTCCCACCTGGATCCGCTCGGGGAGGTCGGGCAGCTCGTTGATGGCCACGATCCCCCGATTGGTCCGCGGGATCAGGCCGTAGTGGATGGTGAGCTCGTCGGACAGATACCGCCCCTCGGCGACCCGGATGGGATCGACGTCGCCGATGAGGTCGGCCACGCTCGTGTCGGGAGTGGCCAGCTTCTCCGCGTAGCGCCGATCCCGCGCCAGCCACTCGACGGGAACGGTCTCGCCCTGCTCCGCCACCAAGGCTCGGCACCGGGCGCAGATCGGCCGGTAGGGATGGTCGTTCACCTCGCAGCCCGCGATCACCGGCGTGTCCTCGTCGAGCAGCTCCACCAGATGACGGATCAGACGGGTCTTGGCCTGTCCCCGCTCGCCCAGGAGGATCAGGTCGTGGCCGGCCAGGATGCCCCGCTCCAGCGCGGGCAGCACGGACTCGTCGAACCCGACGATGGACGGGAACAGCGGCTGCCCGGCTTCGAGCCGGTCCAGGAGGTTGTGCCGAAGTTCCTCCTTGACCGTTCGGTCGTCGAAGCCGGATTCCCGCAGCTGGCCGATGTTGGCGGGACGGATCGGTTCGTTCGTCATGCCGGTCAGCCTACCTGTCCCCTCCCGAAAGAGGGTGCGACCGCCGCAACGGAACGCTCGACCGACGCAGCCCGACCCCTCGCCGGCCCCCCGGCCGGTGGCCTTCGCCGGCTTCCTCTGATCGGGCACCGGCGATCTCAGCTCTGGTGGCCCGCGGGGCGCCCGGTGGGCGACAATGCGGGGCATGTGGACCCAGCCCCTGCTGTACGAGCGATTGACGTGGCCGGAGGTTCGGCGCGCGGCCCAGGAGGACCGGGTGGCGCTGATCCCGGTGGCCACCCTGGAGGATCACGGGCCCCACCTCCCGGTGGACTGCGACCTTCGCATCGCGGCGGAGATCTGCCGGCGGGCGGCGGAGGAAGCGCCCGACGACATCGTGCTGCTGCCCGCCATCCCCCACGGCTACGACCCGCACCACATGGACTTCCCCGGCCCCATCTCCATCGAGTGGGACACGTTCACCAAGTACTGCCGCGACGTCGGCCTGTCCCTGGCCCACCATGGGTTCAGGCGGATGCTGTACCTGAACGGCCACGGGTCGAACCAGAACCTGGTGGAGACGGCGGCGCGACTGGTCAACGTCGACCATCCGGGCGTGCTGGCGGCCGCCGCGTTCTACCTGGCCAGCCCGGAGGGGCTGGCCGTGGTGGAAGAGGTGCGCCAGTCCGACCGCGGCGGGATGGGCCACGCCTGCGAGCTGGAGACCTCCATCTACCTCGCCATCGACCCCGAAGCGGTCGACATGTCGAAGGCCGTCGACGAACGAAACCCGAACGAGACCGAACACGCCTGGTTCGACTGGTCCGACGGCCCGCTGAAGGTCATGCCGTACTGGTCATCGTTCAGCCGGACCGGCGTGCACGGCGACGCCACCAAGGCGACGGCGGAGAAGGGGAGGGCGCTCCTCGACGCGGCGGTGGCGGAATGCGTGGCCTACGTGCGGGAGCTTCGAGCCAGGCCGCTCCCCGAGCGGCGCGAGCCGAGAGAGACGCCCCAGTGAAGGCTGCGACCCTGTTCGGGAAGCCGCTCCCCGACGGGGGCACAATCGGCGTCTGCGCCCCCGCCAGCCCGTTCGAGAACCGCTCGGAGATCCTGCGAGGCGTCGAGTGGTGGGAGCAACAGGGCTATCGGGTGAAGCTGGCCGACGGCGTGTGGGACCGCCAGGCGTACGTCGCCGGCGACGCGAAGTCCCGGGCTCGCGACCTCGTGGCGATGTTCGCGGACCCCGAGGTCGACGTGGTGCAGTGCCTGCAGGGTGGGGTCGGCTCGGCCCAGACCATCCCCTACCTCGATTTCGAGGTGATCGCGGCGAATCCCAAGGCCCTGTGCGGATACTCCGACATCACGGCTCTGCACATCGCCGTCCGGCAGCGGACCGGGCTGGCCACCATCCAATCGAACGGGCTGAGGGGCATGGGCTGGAACGAGACGCCGCAGTTCAACAAGGACCGGCTGCTGGAGGTGCTGCGGACGGGAGGTGTCGGAGAGGTCCCTCGCGATCCGGACGATCCGTACGTGCGGGCGATCAGAGGTGGAACGGCCACGGCGCCGCTGGTCGGGGGGAACCTCTGGCTGATCGCCCACGGCATGGGCACGCCGTACGAGATCGACGCCGAGGGCTGCATCCTCTTCTTCGAAGCGGTCGAGCAGCCGCCCTGGGTGATCGACGTTCAGCTCACCCAGCTCTCCCACGCGGGCAAGCTCGCCAACGTGGCAGGCGTGGTGGTCGGGGAGTGCCACAGATGCGACTGGCGGGAGGAACGCCCCGAGTGGCCCCGAACGAAGTCCCTGGAGGACGTGCTGGAGGAGCACCTGGAACCGCTGGGCGTACCGGTGCTGTACAAGCTGCCGCTGGGCCACGGCAAGTACCACGCCGCCATCCCGCTCGGAGTGAGCTACACGCTCGACGCCGACTCCAACACTCTTCGGGCCGAAGAACCGGCGTTGCGAGGCTGAGAGGGTCGCCACCGCTCAAACGAGCCGGGCCGCCACCACCCCGCCGGCCAGGAACATCATGGCGAAGGCCATGGCCCGGAGCGCGGCCTCGGGCGCCGCTCGGAGCAGGGCCTCGTCCACCGGGACTTCGGACCCGTCGTTCAACACCATGTGACCCTCCAGCGTGACCACGCGGCGACGGAGCAGCCGGACCGGCGTGGACAGCCGACGCTGTGCCGCCGACAGCAACAGGCACGCCGCGGCCACCAGTCCCGCCGGCCATCGCAGCGTCCCGGTCTGGGCGAAGTAGCCGGTCAGCGCCGGGAACGCTCCCCACGACAGGGCGAACCAGCCGTCGCCGTGGAAACGACCGCCGGCCAGTTCGACGTTGTACGCCACGACCATGAACGCACCGAACGCAATGAACGCCACCATCCACCATGAGACCTTCACCGCGCCCAGGAAACCCAGCGCGACGGCCCCGACCAGCCCGACCGCGGCGATGCCGATGAGCACTCGTCGAGGGATCCGGGTTCGAAGGGGCCGCCCCGAGAGCTCGTCCAGGGCGTGCGCAGTCAGCCCCACTCCGAGGAAGAACGCCACCTCGCTGGCGGCGAGCCGCACACCGTCGAGGTGCGGGGCGAGGGCCGCGCCGATCGCCACATAGGACAGATGCCATCCCGTGTAGGGAGGGTGCAGCAGCGTCCAGTAGTCGCGCCAGCCGCCCGACTCCATGGCGTAGAAGGCCGGACGGGACGGCTCAGCCATCCTTCGTCCCCCAGATCACGACGCCGCCTCCCAGGCTCATGACGTGGGCACGGACGTCCCCGATGCCCGCTCGACGCCACATTCCGAGCTGCTCGCCCAAGGGATGCCGGTCGTAGAAGTCCGAGATGCTGGGGCCGAGGAACCTGCCCACGTCGAACCAGGACCTCGAAACGACCCGGCCGGCCGCCGGGAGGCCCACTCGCGTGTAGAGGCGCCACAGGGCCCGCCACGGCTTCGGTTCGGGCATGTGGAACTCGAGGTTCGCCATCGACCCTCCGGGCTTGATCACCCGGGCCAGCTCCCGCAAGGTGCCCGCTGGGTCGTCGACGTACCGCAGGAGATACGTGAACGTCAGGGCATCGAAGGTCTCATCGGCGAACGGAAGACGCTGACCGTCCCCGAGCACGAACCGGATCGTGTCGTCCAGCCCGGCTGCTCGGGTCTCGGCCACGCCGCCCCGAAGCATGTCCTCGGTCAGGTCGAGGCCCACCACCGTGGCACCGGTTCGGCGGACCACCTCCCTCGCCACCATGCCGGTCCCGGTCGCCACGTCCAGGACCAGGCCGCCGGCTTCCACGTCGACCTTCGCCACCATCGCCCGGCGCCACCGGGGATCCTGGCCGAACGAAAGCGCGGCTCCCATCCGATCGTACGTCGAAGGGAGCCCGGCGAACAGACGCCTGACGTGGGTGGTTCGATCCGAGGGTGTCGGTGCGTCGAGGCGCATGCCCACTATTCTCGCCATTCGCACCGGATGCCACGCCAAGGGCAGACGGCTAGGATGAAGGAGATTTCGGCTTCCTCGCCGGTCGACCCGGTCCCGGCGAGCGCAACGGGCGAGTTCTCATCCTCACGGAGGTGCGAGCGATGACACAGGCGAGGGTTCGGATCACCTACGCGACCATGTCCGCCGACAACGAGGAGCTCCACGCCGCCTACGAGAAGGGCGTGGACACGGCGCGGTCGTGGCTCGGACAGAAGCACCCTTTCTACGTCAACGGCGAGGTCCGGGAGGGCGAGGGCTACGACCAGGAGCGCTCGCCGATCGACCGCGACCTCGTGATCGGGCAGTTCGCCCGGGCCACCCGCCAGGACGCCAGGGACGCCATCGCCGCGGCGAGGGCCTTCGCCCCCCAATGGATGGGAACGCCCTGGCAGGAGCGGGTGAAGATCATGCGCCAGGCCGCGGACGTCATCTCCGAGCGCGTGTACGAGCTGGCGGCGCTGATGGCCATCGAGGTCGGCAAGAACCGGCTGGAGGCGCTCGGCGACGTCGAGGAGACCGCGGACCTGATCCGGTACTACTGCAAGCAGCTCGAGGACAACGACGGGTTCTCCTTCGAGATGGGCCATCTGTCGGAGGGCGAGCACAACCGCAGCGTGCTCAAGCCCTACGGGGTGTGGGGCGTGATCAGCCCGTTCAACTTCCCGATGGCGCTGGCGGGCGGCCCCGCCGGAGGCGCCCTGGTCGCCGGTAACACGGTCGTGTTGAAGCCCTCGCACCAGGGGTACTTCACGGCGCTGAAGCTGTGGGAGGCGCTCACCGACGGCGGCGTCCCGGTCGGCGCGTTCCACGTCCTGACCGGTCCCGGGTCGACCGTTGGCGACGAGATCTACAACAACCCGGACGTGGACGGTCTGACCTTCACCGGCTCCTACAACGTGGGCATGCAGATCTACCGGAACTTCGCCAAGGAGTATCCGAAGCCGGCCATCTGCGAGATGGGGGGCAAGAACCCCGCCATCGTCACGGCCCAGGCCGACCTGGACAAGGCCACCGATGGGGTCATGCGCTCGGCCTTCGGGTTCGGCGGGCAGAAATGCTCGGCCTGCTCGCGGGTGTACGTGGAGCGGCCCGTATACGACGAGTTCGTGGCCCGTCTGGTGGAGAAGGCGTCGAAGCTGAAGGTCGGTGACCCAGTGAACCGCGACGTGTACATGGGACCCGTCATCAACGAGAAGGCCGTGGAGACGCACCAGCGGGCCGTCGAAGACGTCGAGGCCGGCGGGGGGAAGGTGCTCCTGGGGGGCGGTCGCATCGCCGAGGGGGACCTCGAGCGAGGGCTGTTCGTCCAGCCGACCATCGTCGAGGCGCCGCTCGACCACCGCGTGTGGAAGGAAGAGCTGTTCGTGCCCTTCGTGGCGGTGGCGCCGGTCGATTCCCTCGACGAGGCCCTGAAGCTGGCCAACGACACGGAGTACGGGCTCACCGCGGGGTTCTACTCCGAGGACCCGGCCGAGCGCGACCGGTTCCTGAACGAGATCCAGGCCGGTGTGGTGTACGTGAACCGCCGGGCAGGCGCCACCACCGGGGCGTGGCCGGGGATGCAGCCGTTCGGCGGCTGGAAGGGCTCGGGCACCAGCGGCAAGGCCGGCGGCGGGCTCCACTACGTGCAGCAGTACCTGCGCGAACAGAGCCAGACGGTCATCGAGGACTAAAAGGGGGCGTGGTGGCGATCGAGGTGGCCGGCCGGTTGTCGGCCCAGGAACTGGCGGCGTGCGTCGAACCGCGCCTGCTCACCGAGATCCCGGGCCCGAACGCCCGGCGGGCCATCGACGCAGATCACGAGGTGACCAGCCCGTCCCTCCCCCGGGCCTATCCCTTTGTGCCGTCCCGGGGTGCCGGGGCGATGGTGGAGGACGTCGACGGCAACGTGTTCCTCGACTTCAACGCGGGGATCGCGGTGTGCTCCACGGGGCACGCCCATCCCAAGGTGGTGAAGGCCATCTCCCGGCAGGCCGAACAGCTCCTGCACTATTCGGCGTCCGACTTCTACCTCCCGATCTACGCGGAGACGTGCCGGCGCCTGGACCAGATCGCGCCGATGTCCGGTCCCACCCGGAGCTTCCTGACGAACTCCGGGACCGAGGCGGTGGAGGCGGCCATCAAGCTGGCCCGCAACCACACGGGACGGCAGTACCTCGTCTCGTTCCTGGGCTCGTTCCACGGCCGGTCCTACGGGAGCGTGTCGCTGACGGCGTCGAAGGCCACCTACCACGAGGGCTTCGGACCGCTGCTCCCGGGCGTGCTGCACGCGCCGTACGGGGACCCGGCGGGCATGGGCTATTTCCAGGACGTCCTCTTCAAACGCCTGGTCAAGCCCCACGAGGTGGCGGCGGTGGTGGTCGAGCCCATTCTGGGGGAGGGAGGCTACGTCGTTCCGCCGAAGGACTGGCTGGTGGCACTCCGTGAGCTCTGCACCGAGCACGGGATCCTGTTCGTGGCCGACGAGGTCCAGTCCGGGATGGGCCGCACGGGGAAGATGTGGGCGGTGGAGCACTTCGGGGTGCAGCCGGACATCCTCCTGGCCGGCAAGGGCATCGCCAGCGGGATGCCGCTCGGAGCCATGATCGCGCGGGCCGACCTCATGACGTGGGGGATGGGCGCGCACGGATCGACGTACGGCGGCAACCCGGTCTCGTGCGCTGCCGCGCTCGCCTCGATCGACCTCATCGAGGGCGAGCTGGCCGGGAACGCCGAACGGATCGGAGGCTTCCTCCTGGAGGGGCTGGGCATTGTAGCTGCCGAATGCTCCTTGATCACCGAGGTCCGGGGGCTCGGCCTGATGATCGGGGTGGAGTTCGAATCCGACGTCGTCGCCGACGCAGTCGAGATCGCCTGCTTCGAACAGGGCCTGCTCACGCTGCGAGCCGGCGACGGCGCCATCCGGATCGCCCCGCCGCTGGTGATCTCACGCGACCAGGCGGCCACGGGGCTCCGCCTGTTCGGCGACGCCTGCCGCCGCGTCGCGGAGAAAGGCCCGAACGCGTAGGGCCGTGAGCGCCCCGTCGAAGGTCACCACCATGCGGGACGCCGTCGCCGAGCTCGTTCGCGACGGCGACACTGTGGCCATAGAGGGCTTCACCCACCTGATCTGCTTCGCCGCGGGACACGAGATCATCCGCCAGCGCAAGCGCGACCTCACGTTGTGCCGGCTGACCCCCGACGTCATCTACGACCAGATGGTCGGAGCCGGGGTTGCGTCGAAGCTGGTGTTCTCCTGGCTTGGGAATCCCGGCGTCGGCTCGCTCCACGCCATCCGCCGGCGGATCGAACGATCGGATCCCGAGCCCCTGGAGGTCGAGGAGTACAGCCACTTCGGCATGGTGTGCCGGTACGTGGCCGGCGCGTCCAACCTTCCGTTCTTCCCCATCCGGAGCTACTTCGAGAGCGACCTGCCGCAGGCCAACCCCCGCATCGTGCCGGTGAAGTCGCCGTTCGGGGACGGCTCCGTCTATGCGGTCCCACCGCTGCATCCGGACGTGGCCGTCATCCACGCCCAGCGGGCCGACCCGGCCGGGGACACCCAGATCTGGGGGTTGCTGGGCTGTCAGAAGGAGGCTGCCTTCGCCGCCGACCGGGTCATGGTGGTGTGCGAGGAGCTGGTCGACGAATCGGTGATCCGGCGGGACCCGAATCGGACGGTCGTCCCAGGGCTGATCGTCGACGCGGTCGTCGTCGAGCCCAAGGCCTGTCATCCGAGCTACGCCCAGGGTTATTACGACCGGGACAACAGGTTCTACCTGGAGTGGGACACCGTGGCCCGCGATCCGGCGACGTTCCACGCGTGGCTGCGCGAATGGGTGTTCGGGCTGGAGTCCCACGCCGAGTACGTGGAGAAGCTGGGCGCCGAGCGGTGGGCCGAGCTGGCTCCGGGGGAAGCGTGGTCGGACCCGGTCAACTACGGTCGATACGCTTGACTCGCACGGCCTACTCCTCGAGCGAGATGATGATCGTGGTGTCGGCGCGCCAGCTGGCCGGGGAGCGGGTCTGCTTCGTCGGCGTGGGGCCGCCGAACATCGCCTGCAACCTGGCCAAGATGACGGTCTCCCCCGACCTCGAGCTGGTGTACGAGTCGGGGGTGTTCGGCTCGGTGCCCGCCAGGCTTCCGCTCTCCATCGGCGACCCCACGCTGGTCACCGGCAGCGTCCAGGTCACCTCGATGTTCGAGCTCTTCGCGTACTACCTCCAGGGCGGGCTGATCGACGTGGGGTTCCTGGGCGCCTCCCAGATCGACCGCTACGGCAACATCAACACCACGGTCATCGGAGACTACGCCGCGCCGATGGTCCGGCTCCCCGGCTCCGGGGGAGCCTGCGAGATCGCCATCAACGCGAAGAAGGTCTTCGTGATCATGCCCCAGTCGAAGCGGTCGTTCGTGGACCGCATCGACTTCATCACCAGCCCCGGGCATCTCGGAGGGGCGCGGCCGGCCGAGTGGGGCGCCGGTCCGTCCGTCGTGGTGACGGGACTGGGCGTGTACCGGTTCGGGGCGGCCACCGGCGAGATGGAGCTGGCCAGCCTTCATCCGGGCGTAACGCTGGAGGAAGTCAGGGACAGCACCGGCTGGGAGCTTCGGGTCTCGGAGGACCTGGAGGAGACCGCCCCCCCCTCCGAACTGGAGCTCCGGCTGATCCGCGAAGAGCTCGATCCGCGGGGCGCCTACACTCGCTGACGGCACGAACCGCGAGAGGGGCAGAGAAGTGAGCAGCGTCTTTCACCGGGGTGCGGGCGATCTTCCGGAGGCCCGGCGAGCGGAGGGCGCGGCGATCTGGGATGCCCACGGGAAGCGGTACCTCGACGCTGCCGGCGGGGCCATCGTGGTCGGCATCGGCCACGGCGACAGCGACGTGGTGGCGGCGATGCAGGAGCAGGCCCGCCGCGTCGCCTACGCGCACGGGACCCAGTTCACGAGCGAAGCTCTCGAGCAGTACGCGACCGAGCTGGCCCCCCTGCTCCCCATGGACGAGCCTCGCATCTATCCGGTGTCCGGTGGAAGCGAGGCCGTGGAGACCGCCCTGAAGCTGGCCCGGGCGTTCCATCTGTCCAGGGGAGAGCCGAGCCGGCACAAGGTGATCGCCCGGACGGGCTCCTACCACGGGAACACCCTCGGGGCCCTGGACGCCTCCGGACGCGAACCCCTTCGACGCCCCTACGCTCCGTGGCTGGGAAGGGCTCTTCACGTCCCCGCGGCCTACGAGTATCGATGCGCCCTGCCCACGCACCCCGACGGATGCGGGGAACGCCATGCCGAGCTCCTCGATCGTGCCATCCGCGACGAGGGCCCCGAGACGGTGGCGTGCTTCATCGCCGAGCCGGTGGTGGGGGCGACGCTGGGAGCGGCGGTCCCTCCCGACGACTACTGGCCGGCCATCCAGGAGGTGTGCCGTTCCCACGGCGTGCTCCTCATCGCCGACGAGGTCATGACCGGGTTCGGCCGCACCGGGCGATGGTTCGGATGCGAACACTGGGGCGTCCGCCCGGACATCCTGGCCGCAGGCAAGGGAGCATCGTCCGGCTACTGGCCGCTCGGGCTGACGGTGGCCAGCGGTGAGGTGTTCGAATCCCTGGAGGGGACGGCGTTCATCCACGGGTTCACGTTCTCCCACTCGCCGGTGGGGGCGGCGGTGGGACGAGCGGTGCTCCGGAAACTGCGCGACGGCGACCTCGTCCAGGCTAGCCATGACAAGGGCGAACGGCTACTCAAAGAGCTCATGGCGGAGCTCGCGGACCACCCGAATGTCGGGGACGTCCGGGGCATGGGGCTGATGATCGGGATCGAGCTGGTGCAGGACCGGGATTCCAAGACGCCGTTCCCGCGGGCGAAGCGCGCTACCGAGCGAGTGGTCGCCGCGGCGAAGGACGCGGGACTCCTGCTCTATCCGTCCACCGGATGCGCCGACGGGACCGACGGTGACCTGGTGATGCTCGGTCCGCCGTTCGTGATCACCGAGGACGAGATGACGGAGGCCGTGGACAAGGCGGCGGCCGCGCTTCGCACCCTGACGGACTGACGGATCAGCTTCCCGGCCACTCCGGCTTGGGCTTGGGGTCCTGGGCCAGGACGTCATCGAGCGATCGCTTCGTCTTCACCGCCGGCTTGTCCAGGAGCTCGTCCAGCTTGGGGCCGGAGCCGAGGTCACCCGCTGCCGAGAGGAGATCCTCGAGCGATCTGCCGGGATCACCCTTCAGGCGGATCCGCAGGGCCGCCAGGACCGAGGCGTGCTTGTCCGAGAGCCCCTGAGCCACCTTGATCTGAGAGAGGGCCTGCTCCGCGCGGCGAAGAAGACGCTCGTCCTCGTCCACGGGGCAAGTTTCTCACCGCCCAGGCCCGGCCCGCGCCCGGACGCCGCCGCTACACTGAGCCGCCGTGAAGGCGGCGAGGTTCATCGCCCCGGGCCAGGACATCGTCATCGAGAAGGTGCCCGACCCGGCGCCCGGACCATCCGACGTCGTGGTGCGGGTCGAAGCCTGCGGGATCTGCGCTTCGGACCTGCACTTCATCCACGGCGAGATCCCCCTCCCGGCCCCCGCGCCGCTGACCCTGGGCCACGAGGCGTCCGGCACCGTCGCCGCGGTCGGCTCGGACGTGCCGGTCTGGACCGTGGGCTCGCGGGTCTCGATGATGGGCGGGAAGGTCTGCATGACATGCCATCGATGCGCCGCCGGCCGCCTCGAGGAATGCCTGAACCCCCAGATCATGGGAGCTCACTACGACGGCGCGTGGGCCGAACACGTCGTGGTGCCGTGGTACGCCCTGGCCGCCCTCCCCGAGGGGGTCTCGTTCGAACACGGGGCCATCGCCTGCGACGCCGTCGCCACTCCGTACGCCGCCCTGACGGACCGCGGGGGCCTTCGACCGGGCGAGCGGGTCGGGATCTGGGGGATCGGGGGGCTCGGCACCCACGCCGTCCAGATCGCGCGGCTGGCGGGCGCCTCGTTCGTGGTCGCCGTCGATCCCATCGAGGCCGCGCGCGAGCGCGCCCGGGCGCTCGGGGCCGACCTGGTTCTTGACCCCTCCACCGACGTTCCGAACGCGGTCCGCGACGCCACCGGTGGCCGGGCCCTCGACCTCGCGGTCGACGCCGTCGGGAAGGCCTCGGCGGCCAGGCAGGCCATGCTCTCGCTCCGCCCCGGTGGTCGCGTGGTCATCGTCGGCCAGTCGTTCGAATCCCTTGACGCCGGTCCCATCCTGGCGCTCTCGTTCCTGGGCCTCGGCATCCTGGGGCACCTGGGATATTCGAAGCGGCACCTGGAAGATGTGATCGACCTGGTGGCCCGGGGGCGGCTGGACCTCTCCGCGTCGATCTCCGACCGCCTTCCGCTCGATCGCGTCAATGATGGTGTCCGCCGCCTGACGGCCAAGGACGAATCGACCGTTCGGCTGGTGATCCTGCCTCAGAGCTGAGCGCCGCTCACCCGGAGTTGCGCGGCCCGCTCCTTCAGCCGCTCGAACTGCTCCGGCGGCGTGGTTCGCGCCCCCAGGCGAACCGGGTCGTACCGGGTCCCGTGACAGTCGGAGGAGCCCGTCCAGAGCAGGCCCAGTTCGTGGGCGACGGCGACGTACCGGGCTTCCACCTCTGGCGTGTGCTCCGGGTGAGACGCCTCGATCCCGTCCAGGCCCGCCTCGGCCAGCTCCTCGATGAGCCGTGAAGGCACCGCGGAGGCCTCCCGCCAGGTGCCCGGATGCGCCAGGACGCACACGCCCCCCGCCCGGTGAATCAACGCCAGGGCGTCCAGCGGGTGCAGGGCATGCTTCTCGACGTAGGCCCGGCCCTTCGACCCGATCAGCTCTTCGGAGAACGCGTCCTTCACCGTCGGGACGACCCCTGCCTCGACCAGCGCCTGGGCGACGTGCGGACGGATGATGTTCCCACCCTCGGCGAGCTCGCGAACCCGTTCGAACGAGATCGGATATCCGAGCTCCTGGAGCTTGGCGACCATCCGCTCACCCCTGGTGAAGCGGTCGTCACGCAGTCGGGCCAGCTCGGCCAGCAGTTCGGGGTGGGAGAGATCCATGAAGTAGCAGAGGATGTGGACTCCCTCGCCGCCGTAGACCGTCGAGAACTCCACGCCCGGAACGATCTCGACCCCGAGCTCCGCCCCTGCCTCGAACGCCTCGCTCAGCCCGTCGAGAGAGTCGTGATCGGTCACCGCGATGCGGTCCAGCCCACGCTCCACGGCAAGCTGGACCGACTGCCGAGGGGTGAACGTCCCGTCGGAGAACAGGGTGTGGACGTGCAGATCCGTACCGGACATGGGCGGGATATGTTCTCACACCCCCACCTTCGGACCGGTGGGACTTCGGCCGAAGGGTTTCCCCCGCAGCCCTCAACCCACCCCCCGTTCGGGACGACGTTACTGGACAACAGGGTGATCCATGCCCGGCTCGCCCCCGACGAGGAGCCCCATGGGGTACGAAGACTTTTTCGCTTCACAGATCAAAGCGAAGAGTTCGAACACCAAGGACACGGACGGCAGGGACCGCCACGCTCCCTTGCCGGTCGGGGTGTTCGGTGCTCCTCGCACACCGGAGCCCGGCCCCGAGCAGCAGGCGACAGCGTCGGATGCCGCGGTCGCCCCCGCTGCCCCGGGCCAGGCCGCGACAGTTCCGCCCACCCCCTTCGAACCGGCCGCTGTCTCCCCCGGCCCACCCCTCTCCGCCCATCCGTCCACGACCGCCTGGGCGCCCGCCGTGCCGCCGCCACCGGCATCACCCGGCTTCGGCCGGCCGCCGGGCCCCCCGCTCTCTGGGCAGTGGTCGTTCGCCGGAAGGGACGCCAAGGGCACGCCAAAGATCCGGGTGTCCGTCGTGGTCGGTCTGGTGATCGTGCTGGTCGCCGGGGCCGCGTCGTTCGTGTTCCTGAACCGTTCGCCGGGTGGGACGGCCTTCGCCTTCACCATGTCCAACGGCCAGAACTTCCGGTACCGCATCCACATGCTGATGGATGGCCACGTCGAGGTGGGAAGCCACGAGGACCCGTTGGCTCTCGATCTGTCGGAGACGCTGGGATGGCAGGTTGCCTCGGTGGACAGCCACGGGCTGGCCACGGTGGACATGACCGTGAGCGACGTGTCCGGCCGGATCGACGGGCACAAGGTGAGCAACGGACAGGCCGCGACCACCCGCATCGTTCTGGCCAGGGACGGCCGGATCGTGCAAGCTGGGGATCTCAGCTTCTCGGGCGACACGGCCTCCGGGCCGGGCATGATGTTCCCCGGATCCGACCAGTTCACGCCGCTCCTCCCCGACCACCCCGTCAAGCCCGGTGACAGGTGGTCGAAGGCCTTCGACCAGGACTTCCCCTTCGCCGACGGAGCCCTTCACTACGGCTCGCAGAACGTGTTCCTGCGCTACGAGGTCATCCACGGCGTCCGCGCAGCCGTCATCGCAAGCACCATCACGATGCCGATGAACATCACGCTCGACGTGAGGCGCCTCCTGGAGTACGCGGGCCTCGACAAAGACGCGAAGGAGATCCCGAGCGGCCGCGACCCCAAGATCGCCTACCGGGGAAGCGCCTCGACCACGCAGAACTCATGGTTCGACCCGCGGAGCGGACAGGTGGTGAAGACCTCGAGCAACGGCCAGTTCGACATGACGGTCGAGTTCCAGGGGCTCCCTGCCGACACCATTCTGGCCGGAGTGGGCGGCGTGCGGATGACCGGGGCGATGAACTT
>DHWM01000194.1:0-9003 GCA_002413185.1 Actinobacteria bacterium UBA5182
GGGGCCGGGACGCGCCTCCTGGCGTGGACCCGTCCAGGACATGTCCGGGGTCAGACACCGGACAGCGCCTGAATGAGCAGGCTGGGCGAAGTTGCCCCTTGTACTCATCTGCTGACTAGGAGAGAATCCGCGACGAGCCCGAGCGCCGCGGCGTCGGTGATCGGGCTCGTCTGACGGCCGATCGCGAGCTGCTCTGTGAGCAGCTCGTGGTCGTTAAAGAACCGCTACTGCGGCGAGCGCCAGGTTAGGCTGCCGCCCACATGGCCGAGCTTCTGCTCTTCCATCATGCACAGGGGCTAACGGCTGACGGCGTGGGCTACGGCGAGCAGGTCGGCTTCGACACGATCATCGAGCGCGGCCGACTCGCCGCTGACAGCTTGCCGAACGAAATCGTCTATGCCGGGTTCTCGCTCGGGGTGATGCCGGCGCAGATGCTGGCCCAGACGCGTCCCGGCGCGAAAGGCGCCCTGCTGCTGCACGCCGCGATCCCGATCTCCGAGTTCGGCGGCACGTGGCCGAACGGCGTCCCGCTCCAGATCCACACGATGGACGCCGACGAGTGGGGCGACGTCGACGTCGCCCACCAGCTCGCCGAGACAATCGAGAGCGCAGAGCTGTTCCTGTACTCCGGCGATCGGCACTTGTTCGCTGACAACAGCCTGCCCGACTACGACGAAAGCGCCGCGACGATGCTCAAGCAACGCGTGCTCAGCTTCCTCGACAACATCGAGTAGCTGCGATAGCTCACCGCCGGATGACCCACAGCGTCATCCCAGGCGCCACCGAGTTCGCGGCGCGCCTCATTGCGTTAGAGGTTCTTAGACCCGGCGGAGCAGGCGGGCCTTGGCGGTTCGAAACTCGTCTTCGGTCAGGACCCCCTGGCTCACCAGCTGGTGCAGCTTGGTCAGCTCATCGGCCACCGAGGCCGGTCCGCCCCACAGCCCGGTACCCCCCGCGTCGCCGGGGATCAACCGTTCGCTCAGCCGCGTCTTCATCTCGAAGATTCGCCGCTGCATCCGGTCGGGGTGGCGGACGTCGTGGAGAAGCTCCTGGCCCGATCGCCCCGCCGACTCGATGATGAGGTCACCCGCCCCGACCAGGCGCTCCAGGACGTCCTGGCGGAACCGGACGTCGCTGATCTTCTCGAGCGGGATGTCGATGGACTCCTGGGCGATCCATCCGGACCTGCGCATGATCCGCTCCGTGGTCAGGACGAAATGCGACGTGGCCCACCGGATGAACCCCCGGGACGGGCCCGCCAGGAAGGCCGCGACGGCCAGGAGCATCGTGAACAGATAGCCCTCGCTCCCCCACGAGAACGGGAGCACCAGCCACACGATGATCACCGCCGCCACGATGGCGAGCGTCTGCGCAACCGGAACCGTCAGTGCGATCCAGTGAGGGCGGACGTCGAACACCAGGTCTTCGTCCTCGGAGAGGACCGACGCGGGGAAGCCTGGTTCTGCCATGGCGCGTTCGACCGTACCTTCGGCACCGAGGGCAAGCAACTACCCCTCGGATCCGGCCTCCCCATCGCTCAGGAGGAGGTTCGCCACGGCCCCGGTCTCGGTCACGTCGGAAAGCACGGCGTCGGCGCCCAGCCCGGCCAGCTCCTCGAAGCCGAACCGACCCGTCGCCACCAACAG
The DNA here is from genome assembly GCA_002413185.1 of Actinobacteria bacterium UBA5182. GTDB lineage: Bacteria > Actinomycetota > UBA4738 > UBA4738 > UBA4738 > UBA5182. The sequence goes on from DHWM01000194.1 coordinate 1,647, forward strand.
GCACCGGGCGCCCCCAGCTCGCGCGCACGCCAGGTCGAGGGGCGTGTCGCCGACCACCCACACATCGCCGGGCTCGAAACGGATCCCCCGCCTGTCCCTCACCTTCGCCAGCGCCACCGGAACCAGCCGGGACCGGTCCTGGTCGTCGCTCCCGTACGCCCCCACGTCGAGGTCCAGCCACCGGTGGAGGCCGAACGTTCCCACCTTGAGCCGGGCATTCGCCTCGAGGTTCCCCGTCAGGACCGACTGGACCACTCCGGCTGCGGCGTGCAGCTCCGGCAGCAGCGTCCCGATCCCCGGCATGACCCTCCCGTGCTCCCGGACCAGGTCGGCGGCGGTCTGCAGCTCCTCCTCCAAGGACCGCAACACCACGGGGAGATGGCCACGAGCTTCGCCTTCGGAGAGCTCCAGCGCGGCCAGGATCTCCATGGCGATCTGAGGATCGGTCTTCCCGCTCATCTCCACGCCGTGCCCGTGGGGCGACCGGCCGACCGTTGCCGCAACCGCCAGGTCGAAGGCATCTCGAGCCGCGGGCCCGGCCGAGACCAGGGTGCCGTCGACGTCCCACAGGATGAATCGCCGCCGCACACCCATCACGGTCGTCAATCTTCCCAGCCGCCGGTCGTTCAGCCAGCAGGCCGTCGATCGGTGTCGGGCTTCCGGAGGGGTCCACGGGGGGCCAGGCCTACGGCGAAAGACCCGGCCCAAACCCCCGCTAAGGGGATACGACCGGAGCGCCGATACGTAGGTAGCTGAGACCGGCGACCGCCCGATGGGCCGCCGGCTTCGGCGAAGTCCGAATCGCCCCGATGGGACTGGACATATGAAGATCGAAGACCTGGTCGTCCGGCTGGTGGACGCGGGAGGCAGCGACCTCTACCTGAAGGTGGGGGTCCCCCCCGCCATTCGCGCGCACGGCGAACTCATGCCCACCGACCTTCCGCTGCTCACCGCGGACGACACCGAACGCCTGGCCCGTCAGGTGCTCCCCCCGGTGAAGATGGACGTCCTCGCCAGAACGGGGGACACCGAGGCAGCTCGGTCCTTCGACGGCCTTGGGCGGTATCGCATCAACGCGTACAGCCAGCGAGGCATGATCGGCCTGGTGCTCCGCCGGGTGGTCACCACCATCCCGAGCTTCCGGGCCCTGGGGCTCCCTCCCGTGGTCCGCGCGCTGGCGGAGGAGGTTCGCGGCCTCATCCTCGTCACCGGGCCATCGGGCACCGGGAAGACCACCACCATCGCCTCCATCATCGGGCACATCAACCGGATCCGGCGGTGGCACATTGTCACGCTGGAGGACCCCATCGAGGTCATCCACGCCGACGGCCGTTGCTTGATCGACCAGCGCGAAGTGGGCAGCGACATCCCCTCCTACGAGGCAGGACTAAAGTATGTGGTTCGACAGGACCCCGACCTGGTGTTCATCGGGGAGATCCGCGACGAGCAGACCGCGGAGGCGGCCCTGCGCGCCGCCGAGACCGGGCACCTGGTCATCTCCACCCTGCACACGATCGACGCCACGGAGACCGTCAACCGCCTGATCGACCTGTACCCGGCGACCAGGCAGCGCCACGTTCGGAGGGCCCTGGCCGGTTCGCTCCGGGGCGTCATCAGCCAGCGGCTGGTCCGCCGGTCCGGTGGACAGGGCAGGATCCCCGCCGTCGAGGTGCTGGTGGTGAACGGACGGGTGGCCGACGAGATCATCGAGCCGGGACAGGTGGACGCCATCGTCGAGCTGATCGAGACCGGACGGAGCTACGGCATGCAGAGCTTCGACCAGTCGCTGGTGGACCTGGTTCGAAGGGGTCTGGTGGACCTCGAAGACGCCCAGCAGGCCGCCACCAACCCGCACGACCTGGCCCTGGCCCTGACGTCTTCGCACGACCGGGACGCCGTCATCACCGCCGATGTCTCCTGACGGGGGCTCGCCCGCGGGAGGTCCCTCAGCAGGGGTCCCTGAGGAACGGGTACGGGTCGATGGCGTCGCCACCGCCCGGATGCCATTCGAAGTGGTCGTGGTACGGCCCCCCGATGGCATCGCCCGTGTTGCCGACGTAGCCGATGATGGTCCCGGTCGACACGGAGCCGAGCGTGCCGAACTTCGACAGGTGCGCGTTGTAGACGTAGCCCTGGGACCCGTAGACCTTCACCGCTTGCCCGCCGATGTCGTTGGTCGCGTCGACCGCGGATCCGGGGAAGGGCGCTCGGATCGGCGTGCCCAGCGCCGCATAGATGTCGTTGCCCTGGTGGGTCCACCCGCCGGGGCGGGGCACCCCGAAGTCGTCGTAGAACGTCCTGGGCGGATCGACCGGGCAGATCTGGAGGGGGTTGGATCCCGACAACGAACCCCCGCCCGAGCCCGTGCCCGAACTGCTCGCTGCCCGCTGGGCGGCCAGTCGGGCCGCGGCGATCTCCCTGGCCCGCTGGTCGGTGAGCTTGGTCACCAGGGTCTCGGCAGCAGCCCGATCGGCGCTCAAAGCTTGCAGCGTCTTCTGGGCGGCGGTGAGCTCCTTCTGCAACGTGTCCCGCTGGGACAGGAGGGCCCGCTGATCGGCCTGCAACTGCTCCTCGACATGGACCGCTTCGGCCTGCTTCTCCTGGAGGTCGTTGCGAGTGCTCTCCACGGAGACGATCAGGTCCTCGTCGCTCTGGGCGACGCTGTCGACGAACCGGAGCCGCTCGTTGAAGTTCTGATATGAGGTCGCCCCGAGGATCAGCTCGATCGAAGTTCCGGGCGTCTGCTCATAGGCCGCGCGGGCCCGATCGTCCAGTCGCTGCTGGGCCACGTCCAGCCGGCGCTGCGCCGAGATCACCTCGTTGCGAAGGGTGCCCGCCCGCCGTTCGGCCACGGCGAGCTCGGTTTCCACCGCGCCGATCCTTCGGGCCAGCGCCGCGGCCTGCCCCTGCAGGGCGTCGACGCTCTGTTGCTCGGCCTGCATCTTGGTGAGCAGCGCATCGAGCTTGGCCTGCGCCGATTGGAGGTCGGTCGCAGTGTCGGCTCGCACCGGGCTCGCCAGCAACAACGAGCACAGCACGACCAGGGGGATGGCGCAGCGCGAAGCCATGGCTCGAACCGGAGGCATTGGTGCATGTCTAATCCGGGGGGCTCGCCGAGTCAACTACCTCGGGCCCGGTAGTCAGACACAAATCTCAGGTGGCTCGAGCTCGAAGGGGCTCCCAGTCGGTGGCTTACCCACCGCATTCGAACGCCGTTCTATGCTTCGCGGGCGGGCGCGGGCCCGCGCTCCAAGGGGGGGTGACTGCCGTGCCGTCGATTCCGGTCCCATCGGTGCCCGAGCCGGCCTCGTCCGAGCTCCCGCCCGGGATGGCGGCGGCCGGGCAGATCTCGACAGAGGAGTTGCAGCTCGCGGCGCGGAACCATGGGATGCCGCTCGAGGCCCTCCGATATCCCATCACGCCGGTGGGCCTGCACTACCTGCTGATCCACTTCGACATCCCGGCCGTGGATGCAGGCACGTGGCGGCTCAGCGTCGAGGGGCGCGTGCGCTCGCCGCTGACGCTGACGTTGGAGGAGGTCAAGGCTCGTCCGGCTGTCTCCGTCGCGGTGACGTTCGAATGCGCGGGCAACGGGCGGGCCGGGCTGTCACCTCGGCCCATCACCCAACCCTGGCTGTTGGAGGCCGTCGGGACGGGGCAGTGGACCGGCACCGCGCTGGGGCCCCTCCTCGAGGAGGCCGGGATGCTCGACGACGCCGTGGAGGTGGTCTTCACCGGGCTCGATCGCGGAGTCGAAGGCGGCGTCGAGCAGCAGTACCAGCGAAGCCTTTCGCTCGAAGATGCCAGACGAGAGGACGTCCTCCTGGTGTACGAGCTGAACGGCCAGCCGCTCCCGCCACAACACGGCTTCCCGCTCCGGCTGATGGTGCCCGGCTGGTACGGGATGACGAACGTGAAGTGGCTCTCCACGATCACGGTGGTGGACGAGCCGTTCCTCGGCTACCAGATGGCCCGGGGGTACCGCATGCGAGCGACCCCCGAGGAGGAGGGGACGCCGGTGACCCGGATCGCCCCACGGGCGTTGATGGTCCCGCCCGGCATCCCGGAATTCCTGTCCCGGCGCCGGGTGGTGCCGGCGGACTCCGTGTGCGTCCTGACCGGGCGAGCCTGGTCGGGCTGGGGGGTCATCGAGCGGGTCGAGGTCAGCACCGACGGCGCGCGAACGTGGGACGACGCCGATCTGAAGGAGGTCATGTCACCGGCGGCGTGGCGAGGCTGGACGTATCCATGGCAGCCGACCGGTCCGGGCGAGTTCGAGCTGGCCTGCCGGGCCACGGATTCGGCGAGCAACACCCAGCCCCTCGATCCCCCCTGGAACGTGGGCGGCTACAGCAACAATTCGGTGCAGCGCATCCATGTGACCGTGGCCCCGCCGGCGAGTCACTCACCATGACGAACGGCGCGCACCGCCGGCCGGCAGAGTCCTTGCGGCTCACCGGCGGTGCTCGCCCGGTGGCCGCCGTCTTCATCGTCGCCGCCGTCACGGCCAGCGCCTTGATGGGCGTGCGGACGCTGACGCACCACGGCTCGCCGGCCGGGCCAGTCTCCGCCGCGCTCGGGGGCGGTGGGGACGGCGGGGCATCTCCGAAGACGGCCGCCCTCCACACCCTGAAGGTGGCCACGCACCCCTCCGGCGCCGCCGTCCACGTCCTCCTGTCCGGCGGAGCCACCCGGGAGGGAACGACGCCGTTCAAGGCGCGGCTCCCCGAGGGCACGGTGGCCATCTCGCTTTCGCTGAAGGGCTACAACACGCTGACCCAGCCGATCCCGCTCGACCGGTACCGCTCCCTGGGCATGTGGCTCGATCCCGCCGGCCAGCTCCTGCACGAGGTGGACCAGTTCGACGTGGGGCCTGCGCCGAAGCAGGTGGCGTTCACTCCCGACGGCTCTCAGCTCTGGGTGACCGACCTGGGCGGCGACGGCGTCGAGGTCTACGACGCGGTCACCCACCGGAAGCTCGGCGACGTCAACCTCCACGACGCGGGCGCGGTCGAGGTGGTCTTCACCCGCGATGGGAGAACCGCCTACGTCAGCCAGATGGAGACCGCGTCGGTCTACGAGATCGACGCGGCCGGCCGGACCGTTCGACGCCAGCTCTTCACGAAGGGCTCGTGGAGCAAGTACATGGCCCTGTCGCCCGACGAGAAGACGTTGTTCGTGTCGAACTGGGTGAGCGACGACGTCTCCCGGATCGACCTGGCCACCGGTGACGTGCAGCTCATCAAGACGGTCGACACGCCGCGGGGACTGTACGTGACCCCGGACGGAGCGCGGCTGTTCGTGGCCGGGTTCGGCGCCGGCGACATCCAGCGGTTCGACCTCGCCACGGGCGAGTCGAAAATCCTGCTGCACACCGGAGGGGCCATGCGTCACCTGGTCGCCAACCCGGAGGGCACGCTGCTCTACGCCGACGACATGGCCGGCGACGCCGTCTACGTGGTCGACCTGGCCACCGAGGAGGTCCACAAGCTGGCCACCACCGACCACACCCCCAACACGATGGACATCTCGCCGGACGGACGGGTCCTGTACGTGTCGAACCGGGGCCGCAACAATTCGATCTCCTACTACCTGACCGGTCCCGAATGGGGCTCGGTCCTCGCCATCGACACCGCCACCGGGCGGCCCCTCGACGCCATCGTCGGCGGGAACCAGACGACGGGCCTCGACGTCTCCCCCGACGGCCGAACGCTGGCGTTCTCGGACTTCCTGGACAATCGGGTGACGATGTATTCGATCCCCGCCTACTCCGTCCTGGCGGGAGGGGACGGCGGGCGGTATCGAGCCCATTTCGCCGACCTGGCGAAGTAGCGCGCCTTGGCCGAGCCCACCGTTTCTCGGACGAGGACGGGCTCCGCGCGCTTCGGGTGGGCGGTTGTCCTTCCCCGTCCCGTCTACGGAACGATCGCCGTTGCTGCGGGGATCGCCGGCGTGGCCCTGTTGGCCTTCCCCGGTTCCACCCCTCGGTACTTCTCGTGGCCCCTGGCCCCGACCCCGGCCGCGGCGCTGGTGGGGGGGTTCTACGTCGCCTCGATCTTCACGTTCGGCGCCGCTCTGACCCGGGACTGGGCCCAGACCCGCGCACTGGCCGTGGCCTCGCTCGGCCTGACGATCCCGACGTTCATCGCCACCCTGGTCCACCACGCGGTGTTCGACCTCAGCCGTCCCCAGGCCATCGCGTGGCTGATCATCTTCGGAACCGCTCCTGTGGTGTTCGTCGTGATGCTGGCCGGGATCCCTTCGGCGAAGACAGACCCGGCGCGAACGCTCCCGGGGTGGGCCCGCACCGTGGCAGCGATGCTCGGAGTCGGATTCGCCCTCGGCGCCGCTGCCCTGTGGATCGATCCGAGCGGCTCGGTGGCGTGGCTCTCCTTCGGGCCTCCGCCGATGACCGGACGCTTCCTGGGCGCTTGGGCTGCGTTCCTCTGCCTGCTCAGCTCGTGGATCGTCCTTCGGCCGGCCGCGGAAACGCGGATCGCCGCGGTCGGGCTGACCGCGTTCGGGGGCGGGGCGGCCGCCGCAGGGCTTCGAACGCTCGGGCAGCTCGACCAGGGACCTCGCAGGGTGGTCTTCATCCTTATGGCCGTCGCGGTCATGCTCGTCGGGGCCGCCCTGGCCTGGACTTCTCACCGTCCCAGGGTGCGTGATTGAACCCCCAAAATCACTGGACCCAAAGATCGCCTGTGCTCCACCCGGGGCCCGCGAATTCACGTGGGGTGGATACGCGTACAAGCTGAAGCGGCCGAACCTGGAGGGGACCGTCGAGATCATCGATTACGAACCGGGTCGCAAGCTGTGGTGGACTGGTAGTTCCAGTCCACTCCGCAACACCACCAATGGGGCGGCCTCGCGCTACCCGACGGCCAAGAAGATCACGGTTTCCTGACCGCTACGCGACCTGTTCGACGAGATTCCCCTCCGGCTCCAGGGCGATGGCCAGCACCTCTCCGATGATCTCGACCGGGTGGAAGGCGATCTCGTCTCGAACCTGCTCGGGGACGTCTTCGAGGTCACCCTCGTTGCGCTTGGGGAGGATGACCTCCTTCAGCCCGGCCCGGTGGGCGGCCAGCACCTTCTGCTTCAGCCCGCCGATGGGAAGGACCCGGCCCTGCAGGGTGACCTCGCCGGTCATTCCGACCACGCTCCTCACCGGCCTGCCGGTGAGCAGGGAAGCGAGCGCCGTGGTCATGGTGACGCCGGCCGAGGGACCGTCCTTCGGCACCGCGCCCGCGGGGACGTGGACGTGGAAGTGGCCCCTCAGGAGGCCGGGCTCGATGCCGAGCTCGGCCGCGTGTGACCGCACGTAGCTGAGCGCGATCTGGACCGACTCCTTCAT
>DHWM01000194.1:9358-9644 GCA_002413185.1 Actinobacteria bacterium UBA5182
TCGAACCAGAACTTCTGCCGGCCGAGGTACTTCCGAACATCGCTCGCCTCGACCGCGACGGCGTCGTGTCCGTCGCCGCGGGCGATCTCGGTGGCCACCTTCCGGAGCAGCTTGCCGATCTCGCGCTCCAGGTTCCGAACGCCGGCCTCCCGGGTGTAGTCGCCCACGATCACGCGCAGCGCGCCGTCGGTGATCTCGACCTCCACGGACGTCAGGCCGTTCCGTTCGAGCTGCCGCTTCACCAGGTGGTGCTTGGCGATGGAGACCTTCTCGTCCTCGGTGTAGC
>DHWM01000062.1:0-1416 GCA_002413185.1 Actinobacteria bacterium UBA5182
CGCCGACTGGCCGAAGAGGTCGCGGAGCTGTTCAAGCACCTTCCCGAGGGCGAGATCGACGACCCCGTGCTTGACGACGTGGTCTTCGAACCCGCGACCGGACGGCTGATCTTTGACGTCGGATCCGGCTGATCGTTGACGATGGCTCCGGGTGATGCTTGACAACGCCCATCTCGCCCTTCTCCTGGTTCTCGGTCCCAGTCGAGGAGGAGGTGGGCCGTGCTGGTGGAGCTCAGCGTCATGGAACAGCGGTACCAGGCGGTGCTCGCGGTCGTGCAGGACGGATGGAGGGTCGTCGAGGTCGCCCGCCGGCTCGGCGTGTCCCGCCAGAGCGTCCACAACTGGATCGCGCGTTACGAGCAGGGCGGTCTCGCCTCGCTGGCGGACCGTTTGCATCGCCCCCGGTCCTGCAATGAGACCGGGGGGATGGGCAGCCTCGAGCAACTTCACGAAATGACCCCTGCTCGTGATGAGGACTCGCCAGTCCCGCGCAGTCCCGCTCCCGTCGTTGGACAGGCGAAGGCGAATCGTGACGTTGCGTTGGTCGCCGGACGAGGAGGAACCCTTCGCTTCTGCGCTCAGGATGAGGTTCGGCTGGATGCGGTGGTCCTTGAACGTCGGATAGGCGAACCACGCGGCCGCGGCGGCCGCGTGGAGAGTGAGGATGCCGACGCTGAGGAGCGCCACGTCCACCGGTGCGATCGTAGCGGGAGGAGCGGTCGAATCTCTACGCGGGCCCCATGGCCGGGGGCCTCCTGCTTCCTTCAGGTCACAGCCGCGTTTGCAGCGGACCTGGGTGCCGGTGTCTAATGGAAAGCGTCAGCGTTCTCATCGGCAGAAGGGATTCCATGATGGGCGCGATCGCGGTACCGCTACTCCCCGGCAAGGTAGACGCTTGGAGGGAATGGCTGGCCGAATGCCAGGGCACACGCAAGGCGGAGTTGGAAGACATGAACAGCCGCTACGGTCTGACCCGCCACCGGGCCTGGTTGCAGCAGAACCCAGACGGCAGCTCCATGGTCATCGCGGTGCACGACGGTCCTGGCGGGGACGAGTTCCTGGGCAAGCTGGCCACCTCGGAGCACGAGTTCGACGCCTGGTTCCGCCAGCACATCCAGGACCTGCACGGCCTCGATTTCTCCCAACCGATGCCGCCGATGTCGGAGCTAGCGCTCGACTCCTGATCCCGAGCTGGAGAGACTCGCAGGGCGAAGGCCTTGCGCTCGTCTTGAATGACCGGTGCCAGTCCTACATCTGAGCGCCTGCGCCTATCGCCAGACCGCGCGCTCGTTCGCGAAGGTGAAGACCCCAGATGGCGTCGAGCCGTCCGACCACGCCTCAAACGCCTGGCTCGCCGCCGCGGCCCATGCCTTAGGGTCGATCAGCTCATAGCTCGTCCCATGAGGCAATCACGCT
>DHWM01000062.1:1585-2294 GCA_002413185.1 Actinobacteria bacterium UBA5182
GATAGAGGATCTGGGTGGCACCGGTCCCGTGGATGGTCATACCGCGCGAGCCCTTGATGGCGTGCAGGACCGGCGCCGACCCGGTCAACGGATCAGACGATTCGGGCAGGGGGCATTCCGTCTTGAACCCTTTGGCCTGAAAGGCGGCCGCCAGCCGCTCCCACCGCATCACAGACTCGTAGTTGAGGAGTTCGCACGTGAGGCGGGCGCGCACGTCGGGGGTGAACGGGTAGATCGAAAACGGGGCGAGGCTGGGGTCGCGGCCGATGGCGTCGGGTCTGACGCCCCGCAGGTGGTGCTGGGCTTGGCCGGCCATGTCGGCCTTTTCGAAAGCGCGAACGCGTAGGGTCGCCAACTGCTCGACGGCGGTGTCGTCTGGCGGGAGGTTAGGCGAGGTCAACGACACGCACGTCACCACCCAGTGCCGGCCAAGCCGTGTGGCGCTTATCCCATTGGCGTCGGCACGTTCGAGTGCCATGGCGAGCATTCCGAGCTGCGTCTTGAACGGCTGCTTGGCCATGAACAAGGCCGACAGCTTTCCGTCCGGGCCTCGAAGCGGTGCGCCACGATTCACGACGTCGATCACCTCTTGGATCCGCTTCATCTGTGTGCTCGTCGGCCCGGTGGCCTTCGCTTTGACCTCGACCAGCAACACACGTCCATCCAGGAACTTCGTCATGTCCGCGATGCGCATGCAGTTGGTGACGCG
>DHWM01000062.1:2469-12971 GCA_002413185.1 Actinobacteria bacterium UBA5182
AGCTCGCCCAGCTCGCGCTCCAGTCCCGCCTTGCCGTACATGGGTCCGGCTGGCTGATTGCGGGAGAGGGCGAAGATGATCCGCCGATCGAACCCGTGGATGCGCCAGGCGAGGCCGTCGCCAACGGAGCGCAGTTGGCGCGCGATGCGATCGAGCACCACCTGCTCGAGCTGCCAGCTCCCGTGCGGGGCTGCCGGGACCGGCCTCCCGGGCTTCTCCCGCTTCACGTTCCGCGTTGCCTCGGCTTGCAGCCTTTCGACCTCGATCAAATGGCTGAACAGAAGCCGCTGAAACTCGTAGTAGTGCTCGGGCGTCTCCAACGTCCGCAGGCGGCCGACCAGGTCTTCGATGAGCTCGCAAGCGGCGAGCTGGGCAGGGTGGGTCATGGCCTTCCTCACGATGTCCGGTTCTCCTTCCAGCAAGTTCAAGCTTCGCTTGGCCACGCGACCATTCTGACTACCGCGAGCACGGGCGCAGCGTCACCGTGCAAGGCCTCAGGTGAGCGTTCGCTCCATGAACACCCAGTGGGGCTTGTACTCGTCGGGGGACTCGCTCTCGGGGTACGGCCCGATCTCCACGAACCCGCGGGAGCGGTACAGGCCGATCCCCGCAAGCACGTCGATCCCCTCGGTGGGATCGGACACCTGTTCATGAACCATCAGGCGACGGATACGAAGACGACCCCGGCTTCTCGACGTCGCTCTAGCTGTATCCGGATGACGCGGCAGGCCCCTCTTGAAGAGTTCCCTCAGCTTGCTCTTTGATTGGGACTGAGCCTTGCGTTCTCGGACCCGGACCGAGAGGATGCGCTTACCGTAGGCGGTTGATGTTCCTGGAGTCGGCGGATCATGCGGCGGGGACCAAGGGAGGGACCGTGACGCGGGAGGAACGAGGCAGCGGGGCGACCATCCCGGTTCCGAGCGGCCGGCGAGCACGCGCCCGGAGGAGGACACGACATCGTGCCCATCCTGCCTCCCTGAGCCGCACCACTCCCCGGTCTACCTTCATCGTCAAGCTGGGAGCAGCTGCCGCTCGTTCGCGTGAGGGTGGCAAGCAGGCCCTCGCCACAGTGCTCGGAAAGCTGTCGCTCGGAGGGGTCGCTGTTTCGGTCGTCTACGTTCTCCTTCGCCAAGCGTACTGGCGTTTCTACGATCCTCTAGGGACCACCCCCGAGCAAGTAGGGTTGAGCAAGGCCACGATCCTCGTGCAGTCTGCGTTCGGCGTCCCCCTGGCCAGTCTTGAGTCTCCCCGCATGCTCCTGCATATCGGCGACGATTCGTTCCTGGCCCACGGCGTGGGGGCCTGGGTCTTTCCCGTGCTGTTCGTCGGACTGTTCCTATTTGGGGTCCTGACGCATCTCAGGCTGCTGGCATGGGCAACTCTTCTCTCTTACCTAGCCCTCGGCCTCTGGATGCTTGTTGGCTTCCTACCGACCCAAGCGGGTAGAGCTGCCGTGGACGCCCAGTACGGGGCCAAGGTCTTCCCGTTCACCATCGCCGGCGCCCCCTACCTCAGCACTTCGGCCGTGCCGGTGACCGTGACGTGGAACGGTGGGTCCCCTCCTGGGCCTTTCCTTCAAGCGGATTATCAATGCCTGCTGTTGCTGGGTGAGGCAGACGGTAGCGTCGTGCTCTGGAACTGGCCTACCCAGGAGAGCGTGCGCATTCCCCAGTCGGCCGTCACGATCAGCCAGAGCCGTGTCCGTCCGGCGAGCTGCCAGCCCATCGCTATCGATACGACTGGATTCCTCCGCATCCCGGAAGCGTTGGAGCAAGGTGACACCATGGCCTGGTTCTGCTGGGTCGGCGCCCACCGCTTCATCGACGGATCCGGCGTGGGGTTGTTTCCGTCCGGGGTGGTCCCTGAGGGTCGTCGCTTCCGACTCAAGCTTATCGCGGCGGGCCGGTACATCCTGTACGAGCAGAACGCCGACGGCAGCGGCACCAAAGCGGAGGAGCTCTCGGTGCCGATGTATGCGGTTCCGACCGCCACCCACCGGGGACAGTCGGTCAGGGTCACCTGGGCCACGGACATCTCGACGGCGGTCGGGAACGGCCCCCAGGTGCTCGCGGATCGGTATGAGATCGAGATGCGCGTGCCTGGGTCTTCGAGATGGGCGCTGTGGCAAACCGACGTCGTGACGAACTCAGCTCGATTCCGAGTCCTGCGGGCCGGCACCTACCTGTTTCGAGCTCGGGTGTGGAACCTAGCTACGCAAATGGGATCGGGGTGGTCTCCCGTCCTGCGCATAGCGGTCTCCGGCTGAGAGGAGGGTCAGGGGACTGCCCGGTCATGGCGCTGTTCACCACACCATGATTCGGCCTAGCCGAGGAACCAACGGAGTAGGGTCTGAGTGTGGAAGCCCCCCGGAACCCAGCGATCGATGTGATCCGCCAGCTGCGGTCGGAGGTCGGCTTTCGCTGCCCAGTTATCCTGCCCGCTGGTCCCTGCGGCAGCCCATATCTCACGTGGCACTGGTCTGCTCCCCTTGAACGGATCCACCTGATATGAGAGTCACGACCGCCCCGAGGGGGCAGGAGGTGACTCTTGAAGGGACGACGCCACACACCCGAGCAGATCGTCCGCAAGCTCCACGAGGCCGACCGGCTGGTCGCAGAGGGCAAGTCGATGGCGGTGGTGTCTCCGAGCAGACCTATTACCGCTGGCGCAAGGCCTACGGGAGCCTGTCGCCCGATGAGGCCCGGCGTCTGCGTGAGCTTGAGAGCGAGAACCGCCGGCTGAAGAAGCTCGTGGCCGACAAGGAGCTCGAGCTCGACGTGCTGAAGGAGATCGCCCGGGGAAACTTCTGAGCCCGAAGCGACGACGCCCGGCCACCGCCATGGCCCAGCACCGCTTCGGGCTGTCCGAGCGACGAGCCTGTCGCCTGGTCGGTCAGCCCCGCTCGACTCAGCGACGGGCGGCACCGGGGGACGGGCCGCTGCGAGCCCGACTCCACGAGATCGCGCGCAAGCACCAACGGTTCGGCTACCGGAGGGCCCACGCGGTGCTCCGCCGCGAGGGGTGGGCCTTGAACCGCAAGAAGGTGCTCCGCATCTGGCGCGAGGAGGGGCTGAAGGTGCAGGCCAGGCACCACAAGCGCCGCCGCCCGCCCCACGGCGAGCTGGTCCGGCGGGCGGAGCGCCCCAACCACGTCTGGGCGATCGACTTCCAGTTCGACGCCACCTCCGATGGGCGCATGCTGAAGCTCGCGAACATCGTCGACGAGTTCACCCGGGAGGCGATCGGGATCCGGACCGATCGGACCTGCACGTCCGACCACCTGGTGGGGGGGGACCACGCCCGCAAGGCCCTTCGCCAGGCCCTGCGGTCTCCCGTACCAAGGAAGCCTCGAAAGCAGCCAGTCCTGTATGGCTCCGAGGTCCTGGAGCCCCTGAAGAGGGTGTGGGCCACCCTCGATGCTCCGTGCGGCAAGCGCCTTCACGCGGTGATGGCCGAGACCGTGGAGGCCCTGGAGCGCCACGGAGAGCTCGCCCTCACCCCATCGGAGCGCTCCCAGCTCCTTCGGATGTCGGCGGCCACCATGGACCGACGTCTCGCTCCCGAGCGCCGGAGGCTTCGGGTCAAGGGCCGGTCCGGTACCAAGCCCGGGAGCCTGCTCAAGAGCAAGATCGCCATCCGGACCTTCGCCGAGTGGGATGACGCCCGGCCGGGGTTCTGCGAGGTCGACCTGGTGGCAATCGACGGCGGCACGGCCTCCGGGGAGTTCTGCCAGACCCTCGATCTGACCTGCGTGGCAACAGGGTGGACCGAGCCCCGGGCCGTCCCGACCAAGGCCCAGCGCCATGTGTTCGAGGCCCTCAAAGACATCGAGCGGTCCCTGCCGTTCCCCCTCCTCGGCCTGGACTCCGACAACGGCTCGGAGTTCATCAACGGCAACCTGTACGACTACTGCTCGGAGCGCAAGATCACGTTCACCCGGTCCCGGCCCTACCGCAAGAACGACAACTGCTTCGTGGAGCAGAAGAACTGGACGGTGGTGCGCCAGCAGGTCGGGTACGCCCGCTACGACACCCCCGGCGAGCTCAAGGTACTGAACGAGCTGTACTCCCATCTCAGGCTGTACGTGAACTTCTTCCTGCCCCAGGCCCGCCTCACCGAGAAGATCCGCGAGGGAGCCACGGTCCGCCGGCGTCACGACACACCCGGACCCCCTACCGGAGGACCTTCGAGTCGAAGCAGGTCCCCCACAGGACCAAGCAGGCCCTTCGCCGCCAGTACCTCGAGCTGAACCCGGCCGAGCTCAAGCGTCAGATCGCCCGGTGTCGGGACCGACTGATCCAGCTCGGCCGAGACAAGCAGGAACCGACGACACGGAAGGAGGTGACACCCTCACCCGATCATCCCTGGCGGGCATCTTTCGTGAGGCAACGAATGGTCCGTACGCGGGCACCTTGACGTGAGGCAACGAGGGGACCACTGACCAGGCCCATGCGGATCTCGCGGTCGTGGGGACTGTGGAGCGCCGATGCGGAGGCACGCCGGCGAGGGTACTGTCGCCCGGCGACAACGCCCTGTCCGCACCGAGTGATCAGATCGGAGGTCTCATTCGCAAGCGACGTCGGGGGCGTCCGGCCAAGCTCCCTCGGTCCGACAGCTCCCTTCCCAGTGAAGCACGCCCGTGGGATTCTATGAAGACTAGCGACGAAAGCATGGTGTTCTATGAATCTCGAAGAAGCGCTGGAGCAGTTCGACGCAACGACTCAGTCCGCATGTAACCTACTCGCGTTATCCGCGTAGCGCCTGCCGCCCCAAGCGGGAGAGAGCCTGAAGCAGGCGCTTCTGCTGACGTTCAAGTACTTCCACGCGCTTCACCAAGCGAGCGTACTCTAGGCGTTGTCCTGATTTGGCCTTCGTTCGTTCGCGCAATTGCCGCTGCGACAATACGCCGTGGCGAGATGTGCGGTGCCGTCCCAAACCTCGGGCGTGTGCCGCTTGGAATCCGCAATCTGGACACCGGAAGCTCGCGTTTGGTTTCCGCGACTTGAGGACAGGAGTTTTCGCTTGGCCAGCCACCCAAGTAGCGTATACGAGGCCGGGGTTTAGGTCACGCAATGCTGACGCGCTCGCGACCGGGGCTTTCGGGGCCTATCAACGCCTCGTTTCGAGCGGATCGGCTCCTTCAGACCACGAAGCTCGACTGTCTCCCGAGCCCCTCAAGCGACGTGACCTTCACTGAGTCGGCGAACACCGCGTACTCGGAACCCGACGTGCTGCACAGCCGCCGTGTGAGCGATGTCGAACGCCGCGCAGCGCCGGCCAGGGTAGAGACTGGTCGGCACCCGGTCATCGTGGTCGTACGTCACGAACCACCGGCCGTCGTGGCATCAGCGACCGTGCCGGCCGCACCGCCGAGCGCCTCGGTCCACGATCGATGCCTTTCTCACAGATTGAGGGAGGCACTGGCATTCTCCCATCGCGGTCAACAGCCATTGAAGGGCAAGCGAGTCGAAGCGGCATTAACCTCAGGGCAACGAAAGGGTCCGCAAGCACCACCGAACGGAGACGATGCACATCCAGACCGATCGCTCGAACGTCCTCGTGCTTGGGGCTGGGGGAGCCGGGCTGCGCGCCGCCATCGCGGCCCGCGAGTCAGGGGCGGATGTCGTGGTGGTCGGCAAGCGGGGACGGCGTGATGCCCACACGGTGATCGCGGCCGGGGGCATCAACGCCGCACTCGGCACGCGCGATCCGGAAGACTCCTGGGAGCAGCACTTCGCCGACACGTTCCGCGAGGGGTATCTCCTGAGCCATCCCCGGGTGGTCGAGATCATGGCTCGCGAGGCGCCGGAGGCAGTGCTCCAGCTCGCGGACTGGGGCTGTGCCTTCGCCCGCCTGCCCGACGGACGGCTCGACCAGCGATACTTCGGCGCCCACACCTACCGCCGGACCTGCTACGCCGGCGACGAGACGGGTCGCGAGATCATCCGCACGCTGGCCGATTGGGCCGAGGCCGCCGGCGTCAGGTTCGCCGACCGCCACTACGCCTCGTCGCTTCTGGTGGCCGACGGCCGTTGCTTCGGTGCGTTCGTGTTCGACCTGCATACGGCAGAACGGACCGCGTTCCTGGCTGATGCGACCATCGTCTGCACGGGCGGGCACACCTCGCTGTGGCACCGGAACACCTCGCGGGCCGACGAGAACTGGGGCGAGGGGATGTCGCTCGCCCTCCGTGCGGGATGCCGGCTCATGGACATGGAGTTCGTGCAGTTCCATCCCACCGGCCTCGTCGCGCCCGAGGACGTGGCCGGGACCCTGGTGACCGAGGCGGTGCGGGGCGAGGGCGGCCGGTTGTTCAATTCGCGGGGCGAGCGGTTCATGGAGCGCTACGACCCCGCGCGGATGGAGCTCTCCACGCGGGACCGCGTCGCGCTGGCCAATTACACGGAGATCCTCGCCGGCAGAGGCGGGCCGAACGGCGGGGTGTTCCTCGACATCTCGCACCGTGGCTCGGACTACATCCGGGAAAAGCTGCCCCGGATGTACAAGCAGTTGCTGGCCTTTCAGGGCCTCGACATCAGCAAGGATCCGATGGAGGTCGCGCCGACCGCCCACTACTCGATGGGCGGGATCGCCGTCGAACCCGAGACGCACGCGACCGACCTCGAGCGGCTGTTCGCGGCGGGGGAGTGCGCATCCGGACTCCATGGAGCCAATCGCCTGGGCGGGAACTCGCTGGTCGACATCCTCGTGTTCGGTCGCCGCGCCGGGGCGGCCGCGGCCGGATTGAGGGAGGCCCGTCCCGTTGACCCACCGCCGGGCGTCATCGAGGCGGCGAGCGCGGATCTGGACGGGTTGGCGAAGCCGGGCAAAGGATCCGGTCGAGAGATCCGGCGGCGGCTGCGGGAGCTGATGTGGGAGAAGGCCGGAGTGGTGCGTGACGAGGTTCGGCTCAGCGCCGGCCTTGGCGAGTTGAAGGAGCTCCGCTCATCGTTCGAGGAGGCAGGTCCGGAGGGGAACGATCGGCTTGCTCTGGCCCGCACGCTGGATCTTCGTGCAGGGCTCGAGACCGCGGAGGCGACATTCCGGGCGGCGCTCGTCCGAGCGGAGACGCGCGGTTGCCACAACCGTTCGGATCACCCCGGGCTCGATCAGACGCTCGTCGCGAACTCCTACGTCCGGCGGGCCCCCGACGGGTCGCTCGAGGTCGAGACGCGGCCGGTTCCGCCCATCCCGCAGGGGCTCCGGACATGGGCCGTGACCGAACTCGTCGAGGAGACCAGCGAGCACCTCCTCGAGTGAACGAGCGTAGGATCGGCCGCTCCGTCTCGACCCGCGGTTCTTGGCACTCCATTTCCGGGGATCGCGGCGTTCGGTGGAGGTGACGAATGACTCAGCGCGAGGACCGTCGTCAGTGCTAGACCGACCGAGTGAAGCGACGCCTCGTCCGGCTGCTCCAGAAATACGTCTTGAATCCACCGGTCAAGGCCGCCCTCGCCCTCGGCAGCGTGCCTCCCACCCACGCGCTGCTCGAAACGATCGGACGCACGACCGGCAAGCCCAGGCGCAACCCCGTCGGCAACGGCCTCTCCTATGACGGACGCACGTTCTGGCTGGTCGCCGAATAGGCCGCGACGCCGGCTACGTAAAGAACATCCTCGCCACCCCCAACATCCGGGACGAGCTGCATTACGTGAGGAACCTTCCGGAATGCGTCCGGATGGCGATCGCGGCCAACGCTCCAGGCCTCGCGGGCAAGCTGGTGGAGGGTGTCCAGCCCACGTACCCGCTGCACGAGCACGCCCTCGCCGCAGACACGCCGAAACCCGTGTCCTGGTGCTCGTCGCCGACCTGGACGTGCAGGTCCTGACCGAAGACGGAGAGCTGCTCCGGGCGTTGACCCTCGATCCGAGCCGCGACTACCAGCCCCTGAACAGATCGCTGTAACGCACCGCCGCCCGAGCCGCAGACTCGCTTTTTGGCAAGACCAAAGGCGCGGCTGACCAAAGAGCAACGTCGAATCGTCGAGGCGTCGAGGGTCAACGCGGCCCTGCTCGCGGGGGATGAGGCGGAGCGGGCCCAGTTGCTGGGTCAGGCAGAGAGAGCAAGAGTTCCGAAGGAAGCCATCGCAGGCGCGTTGGGAACCGTCCGAGCAACCGTCTACAACAGACTCCGGAAGCTCAGAGAACCAAGCGGCTCATGACGGCTTCGTGTCGTCGAGGGGAGCCACGACTTCCTCGGCGTGTTCCTCGTCGACGTTCCAGCTGAAGATGTAGCCCTGCGGTTTGGACAGCGGCCCATTCGAACTGTGCCAGCCGTCGTAGCTCTCGACTTCGGGTTCGCCTCGGATGCCCTCTTTGCGGGCAACGGCCATCGCCTCGGCGCGGCAGGCATCAAGCGTGAGGCGGCTGCCGATTCGAGGCATGGTGATCCGGTAATTCGGCACGGGCCAAGAATACGCCCGAGTGTTGAAGGCGACGTACGGCGGGAGGGGCATGTGGCCCCCGCCCGTTACTTCTTGGCGGCCTCGAAGTAGGGACTGGTCCCGCTGGCGTGGTCGGTGACGTCGAGCACCCTCGTGATCTCGGGGACGAGCTCCTTGATGGCAACCTCGATCCCCTGGCCAAGCGTGACGGTTGCCATGCTGCAACCCTGGCATCCTCCGCTCAGTCGGAGGTAGGCCGTGTTGTCCTCTACCGCCACCAACTCGGCGTGGCCCCCGTGGGCCGCGATGCTCGGGTTGATCTGCCGGTCCAGGACCATCATGACCCGCTGGGCCACGGCGCCGGAGAGATCGGCCTTCAGATCGGCCGGCGGACGGCTGCCAACCGCAGGGCTGCTCGGGCCGACCGGCATGATGGGGAGCGGGCTCCCGATGGTCGGCCTCGGGCGGTTGGGGTTGGTGATCGCCCAGCCCGCATGGTCGAATTCGACCACCCAGTCGATGCTCGCTCCGCGGAGATTCTCAACGCTGTTCGGTGGGATGGCGATCGTCGGGTCGTCGTCACCGAGCACTGTGTCCCAGGGCGTTACGGCCTCCCGGAGCTGGAAATACATGTCGTAGGTGTACTCGCCCTCCACGACGCCGGTCACCTCCACCCAAAGCACAAGGCGCTCGGGGTGCGGATCCTCTGTTCTGAGCTCGAGCAGCTTCTGGCGTGCCGTCGGCGAGATCCTAAGGATCGGCTCCAGGGAGGCTTGGTCCTCTGCGGTCATTCCTCCACCCCCCTCCGCGCGAGCAGTCGGAGCCACCGTTGGGACGGCGGCTCGTAGCTAGGATACATTCGTGGCTCGTCTGCTCCTCCTGTTGCCCACCTCCACCTACCGAGCCGGGGATTTCCTTCAGGCGGCCCGGGAACTCGGGGCCGAGGTCGTGGTGGCCTCCGAGCGCAAGCAGGCACTGGCCGGGGTCATGGGCCATCGGGCCCTCACGGTGAGCTGCAGGAACCCCGACCAGGCCGCGGACAGGATCGCCCGGCTGGCGGCCCGAAAGCCCCTAGACGCGGTGGTGGCCGTCGACGACGAGGGCGTGCTGGTCGCCGCGCTGGCAGGACAGCGGTTGGGGCTGGCCCACAACCCGCCCGATGCTGCTGCACGGAGCCGGGACAAGGCCGCCATGCGCCGAGCCTTAAGGGACGCCGGGGTGCCCCAGCCCGAGTTCCAGATGGCCGGCCCGGATGTGGATGTCGCCGGGCTTGCCGCCGAGGTGGGCCTTCCCTGCGTGCTCAAGCCGGTCTCGCTCTCGGGCAGCCGGGGCATCATCCGGGCCGACGATCCGGAGGCGGCGGTCGTCGCCGCGAAACGGGTCCGGGCGATCCTGGCCGACGCGGGCGAGGATCCGGACGCCCCGTTGCTCGTCGAGCGATACCTCCCAGGTGATGAAGTCGCGGTCGAGGGCCTGCTTCGGGGTGGGGCCCTCGAGCCCCTCGCGGTGTTCGACAAGCCCGATCCGCTGGAGGGCCCCTACTTCGAGGAAACGATCTACGTCACCCCGTCCCGCCTACCTCCGGGGACGCTGGACACGATCGTCCGAATGACGGCCGACGCGGCCGCGGCGCTGGGGCTCGTGGAGGGGCCGATCCACGCCGAGCTTCGGACCGATGGGGGCCGGGCCTGGGTTCTCGAGCTGGCCGCGCGCTCCATCGGCGGCCTGTGCTCACGCTCGCTGCGCTTCGGGGTAGGCGTCACGCTGGAGGAGGTGATCCTGCGCCACGCACTGGGGCTTCCCCTCGAGGACCTGCGGCGCGAGTCGGCGGCCTCGGGGGTGATGATGATCCCCATCCCTCGGGACGGGATCCTCGAGGAGGTGCGGGGACAGGACCGGGCCCGCGCCGTCCCGGGAATCGCGGGGCTCGAACTCACCATCGGGCCCGGACGGCACGTGGTGCCCCTGCCTGAGGGCGACCGATACCTCGGCTTCCTCTTCGCTCGGGCCGAGAATCCGGAGGGGGTCGAGCATGCGCTCCGCACCGCGCATGGCCACTTGGAGATCGTGATCGGCGCACACGATTGATCACCCTGGGCCCAATGAGACCTGGTCGCAT
>DHWM01000179.1:0-5320 GCA_002413185.1 Actinobacteria bacterium UBA5182
CCAGGCCCGCAACCGACGCCACGCCGTCACCCCGCAACCGAAGCCGAGCCTGCTGCGGCAGATGCTCCCAGCCGACCCCCGTGTGCAGCACAAACAAGATCCCTTGCAGCGCGAGCCGATCATCGAACGGCTTGCGCCCCGGATACCGATAAGCGCCTCTGCTTGCGCGGGAGCGGCGGCTCGATCCGCTCCCACAACCCATCCGGCACCTCCCACGGCTTCGCCCGCATCGACACCCTCCAACCCTCGACGATGGATGCCGACCCTTCGAGACCGCCAAACGGGTCCCTCCATTCAGTTAGAGCTTCTAAGCCTTCACGAGCCTCAGCTCGAGGCTACCCGCCCCCCACCGCGGCGACGATGCCACCCGCCAGCGCCAGCCACGGGCCCGGGCCCGGGAGGAACCGAGCACCCTTCAGGTAGAGCTGGATCCACAAGAGGGTGAACACCACGATGGCGAGGGCCCCGGCCAACCGGGTCAGCCACCCGGATGTGGCCAGGCCGACCACCGCGGCCAGGCCGATGATCAGGACGATCATCCCCACGGTGGTGGCGGGATGGACCTCGGCCGTGAACACGTGTTTGTACAGGGCCTGATTCGAGAGCTGCATGCCGCCCAGGTCGTGGATCCAGTGCATGAACGCGCCCACGATGATCCCGGTGGCGCCGATCAGCGTCAGCAGGACCCGGCCGGCCATGTCGCCCATGGATTTCTGTGCCGTCGCCATCGATCGAACCCCGCTCTTCGTGGAAGGCGTTCGTTCCCACCATATCCTCGGGAGAGGCCGAATCAAGCGTTTCCCCGCCGGTCCTGGGTAGCTCGGGCCGGCCGAGGGCCCGGACTACACTGAGATGCTCGACTGGCGCCCAGGGCCGAACCGGGACGAGGGGACTGCATGAGGTTCAAGAAGGAGCGGCTCGGTCCTCGCCTGGTGGAGGCGGCACGGTCGGGGGAACGGTACCGTGACGCCCACGTGTT
Source organism: Actinobacteria bacterium UBA5182 (assembly GCA_002413185.1). Taxonomy (GTDB): domain Bacteria; phylum Actinomycetota; class UBA4738; order UBA4738; family UBA4738; genus UBA5182. The sequence continues at coordinate 980 of DHWM01000179.1, forward strand.
CCTGGGTGGCACCGGCGCCGTGGGCGGCACCGGCGTCCTGCAGCTCCTCAGCCTGTACGAGGAGATGTTCTCGATCAGGGCCCCTGGCCCCGACGAGGTTCCCGTCATCGTCGCCACCGGCACCACCTCGGACGAGATCGCCGCGTTCACCCGGAGGCTGTTCCGTTTCGTGGAGTCTCGCCACGGCGGCGATGCCCTTCCCCAGCGGGTCCGCCGGGGCTACCTCACCCACAGCGGGGTGTTCGTGGCGCTGGAGCGGTTCGAGGTGACGGCGCTTCCCGGCCTGAGGCGAGTCGGCCAGTTCCCGCCGGAGGAACGGCGCGGGGTGGCGGCGGGGTTCCTCGAGTCGATCGGGACCTCGATCGACGCGGGCCCCACGGAGGTGCTCGAGGCGCTCTCCGGCGCGGTCTCCTCCGCTCGGCCGTTCCGGAACTTCCTGCGCGGCTACCGCGACGAGCACTTCGGCAATCTGGGCGTGGAGCGGTTCCGTTCGACCACGCTCGGCATCCCCATCCCCAGCCTGGTCGCCTACCAGCAGGACGAGCTGGGCCTGGCCGCGGCCCACGTCGAGGGGTTCACCCGCGAGCACGTCGACGAGCTCAAGGCGCGGTTCGTCGAGGCCATCCGGGACGACCTGATGGAGGTGCAGGAGGAGCTGGCGGACAACGTCATGGTGGCCCACACCACGGGCGTCGGGGGCATGTTCGACGAGGATCCGAAGGGTCCTCCGGGATCCCGGCCCACCATCCGGCTGGCGTTCGCCCACAGCGCGCTGGACCGTCGGCTGGCCGAGAAGGCAAAATTCGCCCAGGAGCTCACCGGCCTGTACAGCAGCGCCGGGATCAAGGTGCTGATCACCGCGGCGGCCATCGGCATCGACGAGGTTCGGGTCCGCGAGCGCATCCCGCTGCACCGGCAGATCCGCCAGCAGCTCTTCGACTCCCCGGTCGAGGTGTTCGAAGGGTCGAAGGGCTCCCAGCCCGCGGAGTCGCGGGCCAGCCGGGCGGCCGGGCGGCCGCTCCCCGCCCGGCAGGTGCTGCGGACGTTCCGCCCGCTGACGGTCCCGTTCGACGATCCGCCGGCGGGGCCGGCGACGTTCCAGCGGGGCGAGGACATCGTGCCCGCCTACGCCATCCGGAGCGGCGAGAACGGGTTCTTCACGGTGGCGAACGCCGATGCCCTGTATCGGGTGATGCGGGTGGCCTCGGCCAGCGAGCTGGGGCTCCTGCTGGCCACGGTGGGCCTCCTCGGCGACGACCGGCTGTCCCCGTGGTTCGTCGAGAACATCTGCTACTTCCAGGAGACCGACAACGCCCGGCAGGTCCTGGACTTCCTGCGCCAGCCGGCGCTGCTGCAGACGCAGCTCTCCGGGATCGAACCCATGGCGCTCCAGGACCTGGGCTCCGCCAAGCACCAGGGGGAGATGCACATGCTGGCGCTCCTCGTCCTGCTGCACCGGCTGCGCACCCTCGACGTCGACGCCGTCGATCCCTACGTGGACGTCCAGCGTTTCGACGCGCCCGGGTTCTTCGACCAGCACTCTCGTGCCCTCACCTTCGAGGACCTGGCGGCGTGGGAGTTCGGCGTCGTGGCCGCCGATCTCCAGCGGCTGACGGGGGCGGAGGACCCCGACGACCTCCTGCCGCTGACGGCGCCGCGCGAGCACGGGCTGTTCCCCCGCCGGCTGGGCGCGCTCCGCCTGGTCCTGGAGCAGGTGCTCCACGCGGTGTGGACCATCACCTCGTTGGGCTCGCCGATCCTGTTCGAACGGGACGGCCGGACGTTCCTTCGGACCGGCTACTACGTCGCTCCCATCGACCTCGTGGTGACCGAGACCGACGCGGTGTCGGTGTGGCTCCGCAAGGCACACGCCGAGAGCGGCAACCCGTGCTCGTTCGAGGACTACCGCGACTACCACGTCAGCGTGGGCGGGTTCGTCGACGTCCGGCCTCACGCCGTGGTGTGCACCGCCCGCAACGACGAGGAGGACCTGACCGGACTGGTCCGCCGGTTCACCGACGAGCCGGCCCTCCGCGACCATCTCCGGCAGATCGAACCGTACGCGTTCTTCTCGACGTGCGGGCTGATGGCCGTGCTGTTCCGGCTGCGCGCGCTGTACGGCCTCCTCCGGGAGGCCATGATCGAGCTGGGGAGCCTCCACGAGTTCCGGTGGCAGATGCCCCGCGACCCGGGCGGGCACATCGTGGTCGTGCCCGGCGTGGTGGAGGCGCTCCGGATGGTGTCGGAGGGGTTGGAGAAGACCACCGGCACCGAGCGGCTGGACGGCATCTGGGGATACGAACGAAGGCCCGTGCCGGACCGGCGAGGCGACATCCCGGGCCTTCGGCCCGAGCCGTAGCGGCGTCCGGCGTCTCGTTTCTCAGAGGCCCTCGTAAACTTCTCGCTCATGCCGACGAAGGTCGCGGGCCGTGCTCGCTGAGGGCATCGCCGCGCCGGATCTCACCCTGCCGGATCAGACCGGGGAGCCAGTGTCGCTGGCCGACTTCCGGGGAAGATGGCTGGTGCTGTGGTGGTTCCCCAAGGCCTTCACTTCCGGGTGAACGGTCGAGGGCAAGGGGTTCCGTGACCGAGCCCCCCAATTCCAGGAACTCGGTGTCGAAGTGCTCGGCGTGTCCTTCGACCCCCCGGACGTGAACCGGGCCTTCTCGGAGAAGCACGGGTTCCCGTTCCGGTTGCTGAGCGACGTGGACCGCACCGCCGGCGAGATCTACCAGACGAAGCGGGCTCCCGAGGAGTCCTTCCCCGAGAACGCCAAGCGCCGGACCTACGTGATCGATCCCGGTGGAACGATCGTGAAGGCCTATCGGGTCACCGACATCGCGGGACATCCCGATCAGGTCTTGAAGGACCTTCGGCGGCTCATGACCAGGGAGCCCTAGTCCATACTGGGCCGTCGGTGCGGATTTGAAGGAGGAGGGCCAATGCCAACCGAGGTGGATCGCGATCGGCTCCAGTCGCTGATCGACGAAGGGGTTCAGCTGGTGGAGGTCCTCCCGGCCGGTGAGTTCGAGGACGAGCATCTCCCCGGGGCCATCAACATGCCGCTCCGGAAGATCGAGGCCGAAGCCCGCGACAGCCTCGACCGGAGCCGGCCGGTGGTCGTGTACTGCTGGGACTATGCCTGAGACCTCAGCCCACGAGCCGCGTGGCGGCTCGAGAGCTTCGGGTTCGGCCCCGTGTACGACTACGTGGCGGGGAAGCAGGACTGGGTGTCGGCCGGCCTCCCCACCGAGGGCCAGCTTCCCAGCCGACCGAGGGCCGGGGACGTCGCTCGGAAGGACGTGCCGACCTGCCGGGTCAATGAAGCCCTCGACGAGGTGGCCGAGCGGGTTCGGGCCGCGGGATGGGACGCCTCGGTGGTGGTCAACGAGGAGCGGGTGGTGTTCGGCTTGCTGCGGGCGGCCGAGCTGGCGGCGGGACGGGGCCGGTCCGTGGAGGAGGCCATGCGGCCCGGGCCGAGCACGTTCCGGCCGAATGTCCCGATCGAGGAGATGGCCGGGTTCATGGGCGAGCACCAGCTCCACAGCGCACCGGTGACGACGTCCGACGGCCGCCTGGTTGGGCTCCTGCTGCGGGAGGAGGCCGAACGGGCCGCCCACGAGCTTCACCATGCCGCGACGGAGGGAGACGAAAGATGACCGGCCAGCAGGACGCGGAAGCCGGATCCACGGTGGCGCTGGTGTGTGCGGGATGCGACCGCTCTTTGGAAGACTGCGCGTTCTGCGACGAGGTCGATTGCGGATGCGCGGTGTGCTACCGGTGCTGCCGTGCGGCGATCGGGGAGTCCATGGACCCCGTCCACGCCCACGGTGGGTAGCCCGAGGCTGGAAGCCGGGAGCGGAAGCTTCGGGCAGGCGCGGCATCGAACCGTCCGCACCAACGGCATCGACATGCACGTGGTCGAACAGGGCGAGGGGCCGCCCGTCATCCTGTGCCACGGGTTCCCCGAGCTGGCCTACTCGTGGCGGCACCAGCTGACGGCTCTTGCCGAAGCGGGGTATCGGGCCATCGCGCCCGACCAGCGTGGCTATGGCCGGACCGACGTACCGGAGCCGGTCGAGGACTACGACATCGAGCATCTGACCGGAGACCTGGTTGGGCTGCTCGACGAGCTGGGCGAGGAGCGGGCGGTGTTCGTCGGGCACGACTGGGGCGCCATCGTGGTCTGGCAGCTCGCGGTGATGGCCCCGGAGAGGGTGGCGGGCGTGGCCGCGCTCAGCGTTCCGTTCGTCCCGCGAACCCCGGTCCCACCGACGCAGCTGATGGCGGCGGTGGCGGGCGACACCCTCTTCTACATCGTGTACTTCCAGGAGGTTGGCC
>DHWM01000179.1:5564-8775 GCA_002413185.1 Actinobacteria bacterium UBA5182
TTCACCGGTCCGCCCCGGATGCCATCCTGGCTCACCGAGGAGGATCTCGACGTCTACGCCGGGGAGTTCGGCCGCACCGGGTTCACCGGCGCGCTGAACTGGTACCGCAACTTCGACCGGAACTGGGAGCTGACCGAACGGTTTGCCGACGCCAGGGTCGAAGTCCCGGCGCTGTACGTGGCTGGCGAACGCGACCCGGTCCTGCGGATGACGCCACCGGCGGTGATGGACGGATGGCTGGCCGATCCTCGGGGACAGCTGTTGTTGCCGGGGGTGGGCCACTGGACCCAGCAGGAGGATCCCGAAGGCGTGAACCGGGCCCTCCTGGAGTTCCTGAGGGATGTCTGGCCCGATCCTGTTGGTAGTGGGTCAATTTGAGGGATGAAGCACGTTTGCGCGCTGATTGGGTCAGCCGTCGGACTGCGAGAGATCCACCAACCCCGCAGCGGTCGGCTTGAACCCGCAGCGCTGATAGAACCCAACCATCAGCTCTTGGTCTGCGTCGACATGAAGCCACTCACCGTGCCCGCGGCAGGCTTCAATCGCTTCCTCGACCAACCGCCGTCCAACCCCTCGTCGTTGCCAGGTAGGGTGCACGGTCGTGTCGAGTAGGAAGAAGTGGACGTCCCCGTCCCATGCCACGTTCACAAACCCCACGAGTTCGTCTCCTGCCCAGGCAGCCACCCACGTGAAGCTATGGCCAAATATCGCTTCGTAGCCAGGCTTTGGTGAACCCCACGCCGCTGCGAACAGGGCGTTGAGTGCCTTGGTATCGATCTCGGTACGCCGTTCGTACCGGACATTCGGTTCCATGCACGAACTGTAGACGAAGGTACTTTGGGCGAAGGTCGGCTGACCAGATCCAGGTGGCTCAGAGGGCGAAGCCACCGACGTGCGTAGGATTGACCGCGTCCTGCAAGACTTTTCAATCGGGGGAGCCGCACTGAAAAGATAGGCCCGATTCTTTCAGTTGGTCTACGCGAAGTCGCAGTAGGCGGAGGTCAGACCTCCAGGGGGACGAGTTCGAAGCGGACGGTGTCGAGCAGTCCGCGGTCGGTGATCTTGAGCTCTGGGACCACCGACAGCGCCAGGAACGACATCGCCATGAACGGTGCGGGGATGGTCGCCCCGAGCTCTCGCGCGGCGTCATCGAGGGACCGGGCCCGCGAGGCGACCTCCTCCATGGGGTGATCGGAGAGCAGGCCGCCGATCGGGCAGGGCAGCTCGGCCACGACCTTGCCGTCCGCCACGGCGACCTGACCTCCTCCTACCTCGCCCAAACGGTTCACCGCGACAGCCATGTCCCCGTCGTCCACGCCCACCACCACCACGTTGTGCGCGTCGTGGGCGTGGGTCGAAGCCAGCGCGCCACGCTGGAGGCCGAACCCGGCGACGAAGCCTAGTCCGACCCTGCCCGTCTCTCGGTGCCGCTCCACCACGGCGACCTTGGCGAGGTCACGGCCGGGATCGGCGACGGCCTCGCCGTTCCGACGAGGCGGCGTGGCGGTGAGGGCTCGGGTCACGATCTGTCCGGGCTCGGCGCCGATCACTCTCACCTCACCACTCGCTCGCACCGCGAACGCCGCCGCGGTCAGCTTCGGCACGCGGACGCTGTCTCGCATCCACTGCGGCGCCGAAGCCTTCGGGAACTCGACCGCCTGCCCGTCCGCCGCCGCCGGCCGGCCCCGCTTCCACACCTGGAGCACCTGGAACGACTCCATGTCCTCGACGGCCACCACGTCGGCGAGGTATCCCGGCGCGATCGCGCCGTGACGGTGCAGCCGGTGGTAGCGGGCGGCGTTCAGCGTGCCCATGACGACGGCATCCGCGGGCGGACATCCCAGAGCCACGGCCCTTCGCAGCACTTCGTCGATGTGGCCCTGGGACACGAGCTGGTCGGGCTCGCGGTCATCGGTGCAGAGCAGACAGTTCTCCGGGCCGAACTCCCGGACCATGGGCAGCAGCGCCTCGAGATTCCGGGCGGCCGAGCCTTCCCGGATCATGATCCACATCCCGAGCCGCCGCTTCTCCATCGCCTCCTCCAGGGTCGTGCACTCGTGGTCGCTCCGGACGCCCGCCGCCAGGTAGGCGTTCAAGCCACGGCCGGAGAGCCCGGGAGCGTGCCCGTCCACGTGGCCGCCGCCGAGGGTGTTCGGCTGGGCGGCGGCGATCTTCGCCAGGACCTCGGGGTTCCCGGACACGACCGATGGAAAATCCATGACCTCGGCCAGGCCGATGGCCCGGGGCTCCGCGGCCAGGAACGCCGCGATCTCCTCCGCGTCCACGGTGGCGCCGTTCGACTCGAACTCGCTCGCCGGGACGCACGAGGACACCATGACGTAGTAGTCGAGCGGTACGCCGTCGGCAGCCCGCAGCAGCGCGGACACGCCACGGAGGCCGAACACGTTGGCGATCTCGTGGGGGTCGAGAACGACCGTGGTGGTCCCGTGGGGGAGGACGGCGCGGGCGAACTCGTCCACCATCAGCTTGGTCGATTCGACGTGCATGTGTCCGTCGATGAAGCCGGGCAGCAGGGTCAACCCGGACGCGTCGAAGGTCCGGGCGCCCTCATACCGGCCCACGCCCGCGATGGAGTCGCCGGCGAAGGCCACGTCGGCGTCGAGGAGCTCGCCGGTGAAGACCGAGAGGACCCGGCCACCGGAGAGGACCAGGTCCGCCGGTTCGTCTCCCCGAGCCACCGCGAGGCGGTTCTCCAGCCCTGGGCTCATGGGCTAGTCCGGACCTGTGAGGGCCCGGCCCGCCATCAGCCCGGCCACCGCGAGGAGACCGGCGCCCGCCGCGGCCATCGCCCCCCGATGCATCGAGGCCCACGTCTGGTAGCTTCGGCCGTGGGCCTGCCGGTCGAAGATCCCGTGGGCGCCGGCGTCGCCGGGCAGTGGCTCGAACAGGTTCGAGGGCCGGTTGGGCTGGACCGGCCTTCCCCGCTGCTGCTGCGATGAGTAGCCGGTTCGTCCCAGGTAGTGATCGAGCGCCCCCGGGATGACCCGGTTCGCCAGGATGGCGGCGGTTGGTAGATCGGCGGGACCGACATCGGGTGGTCCGGGAGCTTCGTGGCGCACCAGTCGAACTGCGGTGTGTTGAGCGCGGGCAGGTGCACCATGCTCAGCCGGACGTGGCTCTTGTCGTGCAGGAGCTCCGTCCGCACGGAGTTGGTGAATCCCCGGACGGCGTGCTTCGCGCCGCAGTACGG
>DHWM01000179.1:9047-14475 GCA_002413185.1 Actinobacteria bacterium UBA5182
TCAGCGCGGCCATCGTGCCGAACACCGTTCCCAGGTACGTGACCTCTGTCGCCCGGGTGAACTCCTCCGGAGTGATTTCCTCAAACGGTGCGAAGACCGTGACCATCGCGTCGTTCACCCACACGTCGATGGGGCCGAACTCCTCCTCGACCCGTCGCGCCGCCGTCTCGACCTGGTCCGCCCGGGCCACGTCGGTGGGGATGGCCAGGGCTCTCCCTCCGGCGGCCTCCACCGCCTTGGCCGCCGCCTCCAGCCCATCGGTCCCTCTGGCCAGCAACGCCACCAACGCCCCTTGCGGCCCGAAGGCCTCCGCGGTGGCCCGGCCCACTCCGGCCGACGCGCCGGTCACGACGACGACCTCAGAGCGCTGGCTCTTCATCGATCGCCTCTTACCCGGTAACCCGAGCAGCTACACGAAGGGGGCGGTGAGCGATCCGCTGGTGGGTACCATGCACGGACGATGAGCCCAGGCACCCGCGCCAAACGCCCCCCGGAGACTCCGTACCCCCCCATCGCGGACTACGCGTTCATCGGCGACTGCCACTCCGCTGCCCTGGTGTCGAAGCAAGCCTCGATCGACTGGTGTTGCATGCCCCGGTTCGACTCGGGCAGCTCCTTCGGCAGGTTGCTTGGATGGGAGCAGGGCGGGTACTGCTCGATCAAGCCGGCCCGCGCCGGATATTCGATCTCCCGCCGGTACGTGGACCAGACCATGGTGCTCGAGACCACGTTTCGGAGCGGAGGGGGCGAGGTTCGCCTGTTCGACTGCTTCGCCATGCGGCGGGGTGGTGCCCGGCATCCCTATCACCAGATCCTTCGGATCGTGGAGGGGGTGCGAGGCCGGGTCGACCTCCGCCTCGATATGTGCCCGCGATTCGACTATGGCGAGGTTCGGCCATGGATCCGGCAGGAGGGCGTGAACTTCTACAGCGCAATCGGCGGGAACGACGCACTCCTCATCGCCTCCGACGGCGAACTGGTCCCCGGCGGGCACCACGACCTCAAGGGGTCGTGGTCGGTTCGCTCGGGGGACCGCGTCCGGCTTTCGATCCAGTTCATGAGGCCGGAGCTCATCGACGAACACCCTTCGGATCCGCCAACGCCCGAGGAGCTGGATGGCCGGCTCGAGGACACGCTGAAGTGGTGGCGGCGATGGACCGGCCGGGCCAGGCTCGACGGGGGTGACGGTCCCGGCGCCGTGCGGTCGGCGCTGGTCCTGAAGGCCCTGTGCAACGCGCCCACCGGCGCCATCGCCGCCGCGCCCACCACCTCGCTCCCCGAATGCCCGGGAGGGGCCCGCAACTGGGACTACCGGTACAGCTGGATCCGCGACTCGAGCTTCGCCGTGCGCTCCCTGGCGGAGCTCGGGGCCGACGCCGAAGCCGACGGGTTCCGGCGGTTCGTCGAACGGAGCGCCGCCGGAAACGCGGAGGACCTCCAGATCATGTACGGGGTGGGCGGGGAGCGGCGCCTGATCGAGCTGACCATCGACTCGCTGGAGGGCTATCGGGGCGCGTCGCCGGTTCGGGTCGGGAACGGCGCCGCCCGCCAGCGCCAGCTCGACATGTACGGCGAGCTGCTGGACCTGGCGTGGCAATGGCACGCCCGAGGGCACTCGCCGGACGACGACTACTGGCGGTTCCTGGTGGAGCTGGTCAACGCCACCGTCGAGGTGTGGGAGCAGCCGGACCGAGGCATCTGGGAGATCCGGGGCACGCCGAAGCATTTCGTGCACTCCAAGGTGATGTGCTGGGTGGCGGTGGACCGGGGGCTGCGCCTGGCCAAGGAGTGCGGCCGGCGGGCTCCACTCCAGAAATGGCGCCAGGCGCACCGCCGGATCCGCGAGGCGGTGGAGACGAAGGGCTACGACAAGAGGCGAGGCATCTTCGTCCAGGCGTTCGGGACGAGGGCGGTGGACGCGGCGCTGCTCCTGCTCCCGCAGGTCGAGTTCGTGGACTATCAGGACGAGCGGATGATCCGGACCGCCGACGCGGTGCGGGACCAATTGGACGACGGTGGCCTGCTGAAGAGGTACCGATCCCGGGACGGGTTGCAGGGCGAAGAAGGCGCCTTTCTGGCGTGTTCGTTCTGGCTGGCGGAGTGCTACGCGCGGCAGGGCCGGGTCGACGAGGCCCGCGAGGTGTTCGACCGCACGGTCTCCACCGGCAACGACCTCGGCCTGTTCGCCGAGGAGTTCGACCCGCGGTCGAAGGAGATGCTGGGCAATTTCCCCCTCGGGCTGACGCACCTCTCGCACATCGCCGCGGCGGTGGCTCTCCGAGGCGCGTAACCGGACGGAACCCCGAACCGGCAGGCCCCCCCGCCGGAAGCGTGAGGCCGGGAGCCTCAGGGTGCGGATGAACCGTGAGCCTCGCCTATCCCTCCGAGATGAAAGGGCGCCTGTTCCACCTGATCGACGCGCTCCTGCTGGTGTGGGTGATCGGGTGGATTGTGTACGAGCTTCGTCATCCACGACGAGATCAAGAACCTGTCCTCGCTGAGCGAGGAGATCCTCCCGGGCCGACGCCCCGCGCGGAGATCGAACGCATTGACGCCGATGGCCCCTGCTAGCTTCTGAGTGTCGGGCGTTGGCGCGTCGTCCGGACCCACCGCTGTCGCCAGTAGCCGACGCGCTCGAACCGCCAGGTGCCGCAGCCTCTGCCTGTTGAGATTGACCGCAACTCGATAGACGTATCCGCCCGGCGAATCCATTCTCCCCACGCGGTCCCATTTCTCATACACCCTCGCCATCGTCTCTTGAGCCAAGTCCTCCGCCTCGGGCAGGTCGGCCGTCAACAAGTAGAGGGCTCTCACAAGCCCCGGGTATTCTGGCTGGAAGAACGCCTCGAAGCCGAGAACTTCCGCCATGTGCCCTGCTATTGTCGCTTGCACTTCCGCCTTGCTAATCCCTCAGAGTGCGGGATCGTTGCATAGCCGGTCGAAAATTCTTCCACTGACTTACTTGACGCACCGCCGGGCGGCGGCATGTCCCTTCAAGTTTGAGCCAGTCGGCGTCGAAGCCCTTGAGCGAATGATGAAAGGGTTTCGGCCAGCTCGGGTAACGCTTACACGAGCTGACGAGGCCGGATCGGCTCATATTCGAGACGGAGTCAAGGGCTGGTTCAAGTCCCGCCCCGGCCCATCACACTTGACGGGCCCTGGGTGCACCTCGGGTCGGCGTTCCCAGCGGATGCATAGGCATCGAAGTCGCAGGCGACCGCCACATCGCGCCCCGAAGTCCGATTGCTCTCGTCGTCACGGTCGCCTTGCTGCTCAACCCGGTGGATCTCGGCAGCAGATTCGCCGACCGGAGTGCGAGGAATGTCCTAGGTACCCGGTTGCGCCCTTCATCCGGGCAGAATGCGGCGGTACTCTACGCATCTGGTCCTGAAGGGAGTCATGGACCAAGTGTCCCGGAAGGATCGTTCGTTCTCATCGGTCGGTCGACTAGCCGCATCGGCCGAAACGGCCACGTCCGAACCTGGCCCAGCGGACGTATTCGTCGGGCGGGAGCGTGAGCTGACGGAGCTCTTCACCGGGCTCGAGGATTCCCGCTCCGGTCGGGGACGACTCTTCCTGCTGTCGGGCGAGCCGGGCATCGGGAAGAGCCGGCTGGCTGGCGAGTTCGCGATCCATGCGAGGGACGGCGGAGCGCGGGTCTTGTGGGGCCGGTGCTGGGAGGCCGGCGGCGCACCGGCGTACTGGCCGTGGGTGCAGCTCCTCCGAGCCTACGTGCGGACCGGGGATCCTGTGACGATCCGCGAGGAGATGGGGTCGGGTGCCACGGACATCGCTCAGATGCTGCCGGATGTCCACGACCTGTTCCCGGAGATCCCTTCGCCTCCATCCGTCGATCCCGAGTCGGCTCGATTCCAGCTCTTCGATTCCACGGCGAGGTTCCTCACGAACGCCACAGCTGTTGCGCCGCTGGCCCTTGTGCTGGACGACCTCCATGCCGCCGACACCCCATCGCTGCTGCTGTTGCGCTTCCTGGCCGGGCAGCTGTCGGAGAGCCGCATCCTGGTTCTCGGCACCTACCGGGACGTCGAGGTGACCCCCAACCACCCCTTGACCGAGACCCTCTCCCAGCTGGCCCGCGAGCCGGTGACGCGACACATCGCGCTCCGAGGCCTGGACGAAGATGACGTCGCCCGGTACATCGAGGCCACGACACGAGTGGTCGCGCGCTCGTCGCTCACGTCGACCCTGCACCGGCAGACGAACGGGAACCCCCTGTTCCTCGGCGAGGCCGTCAGGCTGCTGGCGGCGGAGAAGCGACTTGCTGAGGGCGCGCCCACAGCGCCTCTTCGCATCGCAGTGCCTACGGGAATCCGGGAGGTGATTGCCCGCCGAGTGCGCCATCTCAGCGAAGGCACCGAGCAGGCGCTGGTCCTGGCCTCAGTCCTGGGCAGGGAGTTCGCCATCGAGCCGGTACGAAGGATGGGCGATCTGGGGGCGGACGAGATGCTGAAGATCCTGGGTGAGGCCGTGGCGGCAGGCCTACTCGATGAGGCGCCCGGTGCGCCTGGCCGATTCCGGTTCCATCACGACCTCGTCCGGGAGACCCTCTACGAGCGGCTCGGGCCCGCGCGCCGCGTCCAACTGCACCGGAGAGCGGCCGAGGTCCTTGAGGAGCTCTACGACACCGACGCCGAGCCGCACCTCGCCGAACTCGCCCACCACTTCTTCGAAGGCATCCCCGGAGGCGACCGTAACCGAGCGGTCGAGTACAGCCGCCGCGCCGCCGACCAGGCCGCCCGGTCCCTCGCCTACGAGGAGGCAGCCCGCCTCTACCAGATGGGCCTGCAAGTCGTTGAACTGGAGGAGCGCCCCGACCAGGAGATCCTCGGTGAGCTGCTCCTCGCGCTGGGAGATGCACAGAGCCGTGCCGGTGACCTGTGGGCTTCGAGGGAGACCTTCCTTCGTGCAGCCGGAATCGCCCGTCGGAGGGGCGCGGCGATCCAGCTTGCGCGGTCGGCACTCGGCTACGGGGGCAGGTTCCTGTGGGCCCGAGCAGGAGACGATCCCCATCTCGTGCCGCTCTTGCAAGACGCCCTCGCACTGCTCGGCGGAAGCGACGACCGACTCCGAGTACGGCTTCTCAGCCGCCTGGCGTGCGCGCTGCGCAGCCAGCCGGATCGGGAACGAAGTGCCCTCCTGAGCGCGGAGGCGACGGAGATCGCTCGTCGGCTCGGCGACCCGTCCACACTCGCGTTCGCGCTGGAAGGAAGGCTGTGGGCCACCTGGTGGCCGGAGAATCTCGAGGAGCGGCTGGAGACCGCGAAGGAGCTGGTGCGCGTCGGCGAGGAAGCAGGGGACGGCGAGCGGATCATCGCGGGGCTTCAGGCCAGCGTAGCGGGCCTCATCGACCTCGGAGCCGTCGCTGACGCAAAGACGCAGCTGCAAGCGCTGGCCCGCCGCGCTGGGC
>DHWM01000010.1:0-11217 GCA_002413185.1 Actinobacteria bacterium UBA5182
TCAGTCGAGCAGCCCAAGACCCTTCGCCCAGGAGGTCGCGTAGCCCTCGATCTCGACGGCTTCCAGCCACTGGTCTCGCTGCAACGGGCGGTCGCACTCGACCATGATCGCGTACTCGTCGGCGAACTCTTTCGTCTTCGACGCCTCGATGGCGGCGGCCTGGGGCCCGTGGTGCATTCCCTGCGGGTGGTGGGTGATGAACGCCTCGCCGATCCCGGCCCGGGAGAAGAACTGCCCCCGGTGGTAGAAGAGCACCTCGTCCTTGTCGATGTTCGAGTGGAAGAACGGCACCCGCAGCGCCGTTGGATCACCGGTCTCGGTGGGGCGCGGCGCGAACGTCCCGATCTCGAACCCATCGCTGTCGAAGGTGACGTGCACGCTGGGCGGCAGGTGGTACCGGGGCGAGACCACCGGCCGGAAGTCCCTGACGTTGAGCCGGATTGGGCAGAGGTCTCCCTGCCAGCCGACGACGTCGAGGGGGTGCCATGGGTAGGTCAGCGCGGTGTAGGAGTTGTCGCGCTTGACCCGTACCTCGAACTCACCCCGTTCGTCGTGCGGGTCCGGCTCCGGGGTCTCCAGGACGCCGGGGTCGAACAGCGCGTGGCGGCCCAGGATGCCCCTGTCGGGCAGCCGGTATTCGCCACGGCCCTCCACGATGTAGAAGAAGTTGTCGTCGGCTTCGGTCACGACGCGATGGGTGGTGCCCTTCGGTACCACCAGGAAGTCTCCGTCCGAGAATCGGAGCGGCCCGTAGTCGGTCTCCAGCACTCCCGAACCGTGGTGGATGAAGTAGCAGACGTCCCCGTCGGCATCCCGCAGGAAGTAGGGCATCGTCTCGGTTCGCCGCGACACGAAGATGGCCAGGTCCTCGTTCCACAGGATGCGCTGCCACTCGGCTCCGGCGTCGCCCATGTCGGCCGGCTTCAGGCCGTTCAGGTCGTAGGCCCGGGGCTTGAGGTCGCCCTCCACTCGGATCCACGCGGTGGGCGGGTGGCTCCGGTACAGGTGGGATGCGCGACCGTCGAAGGCCTCCCGGCCGTGTTCCTCCTCGAACGTCCCCTCGGGCAGGCCAACGTGGGCCTGCTTGGTCACCTTGCCCTTCGACAGTGGGAACATGCCCGCCTCCCTCGCAGAACGGATGCCGTCAGCTCTTCTTGGCGGACGAGTGCTCCTTCTTCCTCCGACCGTCCCGTTCCTTCTTCTTCCGTTCGCGGTCCTTTGCCCATCGAACGATCTTGCGATCTCCCCTGCCCATCCATCCTCCTCCGCGTGCTCAGTCCTCGTCGGGTTCGTGGCCGATGGCCAGCTCGGCGCTGCGGTTCCTGGCCGCGTCGATGGCGTTCAGGAAGGCCGCCCGAACGCCGGCCTGCTCCAGATGCCGGATGGCCGTGATGGTGGTCCCGCCGGGCGAGGTCACCATCTCCCGAAGCTCCACCGGGTGACGCTTGGTGTCGCGGAGCATCTTGGCGGAGCCGACCATGGTCTGGATGATCAGCTCGGTCCCCACGTCCCGGGACAACCCGAGCAGGATGCAGGCCTCGATCATGGCTTCGGCCAGCAGGAAGAAGTAGGCGGGGCCGCTTCCGCTGGTCGCGGTCACCGCGTCCTGGTGCTTCTCGGACAGCCTGATGACGTGCCCCACGCTCGACAGGAGCTCCTCGGCCACCGCCAGATGCTTGTCCTCGGCGTGGGCACCGGGACTCACCACGGACATCGCTTCGTCCACCAGCACCGGCACGTTCGACATCACCCGAACCACGGGCGTGTCCGGCGGGACGAAGCGCTCGATGAAGGAGGTCCTGATGCCGGCCGCGAAGCTGATCACGAGCTGGTCTTGCCGAACGACGTCGGTGATCTGGCTCATGAGCGTCTCCATGTCCTGCGGCTTGACCATGAGCACCAGCGTCTGGGCCCACCGAACAGCTTCGGGATTGGAGAGCGTGGTGGCGACCCCCGTCCGCTCGCCCAGCTCCCGGGCCCGCTCCTCCCGCCGCGCGGTCACCATGATCTCCGGGGCGGTCCGGCCCCCGGAACGGAGCAGCCCGGAGATGAGCGCCTCGCCCATGCGGCCTCCGCCGAGAAAGGCCACCCGTCTGTCGGTGCTCTGTTCGCTCATCCCACTCCTGCCCTGGATGGCGCGAGTATAGGAGCGAGGCTACCCCTCCCGGCTCACCCTGTCGGCCGGAGCAGGTTCGAGGCGAAGAACCACACGTTGGCCGGGCGTTCGGCCAGGCGGCGGGTGAGGTAGGGATACCACGACGACCCGTACGGGATGTACACGCGAACCGGGAGACCCTCCCGGACCAGGGTCTGCTGGAGGTCGCGGCGAACCCCGTACAGCATCTGGAACTCGTACCGGTCTTCGGCCACACCGCGCAAGCCGATGAACCCCTTGGCGCCCTCGATGAGCCTGGGGTCATGGGTGGCCAGATGCACCGTGGAGCCGGCGGCGAGGAGCGCCGCGGCGACCCGGGCATAGTTCTTCCGAACCTCCGTCCGGTCGCTGAACGCGACGTCGGGAGGCTCCAAGTAGGCACCCTTCGCCATCCGAACGATGGCCTGGGGCCCACCGATGCGGTGAGCGTCATCGGTCGTTCGATGGAGGTAGGCCTGAAGGCACACGCCCACGTTCGGATACCGGTCTCGAAGCTTCAGATAGACGGCCAGCGTGCCGTCGACGTACTCGCGGGCCTCCATGTCGATCATCACCAGGGTCGGGGGGTCCCTCTCCGATGCCACCTGCAGCACCCGTTCCACGTTCTCCAGGCACACGTCGATCCCGGCGTCCAGGCCGAGCTGGGTCAGCTTCACCGAGATGTTGCAGTCCACCTCCGGGTCATCGCCGACGCACTTCAACGCGCGGATGTAGGCATCCGCGGCCGCCGCGGCCTGGCCCGGCGAGGCGACGTTCTCGCCCAGGTGGTCGAGCATCCCCGCCACGCCTGCTCGCTGGAGCGAGCGGGCCGCCGCCATCCCCTCCTCGAGGGTCTCTCCGGCCACGAATCGGTCGGCGATCCGGCGAAGCACCCGGTTCTGGGTGAGGAGGCGGCGGACCAGGGACTGCTCGGTGATCCAGATCATCGGCTTCCTGAGCAGGGTGGTCATGCCCGGCGCCGCGGTCCACTCACGTCCCGAGTATAGGAACGGGGACCTTTCTGCCGCCGCCGGCCGGTACCCTTGTGCTCGCCATGCTTGCGATACGAGGGATCACCATGGAGGTCGGCGGGCGCGTCCTGCTCCAGGACGCCTCGTTCACCGTTCGGGCCGGCGACAGGGTGGGGCTGGTCGGGCGGAACGGCATGGGCAAGACCAGCCTGCTGAAGGTCCTGGCTGGCGAATCGCCGCCGGTCCACGGGGCCATCTCCCGCCGCGGGGCGCTGGGGTACCTTCCGCAGGATCCTCGCATCGCCGGCATCGATCCGGGGCTCCTCGCGGTGACTCACGTCCTGTCCGGACGGGGCCTGGACCGCGCCACCTCCCGCTTGGAGAGCCTTCGCCTGGCGTTGGAGGAGAACGCCTCCCCCAAGAACGTGGCCCGGTACTCCCGGGCCGAGGAGGCCTACCGGGACGCGGGCGGCTATTCGGCCGACGGGGAGACCAGGCGGATCGCCGGCGGCCTCGGGCTCGGTCCCGACCGGCTCGACCTCCCGGTCAGGGTGCTGTCGGGAGGTGAACGGCGGCGCCTGGAGCTCGCCCGGATCCTGTTCGCCGGCAGCGATCTGCTCCTGCTGGACGAGCCGACCAACCACCTCGACACCGACGCCAAGAGCTGGCTGATGAAGTTCCTCGCCTCGTACCGGGGCGCCTTGATCGTGGTGAGCCACGACATCATGCTCCTGGACGCTTCCATCACTCGCATCCTGCACCTGGACGACGCCGGCCTGGTGGAATACCGGGGGACGTACTCGCAGTACCGCGAGACCCGCCGGCGCGATGAAGCGCGCCTGGCGAAGGTGGCCGCCCGTCAGCAGTCCGAGATCAAGCGGCTGTCCTCGCTGGCCGACGCCATGCGCCACTCAACCGAGAAGCGGGCCCGCAAGGCGAAGACCCTGGACACCCGGGTCGTGCGGATGAAGGCGGGAGCGCTGAGCGGTCCCGCCAAGGAGCGCCGGGTGGCGTTCAGGTTCCCCGAACCTCCGCACTGCGGCCAGACCGTGCTGCGGGCGGAAGGACTGTCCAAGAGCTACGGCGGACCCGAGGTCTTCCGGAACGTGACCTTCACCGTCGGCCGGGGTGAGCGCCTCCTGGTGATGGGGCTGAACGGCGCCGGGAAGACCAGCCTGCTGCGGATCCTGACGTCGGAGACCGAGCCCACCATGGGGTCGTTCCGCATGGGCCATGGGGTCTCCTTCGGATACTTCGCCCAGGAGCACGAAGGCCTCACCCCCGGGAAGGACGTCCTCACGCACATGCGCGAGCAGTCCTCCCAGCCCGACCAGACGCTCCGGGCGTTGCTGGGAATGTTCGGCCTGCCCGGCAAGCGGGCCTTTCAGAACGCCGGCACGTTGTCCGGAGGCGAGAAGACGAAGCTCTCACTGGCGCAGCTGGTGGCCGGCAAGCACAACCTGCTGCTGCTCGACGAGCCGACGAACAACCTCGACCCCCCTTCGCGCGAGGCCATCGCCAGGGCGCTGGGGGCTTGGCCCGGCTCCATGGTGATCGTCACCCACGACCGGGAGTTCGTCCAGGCCCTGGAGCCCGAGCGAGTGCTGGTGATGCCCGACGGGACGCTCGACTACTGGAGCGAGGACCTGCTCGACCTGGTGTCCCTGGCGTAGGGAAATGCTCGGGAACGTGAAAGGCCCGAGAGACCGCTGGCTCGTCGAGAGCCGAAGCCCCCAACCACCGTTGGCCCCTCGGGCCTGGTGCCCCAAGAAACCTCTTGCAGCTGTCTCGGTTTCCTTATGGTGACCCCTTTCGTTGGGCTTTGGGGCCTCCCGAGCCTCCCCACCCGCACAGCCAGTTGGCCTTCCCGACCGTACGAGCAGGTGCGCCCAGTTGGCCTTACGGCTTTCCCAGGGGGTCCCATTCGGTTCCCTGACTCAACCGCTCCGGCTTCTTGGAGCAGGCGCATCCTCGCCGATGCCCCCCGGAGCCGTCAAGCAGACAAAACCCCTGGTCGTCAGGAGTTTCCGCAGGTCAGAGGACGTTCAGAACTGAGTAGACAAAATCGACGAGGCCCTGACCTGGCCGAACGCTCCCCTTACGCGGTCCCGACCCGAGCCTCCCAGGCCTGTCTGGCGCGGTCGAACTCCTCCCGCTGGAGGCTCATGACCACGTGGTCCACCCACCGGCCCTCCTTCCACGAGCGCTCCCGGAGACGCCCCTCCAGGACGAACCCGCAGCGCTGGTACATGGAGATCGCCCGGTTGTTGTCGGCGAGCGTCCACAGCTCGACCTGGTGAAGGTCCCACCGGTCGAACGCGTAGCCGAGGAGCGCCATGGCGGAGTCGAGCGCGAAGCCCTGCCCCCAGTACGCCGGTTCCCCGATGAACATGTAGAACGAACAGATCCGGTCCCGGCGGCGGAACTGGTTGAGCCCGATCCGGCCGATGGGGCGGTCGTTCACCAGGATCGTGAAGGGCTGACCGCTCCTTCGGCTTCCCTGGATGTCCTGTTCGACGTCCTTCAGCGAATAGGGCTTCTCATAGTCCATGTACCGCCAGATCTCGGGGTGGTTCATCCACCGCTGGATCAGGGGGGCGTCCGACTCCTCGACCGGGCGAAGGGCGACGCTGTGTCCCCTGATCATTGGCGACCTCAGCCCACCCGCCGGCCCAGCAGCTCACTGTAGACGTCCCGGATCCCCGCCGTGGTCGTGTCCCACGAGTACCGTGCGGCGTGGACGATGGCGGCCGCCCCGAACCGTTCCACCATCTCGGGATGGCGAAGCAGGGTCACGATCCGCTCGGCGTACGCGGCGGGATCGTGCCCCCGAACCAGGAAACCCGTCTCACCGTCCGCGACCACGTATCGCAGGCCGTCTGCGGCGGCCGCGATGACGGGGGTGCCGCACGCCTGAGCCTCCAGCGCCACCAGGCCGAAGGATTCGGACCGCGATGGCATCAGCACCGCCTCCGCCGCCGAGTAGAACACGGCCAGCCGCTCGTGAGGCTGGGGCGGAAAGAACACCACCCGGTCGGCCACG
This sequence comes from Actinobacteria bacterium UBA5182, assembly GCA_002413185.1. Taxonomy (GTDB): domain Bacteria; phylum Actinomycetota; class UBA4738; order UBA4738; family UBA4738; genus UBA5182. The sequence goes on from DHWM01000010.1 coordinate 6,149, forward strand.
CCGACATCCGAGGCGAGCTGCATCAGCCGGGCCACCTCGTCCGGTTCGTCGCCCTGGCCGGTGGGGCCGCCCACCACCGCCAGGAGGGTGTCGGCGCTCACGTGGGGCGCCATCCGGACCGCTTCGGCCAGGGCCCTGATGGCGACGTCGGGCCCCTTGAACGGCTGGAGCCGGCCAACGAACAGCAGCAGCCTGGCAGTCGACAGATGCAGCCGGGACTTCGCTTCGTCCCGGGCCATCGGGGCGAAGATCTGGGGGTCCACCCCCGGCGTGACGATCCGGATCCTGGCCGGATCGGCGCCGTACAGCCGGACCAGATGGCCTGCCTCCACGGGCGTCGGCGCCAGGATGCGGTCGGCACCCTGGATCACGCCCTGCTCCCCGTCCAGGCGGACGGGTGGCTCGGGACGATCGCCCTGCCCCAACGCGTGGTTCTTCACCCTCCCCAGGGTGTGGAACGAGGCGACGTGCGGCGTACCCCAGATCTCCTTGGCCCTGGCGCCGACCCATCCCGAGAGCCAGTAGTGGCTGTGGACCACGTCGTAGGGGGAATGACGGTGCGGGTGGGGATGATCGGCGGCGGCGTGGGTGAGGACTCCGTCCAGGAACTCCGGCAGCAGCTCCGGGAGGTCTTCTTTCGGCACCGGCTCGCACGGGCCGGCCTGGACCCGGATCACCCTGGCCCCGGGTTCGATCTGTTCGACCTCCGGCCCGCCGTCGCCATGACATCGCGTGTAGATGTCGACCTCGATGCCCTGCTCCGCCAAGCGCTCGGCGACGGCGCGGATGTACACGTTCATGCCGCCCGAATCGCCGGTCCCCGGCTGGTCGCGAGGGGAGGTGTGGAGGCTGATGACCGCGACGCGGGCCGGGTCCGTGGCCTTGCGTTCGTCCTTCATCAGCTGCTCCCATGGTAGACGACAGTCGGTTCGCGACCGGCGGGCGCCTGCGAAGGACGCCAGCAAAAGAGAAAACCCGCCCCGGGGGGCGGGTCTTCCCGATTCCGCTGAAGGGCGGGAGTCCCCCAGCGGAGCGTCAGGCCGGGCTCAGCCGACCTTCTTGGCCGCCTGTCGCGTGGCAGTGGCCGTGGTGGTGACGGCCTTGCGCACGCTCGTGCTTGCTGCCTTCACCTGACTGCGAGCGGTCTTCGTCTGGTCGATCGCTCGCTGCGTGTAGGCGGAGCGGCGGATGCTCGAGGCGAGCTTCTCGCCGCGCTTGGCGAAGCCCTGATAGGTCTTCGCCACGCTCTGCCGCTGGCTCTGCGCGAACTCGAACGCCTTGCCGGTGACCTCGCGAGCCTTCTCGATCGCGAACTGGCCGGCGCCGAGGGGCGCGTAGACGTAGTAGTCGGCAAGCGCCTTGCGGGTGTCGTACTTGGTCTTGGTGGTCGCCATGTCGTTTACACCTCCTTTCGGGATTTGGTGGCGAAGGAACGAAGGGGGGCCGAGCGAGGGCTGTTGCCAGCCTTGGTCTTCGTCCCCCCGCCAAGCTTTCCGGTGTTGCGGTTCGTCGTAGAAGGTCCCTTCGGAGCCGCCTCGCGGGCATCGGGGACGAGGTCGCGCCCGGTCTCTTCGCGGAAGGCCTCGTAGATCTGGATGAGCGCCTGCTTCTGGCGCTCCGTGATGCTGGGGTCGGCCATGACCGCCGACGCCACGTCGGGCACGGGATGCGCGTCGAGGATTCCCGCCTGGACGTACAGCGTCTCGGCGGAGATCCGAAGCGCCTTGGCGATGGCCGTGAGGATGTCGGCGCTGGGGCGGCGGAGGCCCCGCTCGACCTGCGACAGGTACGGGATCGAAACCCCGGCCAGACCAGACACGTTCTTCAGGGACAGCCGCGAGCTCACCCGCTGGTTCCTGATGTAGGCGCCGACCTCTCTCACGTTCATGACGTGCCCGAGGATAGCAGAATCGTATAACAGTTGCAAACGCCGCTGATAACGGCAGCTAACTCGCGTTCAGGCCGGGTTGAGGTCGAAGTCGGCCACCACCGAGCCCACCGGCGCTCCCCCACCGAGCACCGGAGGAGCGGCGAACGGAGCCAGCTCGAAGAGGTGTCGGGCCGTGAGCGCGTCGAGCTGCTCGAGCGTCCGGATGAAGGCCGGGCCGGCGGCGCGGGCCGCCCCGCCGTCACGCACCTTCACGGCGACGCCCAACCCCCGCCCCAAGAGCGCACCGCACAGCAACCCTTCGGCGCCACCCTTCGCCGCGACGCCGGGGACGATCTGCATCACCGCGGTGTCCGGGCGGTTCCGGCCAGCGACCAGGTAGGGCTGGGCCGTCATTGCGTCGATGGCCCGTCGCGCGAACGGCTCGGTCCCACCCAGTCGCGCGGGTGAGGCGAGCCGAGCGTAGATCGTCGCCATCGCGCGGAGGGGCATCCCGTGGACGGGGACGCCGCACCCGTCCACCCCGATGTGGACGTCCTCCACCCCCGCCGCGGCGAGCACCGTTTCCAGGACGGCCCGCTGGAGCGGGTGGCCGGGGTCCCTGTAGGACGCCGCCGGCCACCCCTGGGCCCGGCACGCCGCGAGCATCCCGCCGTGCTTCCCGGAGCAATCCGAGTTGATGGGGCGACGCTTCGGATCGGCCACCAGCGATTCGTCGTCCCAGGGCCGGGCCGGTGGGGTCTGCAGGCTGTCTTCGGACACTCCGGCCCGGCGGAGCAGAGACCGGACGGTCTCCACGTGGATCGGTTCGGCGTTGTGTGAGGCGCACATCACGGCCACCTCGCGATCGTCGAACTCGAACGGAGTGAACGACAGCGAGACCGTGGCCTGGAGCGGCTTCATCGACGAGCGCGCGTACAGCGGTCGCTCGGGGTCGCCGGCCGACGCCACCACGCGTCCGTCGGCGTCGACCACCGCGACGTCTCCGAGGTGGACGGACTCCTCGAGACCGGACCGGACCACTCGAGCCAGCACCACAGGGGAGGGCACGAGGCTCAGCCTACCGGGCTGCCGTCGCGGTGCGCGGCTGCAGGATCGAGGAGGGCCGCGGCCCCAGGCATGCGAACCGCCGTCCGGTGGAACAGTTGTCGCGATGAGCCGAAGAGGGGTGACCAGCACACGGACCGATCGCAGCCACCGGGCAGCGTCCAGGGCACGGGCCACGGCACGATCCAAGACGAGGGAAGCGCAGACATGGGCGGATCGCGTCCAGGACTGGCTGCCGCCGCCGGTCCGTGGCGTGATCGAACGAGCCAGGGCTGACGACATCCAGCTGTTCGCGGCCGGACTCGGCTTCTACGCGCTGGTCTCGGTGGTCCCGCTGTCGATCCTCATTCTGTGGGTCACCAGCCTGGTCCCCGGCGACGCCAGGATCCACCAGGAGTGGCCCTGGTGGTGCTGCTGGCAGTCTGGCTGTTCCTGGCGAACGTCCTGATGCTGGTTTGGCTACAAGTACGCCCTGGAGGCAGGGTCGTCCGGGGGACGTCGGTGAAGCCGGGCGTTGCCGTCCAGGGGCGGCCGGCCGGTCAGATCTCGAGGGGGATCTGGGAAGGGTCTTCCCGGTAGCGATGCTTCAACTCTTGCTGCAACCGGTCGTGCACCCGAATGACCGACGCCCGGTCGCTCGAGATCGAACGCTCCTGTTCGTCGAGTGAAGCCAGCGCGGCCTGCAGGTCGGCGTCGGCGATGGACTCGAGGCCCTGGACCCCCGCGGCACCGGCGGCGGCGGCCGCCCGCCGCTCGGCTTCGGCCATGTCCGACTCGGTGATCCGAACGACCATCGCCTCCCCGCGGCTCCCGCCCTGTGGGCCTTCGGACAGGACAGAGGTCAGCCGCTCCACCAGCGGCTCCGCCGTGGCGCCGGACGTCCGGCGGGTCCGTTCGGCCTCCAGGATGTCCTGCCGGACCTGGACCAGCCTGCGCAGGTAGGACTGGAACTCCCGCTCGGCCAGGGCCAGGTCGCGGCGGCGGCGAAGCTCCTGCACCGAAAGCCCGTCAAGTCCATCGACGAAGGACGGGTCGAGGACCGCTGAGGTTCGATCGGCTCCGGTGGCCTGAGGGTCGTCGTCGGTCATGAGTTCACCGCGCGGAATCCTACCCGGCCGCGCTCCGCTCAGCCGCACACCGCCAACAGGAGCCTCCTTCGCCGCGGACCGTCGGCCATCGAGACCGGGTCCGCAAAGTTCGCACGGAACCTAGCAAAGCACGGTTCGGCAGGTCAAGCTCGGGAAGGACGTCAGGTGGCCGCAACCACAGCCCGGAGGTCCTTCTTCAGGACCTTGCCGATGGGGGATTTCGGAAGGAAGCCGACGAACCGGATCTCCTTCGGGGCCTTGTACTTGGCCAGGCGCTGCCGGCAATAGTCGAGCAGCTCTTCTTCGGTCACCTCGGTCCCGGAAGCCTTCACCACGAACGCCACCACCTCCTCACCCATGGCCTGGTCGGGCCTGCCGACCACCCCGGCCTCCGCAACGGCGGGATGCGTGTACAGGACCTCCTCGACGTCGCGGGGGTAGACGTTGAAACCACCCCGGATGATCAGGTCCTTCTTCCGGTCGGTGACGTAGAGGTAGCCGTCGGCGTCGAGGTAGCCCATGTCGCCGGTATGCAGCCAGTCGCCGGCAAGCGCCTCCGCTGTCGCGTCGTCCAGCCGGAAGTAACCCTTCATGATCCCCGGGCTGCGGGCGCAGATCTCGCCGACCTGTCCCGCTGGCGCCGAACGGCCCTCGTCGTCCTGGATGGAGATCTCCACCCCCGCGATGGCCCTGCCGCAGGAACCGGGGCGCTTTTCCTGGCCCTCCCGCTCGATGGCGATGGCGGGCGACGCCTCGGTCTGGCCGTACGCCTCCAGGACCTCGCAGTCGAACTTCCGGGCGAACGCCTCCTTCAGCTCCAGAGGGACCGGCGCCGCCGACAGGAGGACCGTCTTGAGAGAGGAGGTGTCGAACTGATCGGCCCGGGGGTCCTGCAACAGGAACAGCGCCATCGTCGGGACCATGGGGATCGAGGTGACTCCGTATCTCTCGATCGCCGCGAGCACCTCGTCCGTGGTGAACCACTTGAGAAGGACGCCCCGGGTTCCCAGGACCTGCCCGGTGATTCCGGCGATCATCCCGAACAG
>DHWM01000010.1:11406-15633 GCA_002413185.1 Actinobacteria bacterium UBA5182
CCGCCCGTGTACATGATCACCGCGAGGTCCCCGTCATCGCGGTCGACGATGTCGAACTCGGGGCCGGCCTCTGAGAGCAGGTGTTCCCACGATCGGGCGCCCTCCACGTCCGTTCCCGCCGAGCCCGTCACGACCAGGACCGGCGGATGGGTCAGGCCCTCCACGGCCTGTCGAGCCGACGGCAGGAAGTCGATGCCCGTGACCAGGACCTTCGGCGTGCAGTCGGCCAGGATGTGGTTGACCTCAGGGACGGCCAGGAGGAACACGACCGGGACGACCACCGCGCCCACGGCGGTGATCCCCCCGTACGCCTGATAGACCTCGGGGCAGTTCGGCATCATCACGGCGACCCGGTCCCCGGGCTCCACGCCGAGGCTCCTCAGGACGTTGGCGAACCGGTACGCCCCCGCCAGCTGCTCGGCGTTCGTGTACCAGCGATCCTCGAACGCCAGGGAGGGATATTCGCCGAAGGTCTCGACGCTCCGTTCTGCCAGCTCCGCCAAGTTGGTGATGGCGCCGTCCTTCCCAGCGGGCGGACCGAGTATAGGGAGGCTGCTCCGGGCCGGAGGGGAGAAGCTCCCAGACGAAGAAGGCGGGACCGTGGGGTCCCGCCTTCGATCCTGCCGGTTCGATGAAAGGCTACGGGGCTGACCAGCGATCCTGCTGCTCGACCACCCGCTCCTGCCCGCCCGGCACGTTCTGGATGCCTTCCCGGGTCACGGACCGGCGGCTGCCGGCCATCAGGACCACCGCCAGGCCGGCCACGAAGAGCACGATGCCGACCAGGAGGAGGATCAGCCCGACGGTCGGGATGCTGAGGCCGGTGGTGCTGGCAGAGACGGCGAACTTCAAGATCGCGCCCACCACCACCAGGACCGCGCCGAATCCCATGAGACCGGTCCCTGCTCCTCTGTTCATGGCCACTCCTCTCCAAGCCCACTCGCCGAACCGCCCCCTCGGGACGTGACGCCCCGACCGAGCCGCATTCGCTGCGCTGAGGTTTCCCCCCTGCTTGCCTCGCAAACTCGGTCGAACGGCCCGGGCTGGTCGGCCCGAGGGCGGACTACAGGCCGAACGACCGGCCGATGATCTCCTTCATGACCTCGGTGGTCCCGCCGCCGATGGGCCCGAGCCGGGCGTCCCGCCAGGCCCGCTGCACCGGGTACTCCATCATATAGCCGTATCCGCCATGGACCTGGAGGGCCTCGTCGGCCACCCTCCAGTCCAGCTCGGTGGCCAGCCACTTCGCCATGGAGACCTCCCGAACGGCGTCCTCGCCGGCCACGACCTTGCGGAGCGCGTGGTAGGACAGCGACCGGGCCGCCTCGATCTGCGTGGCCATGTCGGCGAACCGGTGCCGCCACACCTGGAACTTCGACACCGGCCTCCCGAACGCCTGGCGGTCCCTGGCGTATGCCATCGCCAACTCGAGCGTGGCCTGCGCCGCGGTGACGGCGGACAGCGCCATCACGATCCGCTCCCACTGGAAGCTGGCCATGATGTGATAGAAGCCCCGGTTCTCGTCGCCGAGGATCGCGCCGGCTTCGACTTCGCACTCCTCGAAGACCAGCTCGCCGGTGTGCGAGGTTCGCCATCCCACCGTGTCCACGCGATTGGCGGAGAACCCCGGCGTCCCGGCTTCCACGACGAACAGGGAGATGCCGGAACGACCCGCTGCAGGATCGGTCTTCGCCGCCACCACCACGAAGTCCGCGATGGGTCCGTTGGTGATGAAGGTCTTGGTTCCGGTGAGTCGCCAGCCATCACCTGGGGAACGCTCGGCTCGGGTCCGGATCGCCCCGACGTCCGACCCGGCGGTGGGCTCGGTGATGGCGAGCGCCCCGATCCGCTCGCCGGCAATGGCCGGGACCAGGTATCGCCGGCGCTGTTCCTCCGTCCCGAACCGGTACACGTAGTAGGGACCCAGATCCTTGTGCGCGCCCAGAGCCGCAGCGACACCGCCCGAGCCGCACAGCGCCAGCTCCTCGGTGATGACGGCGTCGGCCACCAGGTCCGGGCCGGTGCCTCCGTACTCCGGCTGGTATTTGGCCCCGAACACCCCGACCGTGCCGGCCTGGGCGAAGACGTCCCGCACCGGGAACTCGCCGGAGGACTCCCATTCCTCCGCGTGCGGCTTCAGTCCCCGTTGCACGAATTGCCGGATGACGTCCCGCAGCTCGTCGTGCTCCGGCGTGAACAGGCCCGCCCGGGGGACGGCGGCGAACCGCGTGGCCGTCGCCACTTTACAGACCCATCGTCTTCGAGATGATCTCGCGCATGATCTCGTCGGTCCCGCCGCCGATCCGAAGCAGGCGGGAATCGCGCCAGGCGCGTTCGATGCCGGTCTCGGTGGCGTAGCCCATGCCGCCCCACAGCTGGAGGCACTCGTTCATCACGCGGTTGACGACCAAGCCGCTGTACAGCTTGACCATGGAGATCTGCTTGACCGGATACTCGCCGCGCTCCCATGCCAGCGCGGTGTCGTACAGCAGCTGGCGCGCGGCTTCCAGTTCGGTGGCCATGGTGGCGAACTTGTGCCGGTTGACCTGGAACCTGCCGATGGGACGGCCGAACGCGTGCCGCTCCTTGGCGTAGGCCAGCGTCTTCTCGAACACGAGCCACCCCCCGGCGATCGAGCCCGCCGCGCCGATGACGCGTTCGCCCTGCAGCTCCCACATGATCTCGACGAACCCGTGTCCCTGCTCGCCGAGCAGCTGTTCGCTCGGCACGCGCACGTCGTCCAGCACCAGCTCGGCGGTGTCGGACGAGCGCATCCCGAGCTTGTCGAGCTTGCGCGACACCTCGAACCCCGGCGTGTCGGTGTCGACCAGGAACAGCGAGAAGCCGTGGTGCCCGGCCTCCTTGTCGTTCCGCGTCACCAGGACGCAGAAGTCGGCCCGGACGCCGTTCGTGATGAAGATCTTCCGGCCGTTGATGACCCACCCGCCGTCCCCGTCCGGCCGTGCGGTGGTCTCGATGCCGGCCACGTCGCTGCCGGCGTTCGGCTCGGTGATCCCTAGGCACACGATCTTCTCGCCCTTGATCGCGGGGAGCAGGAAGCGCTGCTTCTGGGCCTCGGTGCCGAACTTGAAGATCGGCGGCGTCGCCATCTCGCTCTGCACGGCGATCGCCATCCCCACCCCGCCGGAGCCGCACCGGGCCATCTCCTCGGCGATCACGATCGAGTGGCCCCAGTCGCCGCCCTGTCCCCCATACTCCTCGGGGAACCGGACGCCCATGAAGCCGAGGTCGCCCATCCGCTTGAAGACCCAGTCGGGGAAGCCGCCCTCCCGTTCCCACTCCTGGGCGTGGGGGGCCAGCTCGCTCTCCACGAACTGCCGGACGGACCGGCGGAGCTGTTCATGCTCCTCGGTGAAGAGGGGATGCAGCATCGTGTTCGAACTATACCCGCCGGTAGGTTGCGCGGGAGAGCGCCCCACACCTCGTCGGGCTATCCTCGCCCCCGGTGGCGCCGAAGGACGACTTCAGTCGGGTTCGATCGCCGTTCGAGGGGACGGTCGTGTTGCTGCGCGCCGTGGAAGAATCGGATCTCCCTCGCATCAACGCGCTGATCTGGGACCCCGAGGTCTCCCGGCACCTCGCGCTGTCGTGGCCCGAGCCGCTGGCCGGCACGCGGGCATGGTGGGAGAGCCGCCGACGGGACCCCTCGTCCAGCGCGTTCGCCATCCAGACCCTGGCCGGCGAGCTGATCGGGGCCTGCAGCCTGGAGGGCATCGACCCACGCGTCCGCTCCGCAGCGCTCGGGATCTGGATCGGCGCGCCGTGGTTCGGCCAGGGCTACGGGACGGACGCCGTCCGCACGCTCTGCCGGTTCTGACTCCGGGAGATGAACCTGCGGCGGATCGGCCTGGCCGTCTACGAGTCGAACCCCCGGGCCATCCGCTCCTACCGGAAGATCGGGTTCAAGGAGGAGGGCCGGCGTCGGGGCGCGCACTTCGAGGACGGCAAGCCCATCGACGTGCTCGTCATGGGGCTGCTCGCTGAGGACTGGAACGAAGCGTGAAGCTCAGCGCGTCCGGTCGGCCATCGCGTCGATCAGGATCTGCGCGACCTCGGGCCGGCTGAACTCCTTCGGCGGCTTCTTGCCCGCCCGGAGCATCTCGCGCACCTTCGTCCCCGACAGGATCACCCGGTCGTCGTCGCCGTGCGGGCACGTCTTCGGCGAGGCCATGGCGTCGCACCGCTTGCAGAAGAACGAGTGCTCGA
>DHWM01000021.1 GCA_002413185.1 Actinobacteria bacterium UBA5182
CCGGCGATGGCGTCCTGTGGGCGGTGGCCTCGGTTACCTTCGACAGGGCCCGTCTGTACCGGATCGACCCGCAGAAGCGGACGGTCGAGAAGAGCACCGACTTCCAGAGCGTGTTGAGTAGCCCCGTGGTCGCGGCGGGAGAAGGCGCGGTGTGGGTGGCCGACGCGCCGGACCTGAAGAAGTTCGACGTGGGCACCCTGGAGCGTCTGGACCTGATCGGGTTCAACCCCGGGCGCGAGCCGGACCACATCGCCACCGGAGGCGGAGCGGTATGGACCCTCTCCTCGCAGGGAACCGTGTCGCGGATCGATCCTGGCACCGACAACGCCGATGTCACCATCAGCCTGGGAGGGAGCCCGTCGGGCGTCGCGGTGGGGGCGAACGCCGTGTGGGTGTCGAACGCGGCCGGTTCGCTCTCACGGATCGATCCCGCCACGAACAAGCTCGTGAAGACGTACAAGGTGGGGAGCAGCCCGGCCGCGGTGGCCCTGACCCCGACGGCGGTGCTGGTGGTGGCGCAGACGTTCTAGACATGGGCTCTCGAAGAGGCGTGTCGGTGGGCGCTGGGATAATCGCTCCATGCGCGCCGACACCATCCTCGATGCCATCGGGAACACGCCGCTGGTCGGCATCCAGCGGTTGTCCCCGAAGCCGGGTGTCCGCCTGTGGGCCAAGCTCGAAGGGCAGAACCCCACCGGCTCCCTGAAGGACCGTATCGCCCTTCGCATGATCGAGGAGGCCGAACGGGAAGGGACGCTTCGGCCCGGCGAAGGACAGGTGATCCTGGAGCCGACCTCCGGGAACACCGGGATCGCGTTGGCCATGGTTGCCGCCCGCAAGGGGTACCGGCTCACCGTGGTCATCCCCGAGAATGCCGGCGAGGAGCGGGTTCGGCTGCTGGAGCTGTACGGCGCGGAGATCGTGTTCACGCCGGCGGGGGAGGGAACCAACGGGTCCATCGAGGTCGCCACCCGCATGGCCCAGGACGACAAGTACTTCATGCCGTTCCAGTACGGGAACGCAGCCAACCCCCGGGCCCATTACGAGGGGACCGGCGAGGAGATCGTGCGCGACCTCCCAGAGGTGACGCACTTCGTGGCCGGTCTGGGCACCGGAGGGACCCTGACCGGCGCGGGGCGCAGGCTCAAGGAGTACGACCCTCGCGTTCAGGTCATCGCGGCCGAACCCGAGCTGGGAGAGCTGGTGTACGGGCTCCGGTCGCTCGACGCGGGGTTCATCCCGCCGGTGCTGGACGAATCCGTGCTGGACGGAAAATTCCTGGTGTCCTCGGCGGATGCGCTTCGGGCCACTCGCGAGCTCACGGAGAAGGAGGGGATCTTCGCCGGTCTCTCCTCCGGCGCCGTCATCCATGTTGCACGCCGGGTGGCGTCGCGCCTGGATGCCGGCGACGTGGTGTGCCTGCTGCCCGACGGCGGCTGGAAGTACCTCTCCACGCAGGCGTGGTCGGCGGACCCGGGCCGAGCCGAGAAGGGGGTCGAGGAGACGCTGTGGTGGTGAAGGGCGATGCCTGATGCCCGGCCCATCGGGGTGTTCGACTCCGGGGTCGGCGGTCTCACGGTGGTCCGGGCCATCGTCGACTCGCTCCCCGGGGAATCGATCGTCTACTTCGGCGACACCGGCCGCTATCCCTACGGGCCTCGTCCTCTGGAGGAGATCCGGGACTTCGCCGTGCAGATCGCGCAGCACCTCCTCGAACAGGACGTGAAGCTGATCGTGGTGGCATGCAACTCGGCCACCGCCGCGGCGCTCCCCGAGGTGAGCGCGTCCGTGCCCGTTCCGGTGGTCGGGGTGATCGAGCCGGCGGTTCGAGCGGCCATGCGGGCCACCGCGAACGGGCGGGTCGGCCTGATCGGCACGGAGGCTACGGTTCGGAGCGGCGCCTATCAGCGAGCGTTCCAGGCACTGGATCCTGCGGGCACCGTCGAGATCATCGCGCAGGCGTGCCCCCGCTTCGTGGAGTTCGTGGAGCGGGGCGACACCACCAGCCACGAGCTCCTTCAGGCGGCCGAGGGCTATTTGGCGCTGCTTCGGGTGGCCTCGGTGGACACGCTGATCCTGGGGTGCACGCACTATCCCTTCCTGCGGGGAGCCATCCATCACGTCATGGGCGACGACGTGGTGCTCCTGTCCTCGGGGGACGCCACCGCGAACGCCGTCTACGACGCGCTGGTCTCCGGGGACCTGCTGCGCGAGACGGGAGGCCCGCCGCAGCGAACGTTCGAATCCTCGGGGGACCCCGACCGGTTCGCCACGCTGGTCACGCATTTCCTGAACCCGCAGTTCCGAGGGGCGCTCGGGGTGCCGCTCCTGTCGGTGTGGGAGGACTGAGCCCGTGGAGCTGGTGGTCCTGGGGTCCGGCGGGGGCTGGGCCACTCCGGGAGGGGCGGCCTGCGGCTACCTGGTTCGTCACGATGGCTTCGATCTGTGGGTGGACGCCGGCACCGGAACCCTGGCCAACCTCCAGCGCCATATCGGGCTCCTCGACCTGGACGCGGTGGTCATCTCCCACCGCCACTTCGATCACTTCCTCGACCTGTATCCGTACTACCTGGCCCGGGTGTACCGCGACGACTCCCCCCCGCCGATCCCCCTGTTCGCGCCGCCCGGCATGTTCGAGCACGCTGCCAGGATCGAGGGAAGCCTGGCCGACGCCTACTCGTCGGAGCCTGTGCAGCCGGGGGATACCTTCGAGGCCGGGCCGTTCAGGATCGCCACCGCGCCGATGCGACACCCCGTCCCCACGCTGGGGATGCGCATCGAAGCCGGGGGACGAACCCTCGCCTACAGCGCGGACTCCGGGCCGAACGACGAGCTGGCGCTACTGTCGAAGGGCGCGGACCTCCTGTTGTGCGAGGCGACCTTCGACGAGGCCCAGAGCAGGCGGCGCGAGCCGATCCACATGAACGGCCGGGAGGCCGGTGAGGTGGCGGCCCGAGCCGGGGCGGCCGCGCTGGTCCTGACCCACATCTGGCCCACCAACGACCGGGAGAAGACCAGGCGCCAGGCCGCCTCGGTGTTCGGCGGTCCGGTGACCGTGGCCGAGGAAGGGTTGAAGCTGGCACTATGAGCGGCGTGTCCGAGACAGGCGTGAACACGGGGACGGCGACGGGCACCGACCCGGCGGTCCGAGCCGACGGGCGGGAACTCCAGGACCTCCGGCCCCTGAAGGTGGAGATGGGATACCTCGAGTGGGCCGAGGGCTCGGCGCTCCTCGAGATGGGAAAGACCCGGGTGCTGGTGGCGGCGAGCTACGAGCCCCGCGTCCCGAAGTTCCTGCACGGCACAGGAAATGGATGGGTCAGCGCCGAGTACGCCATGCTCCCCCGATCGACGGCGGTGCGGACCCCCCGGGAGGTCCAGGCCGGTCGCCCGTCGGGCCGGACCCAGGAGATCCAGCGGCTGGTGGGCCGCAGCCTCCGTTCGATCACCGCCCTGGAGCGAATGGGGGAGTGCACCATCTGGATCGACTGCGACGTCCTGCAGGCCGACGGGGGGACCCGGACCGCGTCCATCACGGCGGGGTACCTCGCGCTGGCCCAGGCCCTCGGGCGGCTCGGCGAGGCGGGCTCGGTCCCGATGGACCTCCTGGTGGACTCGGTGGCTGCGATCAGCGCCGGCATCGTCGGCGACCGCCTGCTCCTGGACCTCTGCTACGAGGAGGACGCCAAGGCCGAGGTGGACTTCAACGTGGTGATGACCGGCGCCGGCGATCTGGTGGAGGTCCAGGGCACGGCCGAAGGGCTGCCGTTCTCGCGGCAGCAGCTCGACGGCTTGGTGGACCTGGCCGCCGCCGGGATCGCCCAGCTCACCGAGTTCCAGCGGGAGACGCTGGCGGGCGCCGGCCTGGATTGAGGCCTTCGCCGTCCCGGCTGGTCCTTGCGACGAAGAACCCCGGGAAGGTCCGGGAGATCCTTCAGATCTGTTCGGACTGGCCGGTCACGTGGCTGACCGACCAGGATGCGGTCGCCCAGGGTCTGGGCTGGCCCGAGGTCGAGGAGACCGGCCGGACGTACCTGGAGAACGCATTGCTCAAGGCCCGGGCGGCGGCGAACGCCACCGGGCTCCCCGCCCTGGCAGACGACTCTGGCATCGAGGTCGACGCGCTGGGTGGAAAGCCGGGCATCCATTCGGCCCGGTTCGCCGGCCAGCATGCATCGGACCAGGAGAATCTTCGACTCGTGGTCGAACGGATCACCGAGGTTCCGCCCGAAGCGCGCACCGCCCGGTACCGGTGCATCGCCGCCTGCGCATGGCCGGACGGTCGGCACCGGTGGGCGGAGGGAGAGTGCGAGGGACGCCTGATCCTGGAGCCGCGCGGGAGCGGCGGGTTCGGCTACGACCCGGTGTTCGTTCCCCAGGGAGGGGACCGGACGATGTCGGAGCTTTCCCCCGAACGGAAGAACGCCATCAGCCACAGGGGCCGGGCCTTCGGTGCGCTCCGGGCGCTTCTGTTCGATTGAGGGCCGCCCTGCGTGGGCTATGCTCGGCGCCTGCCCGCGAGGCTCGCGAAACCCGACGTCGAACGAAGAGAAGGGATCCGCCATGAGCGAGGACGGAGCTGAGGGGACCTTTCGGGATCTGACCGACCGCTTCTGGGAGGGCTTGCTGGAGCACGAGCCGCTCCTCGGCACCGAGATCGGCGACGAGCGCTACGACGACCGCCTGCCGGATCCGAGCGATCAGGGGCTGGCGGAGCGAAAGCAGTTCCATCAGGCAGCCTTGGACGACCTGGAGGCGATCGACCGCGGAGAGCTGAGCGATGTTTCTCGGATGACCGCGGACGTGCTGGAGGCGATCGTCAGGCGAGAGCTCGACTCGATCGCCTTCCGAACCGACCGGTACACCGCGGTGAGCCATCTGTGGGGACCGAGCGAGCTGCTCGGAGCGATCAGTTCATTGCAGCGCGCCGACTCCCCCGAGCGGCTCGACCGGTACATCGGGCGGCTGGATGCGATGCCCGCGTACCTGACCGCCATCGCTCATGTGGCGGAGGAGGCAGCCCGGCAGGGGCTGACCGCGCCGGCGGTGGTGGTGGATCGAACGATCGCCCAGGTCGAACGGCTGGTGGCGACCGACCCCGCGAAGTCCCCAGGGGTGAAGCCGGTCCCGGAGAGCCAGGCGGAGGAACGGGAGCGTGTCGTGGGCGTCCTTCGCGAGACCGTGTGGCCCGCTTACCAGGGCTATCTCGAGATGCTGCGGCGATATCGCCCTTCGGCCCGGGACACCGTCGGGATGTCGGAGCTTCCCGACGGCGACGCCATGTATGCCTCCCAGATCCGGGCCTGGACCACCATGCCGCTCGAGGCCCAGGCCGTGCACGACATCGGCCGGGAGGACCTGGCCAAGATCCAGGAGGAGCGCCGGGAGATCGCGGAACGCCTGGGCTTTCCGGACGCGGCCAAGGCCATCGAGGACCACCAGTCCAGCGGCCGCAACACTGCGGCCTCGCGCGAGGAGATGGTGAAGCTGGCTGAGGACCAGGTCCAGCGGGGCTGGGACGCCGCATGGAGGTACTTCGGCCGGCTTCCCGACGGGAACTGCGAGGTCCGGCCGGTGGAGGAGTTCATGGAGAAGGACGCCCCCAGCGCGTTCTACTACCCGCCCAGCGGCGACAATTCGCGCAGGGGCATCTACTACATCAACACCTCGGATCTGGACCAGCGGCCGCTCCACCACGTGGCCAGCACCACCTACCACGAGGCGAACCCGGGCCATCATTTCCAGATCTCGATCGAGCAGGAGTTCACCGACCGTCCGGCCCTGCGCAGGTTCGGAGGGATCCTGGCGGGAAGCGCCTTCATCGAGGGGTGGGGGTTGTACAGCGAACGCCTCGCGGAGGAGATGGGCCTGTTCGTGGATGACTACGAACGCCTCGGCATGCTGGACGCGCAGGGGTGGCGGGCGGCGCGCCTCATCGTCGATACGGGCATCCATGCGCTGGGCTGGGACCGTGATCGGGCCGTCGCCCAGCTGGAGGAGGCCGGCGTCCCCCGGATGGACGCCGAGATCGAGACCGACCGCTACATCACCAATGCCGGCCAGGCGCTCGCCTACAAGATCGGCCAGCACGAGATCGAGAAGTGGCGGGCCCAGGCGGCTCACCGGGACGGTTCGAAATTCTCGCTGAGCGGCTTTCACGACCGGCTGCTGGCGCTGGGCGCGCTTCCGCTGAGCGCGCTGGAGCGTGAGCTGAGCTCGGGCTGATGCCCGAGAGGAGGGTCAGGCTGGCTCGCCGCTCCGTTGATTTCGATCCCGGCTGTCGTGGACGCGCTGCGGCGTGCCACGAGTCGCCGATTCGTTCTGCGAGGTGGTGCTGGGGGACTCCGAGACGGCCTTCAGGGCCTCGCCGACCTCACGGGTACTGGCGTCCGCCCAGGCCACGTCGCCGAGTGAAAGCACGCCGACCAGCCGATCGCCCTTCATGACGGGGAGGCGGCGGATCTTGTGCTGCTCGAGCAGCTCCCTCGCCTCGGAGAGTCTCATGTCGGGTGTGACCGTGACCGGCGACGTGGTTGCGATGTCACCGACCCTCACCTCCAGCGGGTTCTTGCGCTCGGCCAGCACCCGGACCACCAGGTCGCGGTCGGTGATCAGACCGATCAGCGTGTCGCCGTCGACGACCGGCAGCACCCCGATGTCCTCGGACTTCATCAGGCCCGCCGCGTCCATGGCGTTCATATCGGGCGCGATGGTCTGAGGGGATTCGGTCATGGCGTGTCTGACCAGGATGGACATGGCGAAGGACCTCCTCTTCGAGCGTCGGCTTTGGTGGTTGTTACCCATCGGGCCGGAACGCTAGTCGCCGTCCTCAGCGCCGGCCGAAGGGGACCCCTTCAGCTCCAGCACCTGTTGACACGCTTCGTCCATCCGGAACACACTCGGGCTCGGTAGATCTCTTTCCCGCACGCGTTGCGAACTTGGGCCGGAGCTCCTCCCTCTGATGGAGGTGGATCGATGACGTGGTCACGTAAGAGCACGCTGATCGCCATCGTCATGGTGGCCGGGGTGCTCGCGGTGCTCGTGCCGGCTGCACCGGCTGCGGCGGCACCGGTGGCCCCATCGCCGCGGTATTTCTTCGGCATGGCCTACGACGCAGCCCACGGCCAGGTGGTCCTGTTCGGGGGCATCGGCGACAACGGC
>DHWM01000170.1 GCA_002413185.1 Actinobacteria bacterium UBA5182
GGCGTGGTTCTCGCACTTCATCAAGGGTGACTGGGGCGAGTCGCTGCTGGCGAACCGCCCGGTCGGCCAGGACATCCGGGAGGCCCTCGCCAACACCGCCGTCCTGGGGATCTCCGCCACGGTGTTCTCCTTGCTGGTGGGGGTGGGCATCGGGGTCTATTCGGCGTTACGCCAGTACTCGGTGCTCGATCACATCTTCACCTCGACGGCGTTCGTGGGCCTTTCCATCCCCAACTTCTGGTTCGCCCTGCTCCTTCAGATCTTCTTCGGGCTGTACCTCACCAGGTGGCTGCACTTATCGAGCCCGCTGTTCTACACCGCCGGGATGTTCTCTCCGGGGACCACCGGGTTTCACCTGGTGGACCGGCTCCAGCACCTCACCCTGCCCGCCCTGGTCCTGGCGGTGCAGATCATCGCCATTTACTCCCGGTACATGCGGGCCTCCATGCTCGAGGTGATGCACTCTGACTTCCTGCGCACCGCCCGGGCCAAGGGTCTTCGGGAGCGCAGGGTGGTGGTCCGGCATGCCATGCGCAACGCCCTCATCCCCATCACCACCCAGCTGGCCCTGGACGTGGGGGCCATCGCCGGGGGCCTCATCATCACCGAGCAGGTGTTCCAGTGGCCCGGGATGGGCTACTTCTTCGTCAACGCCCTGTCCGACGGGGACTACCCCAAGATCCTGCCCTGGCTCATGGTCACGGTGTTCTTCGTGATCCTGTTCAACCTCATCGCCGACATCACCTACGCGATCCTGGACCCCAGGATCCGGTACTCCTAGAGGAGAGGACGGGGCCTCCCCGCCTCTCCCGTCACCCGAAGCGGCGGCCGGCCCGGAGCACCAGGCGGACGTTTGCCAGTGCGTCGAGATCCTCCAGAGGGTTGCCGCCCAGTCCGACCAGATCCGCCGGCTCGCCGGTGGCCAGCGGCCGGAAGGTCAGGGCCTCGAGCACCTCCTCCCCCGATAGCCCGGCCGTGCGGAGGTGCCATGCCTCACCGACGTGGATGCCGGGAGGGATCGGGCCGTTCCCGAGGTCCGTCCCGTAGGCCACCCGCCCGCCGGCCGCCAGGAACCGCCGCAGGTTGTCGATGGCCGTTCGGAGCTCCGGCGTGTCCCGACCGTAGGACAGGATGTCGAGCGTCGAAACGATCCTCATGCGCTTGGCCATGGCTTCGATGAGCTCGTCGGCCAGGCGTTCGGACCACGGACAATGGGCGAACTCGTCCACGCCCGCGCCGAGAGCCCGGGCGGCCTGCTCCCGGCCCTGGCAATGGGCGGTCACGATGGTGCCGCCCCGGTGGGCCACGTCGCAGATGGCCACCAGGTCCTGGTCGGACAGCGTCGGGCCCGCCTCGGAGTTCAGGGCAACTTTGAGGACGGCCGCTCCGGCTTCCAGGAGAACAGAGGCGGCTCCGGCCGCTTCCTCGGCCCCTCGCACCTCCAGGCCCGTGCCGTTCGGTGCCCACCCCGAGCGAGTGGGGTACCCGCCGGGACACGTGAGCATGGGCCCGGCCGCCCGGATGAGGGGCCCGTTGAACGCCGGGCCCTCCGAAGCGCCGGCCATCGAGAGGACCACCTCTGGAGGCCAGCCCAGGTCACGAACCGCCGTGACCCCGCCGGCCACCACCGAGAACGGGTCGGCCATCCCGATGTGGACGTGACGATCGACCACGCCGGGCATGAGGAAGCCCTCGAAGTGGATCTCCTGGTCGGGCTCCGGGGGTACCGGGCCACCGTCCAGGGTCTCGGTGCCGCCCTCGGTCCCGGACGCCACGACCCCGACGCCAGCCGCGGACCCGGCGTAGGCCGCCCTGCCGCCGTCCAGGACCACCAGGACGTCCTCGACCAGCCGTCCCGGCCCGAGCCAGCCAAGCGGCGCCCGGACGGCGGTGACGGTCACGCCTCGAAAGACCGAGCGGACCGTCCGCGCCTGGCCGACCGCGTCATCCCACCCCGGCTTCCCGCAACGCCGTGAGCTCCCGCCTGAGCTCCTTCACCTCATCCCGCAGTCTGGCCGCATATTCGAACCGGAGATCCCGGGCGGCCTGGTGCATCTCCTCCTCCAGCGTCCGGATCAGGCGTTCGAGCTCGTCGCGGGGCATCTCCGGATGCTCCCGTCGCCGGCGCCGTCGCTCCGGCGTGAGCGCGGTCCGTCGAGGGTCGCCCTGCATCGACAGGATGATGTCCGAGACCTTCTTGCGGATGGTCTGAGGGTCGATCCCCCGCTCCTGGTTGTATTCCATCTGGATCTTCCGGCGGCGCGTGGTCTCGGAGATGGCCCGCTTCATCGAATCGGTCACGGTATCGGCGTACATCAGGACGGTCCCGTCGACGTTCCGGGCGGCCCGCCCGATGGTCTGGATGAGCGAGGTCTCGCTCCGCAGGAACCCCTCCTTGTCGGCGTCGAGGATCGCCACCAGAGAGACCTCCGGAAGGTCCAGGCCCTCCCGCAGGAGGTTGATCCCGACGAGCACGTCGAACTCGCCCAACCGCAGGTCGCGCAGGATTTCGATGCGCTGGATGGTGTCGACTTCGGAGTGCAGGTACCTGACCTTCAGGCCCATCTCGATCAGGTAGTCGGTGAGGTCCTCGGCCATCTTCTTGGTCAGCGTGGTCACCAGGACCCGGTGGCCCTTCTCGGTGCGCTTGCGGATCTCCTCGATGAGGTCGTCGACCTGGCCCCTGGTCGGCCGAACCTCGACCTCGGGATCGATCAGGCCGGTCGGCCGGACGATCTGTTCGACCACCTGCCTGCTGACCCGCAGCTCGTACGGCGAGGGCGTCGCCGACATGAACACGACCTGCCGGACCCGCTCGGTGAACTCGTCGAACCGGAGTGGCCGGTTGTCCAGCGCCGAGGGCAGCCGGAACCCGAACTCCACCAGGGTGCCCTTCCGTGACATGTCGCCCTCGTACATCCCGTGGAGCTGTGGCACGGTGACGTGCGATTCGTCGATCACGCACAGGTAGTCGTCGGGGAAGTAGTCGAGCAGCGTGTACGGGGCGGTGCCGGGAGCCCTCCCGTCCAGATGGCGCGAATAGTTCTCGATGCCGGAGCAGAACCCGACCTCTCGCAACATCTCCAGGTCGTAGTTCGTTCGCATCCGAAGGCGCTGCGCCTCCAGCAGCTTGTTGCCTCGCTCCAGCTCGGCCAAGCGGCCGGTCAGCTCGACCTCGATGCCACCGATCGCTCGACGGAGCTCGTCCTCGGGCGTCACGTAGTGCGTGGCCGGATAGATGATGACCTCGGAGAGCTCCGCGAGGATCTCGCCGGTAACGGGGTCCATCCGCAGAATCCGGTCCACGGTGTCCCCCCACCATTCGACCCGCAGGACGGTCTCTTCATAGGCGGCGTGGACCTCGAGCGTGTCGCCGTTGACCCTGAAGCGCCCCCTGGTCAGGTTGGCCTGGTTCCGTTGGTACTGGATGTCGACCAGCCGCTGGACGGCCCACCCCTGGTCCAGAGGCACGTTCCGGATCAGGCGCAGGATCTGGCCGGCGTACTGCTCCGGGGAGCCCAGGCCGTAGATGCAGGACACCGAGGCCACGATGATCACGTCCCGACGGGTCTGCAGCGCCGACGTTGCCGAGTGCCGGAGCCGCTCGATCTCGTCGTTGATCGAGG
>DHWM01000007.1:0-18818 GCA_002413185.1 Actinobacteria bacterium UBA5182
GGGGTGGGGGGGGTGAGCGAATTCTTGGCGGATTGCCTGATCGTGAACGTCATCCTGGCGGCCATGAACCTCATCCCGATCCCGCCGCTCGACATGACGCGAGTGGTAGCCAGGTTCCTCCCCCCTCGCCCCCAGGAGGTGTTGAACAACCTGGAGCAGTACGGGGCGCTGTTCATGCTTCTCATCTTCTTCATCGTGGCCGGGCCGATCTTCACGTTCGTCCGGGACATCGGGAACGGCATCTGCCAGATCACCGCCGGGGCTCGATGTTTCGCACCATGACGCTTCGGTGATTGAAGGGCCTTTCCAGCGTCGATACCATGGCCGGCATCGGATCTCGGCAGATGGACGACGCGACCGCCGGAACCGGGGCCCGGCGGGCCCGGGTGCTGACCGGATATCGCCCCACCGGTCCCCTTCACCTCGGCCACTGGTTCGGCAACGTGCTCAACATGCTGAGCTTGCAGCAGGACCACGACGCATATTTCTTCATCGCCGACTGGCACGCGCTGACCACCGACTACGAGGACACCTCAGGGCTGCTGGGAAACGTGGAGGGCCTGGTTCTCGACTGGCTGGCCGCCGGGTTGGATCCGGAGCGCTCCACGATCTACCTGCAGTCGGCACTGCCCGAGGTGGCGGAGCTGGCACTCCTGCTTGGCATGGTCACGCCGCTGTCCTGGTTGGAGCGGGTGCCCACGTTCAAGGAGCGCTTGCGCGACCTGGCAGAGCGCGAGATCGCGAACTTCGGCCTCCTCGGATATCCGGTGCTGCAGACCGCGGACATCACGATCGTCCGCGGTGAGCTGGTTCCTGTGGGGGAGGACCAGCTTCCACATCTGGAGCTCTCCCGGGAGATCGTCCGCCGGTTCAACCGCTTCTACGGGGAAGTCCTGGTCGAGCCGAAGGCGCTGCTCTCGGAAACCCCGATGATCCCCGGGCTGGACGGCCGCAAGATGTCGAAGTCACTGCGCAACGACATCGGGCTTCGAGACGACCCGGATACGATGCGTTCGAAGGTGAGACGGATGGTCACCGACCCGGAGAAGGTCAGGCTTGGGGACCCGGGCCGGCCGGAGATCTGTCCCGTGTTCGCCCTGCATCGAGAGCTGTCCCCGGACATCCTGGGGCAGACCGAGGCGGGGTGCAGGGCCGGGACCCTTCCATGCGTGCAGTGCAAATCGAACCTGGCAGACCGGATGATCGTCCACTTCGGGCCCTTCAGGGAACGGCGGGCGGTGCTTGAGGACGATCCCAAGCTTGCGGCACAGGCGCTGGCACAGGGCGAGGAGAAGGTCCGTCCCCTCGTCGAACAGACGATGGGTGCGGTCCGTCGTGGGATGCGGTTGGCATGACCCGCAGCCCGACGGACTTCGTGGTGGAACTGCCCGTCTACTCGGGGCCGTTTCGCCTCCTCAGCAACCTGATCCTGGATCGATCAGTCGATGTGTGCGACGTGCCGGTGGCCCAAGTCACCGACCGGTTCCTCCGGGGTGGCCTGGGCCAGGTGGAGGCCTGGTCGCTCGAGGAGAGCACGTGGTTCCTCGCGATGTGCGCGGTGTTGCTCGAGATCAAGGTGGGTCGGCTTCTGCCGCGGCCGCCGGTGGACACCGAGGAAGAACTGCTGGGTGGGGCCTCGCCCGATCTTCTGTACGCGCGAAGCCTCGAGCTCTCCGCGTTCCGGCGGCTGGCAGCCTCGGTGGCCGAGCGGATGTCTGTGGCCTCCCTCATGGTTCCGCGGTTGGCAGGCCCGCCACCCGAGTTCGCCCATCTCTATCCGGACATGATGGAAAAGGTGACGCCAGCGGCCCTGGCCCGCGTGGCGGCAACCGTGGCAACACCTCCCAGGCACATCGACCTGAGCCACGTCGCACCAACCAGAGCGTCGGTTGCGGATGGGCTCGCCGCGGTGCGCCGACAGCTCGCTCGGACGCCGGAAGCGCGATTTCGCGACCTCCTGGCCGGGTGCGACGAACGAATCGACGTGGTGGTGCGGTTCCTGGCTCTTCTAGAGCTTTACCGTGAAGGTGAGGTTGAGATGTCACAGGCGGAAGTATTCGGGGACATCGAAGTGCGGTGGAGAGGATGAGTGGGGAGTTGTCTGTGGAGGCACGGCGAGCATTGGAGGCCATCCTGTTCCTGTCGGACGAGCCGATCAGCAGCACGATGCTCTCGCAAGCGGTGGAATCGCCCCGCCGCGACGTGGAAGCCGCCCTGCGGGCCCTCGAAGCGACCTACCAGGAGCGGAGGGCCGGGATCGTGCTGCGGGAGGTGGCGGGGGGGTGGCGACTGCTGACCCACCCGGAGACCGCTCCGTACGTTGAGGGGTTCGTGTTATCCTCACGCCACGCCCGCCTCACCAGGGCCTCGCTGGAAACCCTCGCCATTGTGGCGTACAAGCAGCCGGTGACCCGCCACCAGATCTCCGGCATTCGCGGGGTGAACTCCGAGGGGGTCCTCCGAGCTCTCTTCGACCGAGGACTGGTCGAGGAAGTGGGGCGTGATGATGGTCCGGGGCGGGCCATCCTGTACGGCACCACCGCTGAGTTTCTGGAACGGCTCGGTCTCTCCTCCCTGTCGGACCTGCCGCCCATGGCACCACTCTTGGAAGATGCCGAAGCCGAGCGGACGCCCGCCTCGCCGGACTGAGGAGCGAGCGACCGGACGGACCCCACCCTCCGGTGAGCGTCGCGGCAGCCGGCGTCGTGATGGCTCCGCACTCACTCCAGTGGTCAGGGCAACCAAGGCGACTCCGTCGGTGCACGAGGAGGGTGAACGGCTGCAGAAGACCCTTGCTCGAACCGGATACGGCTCCCGGCGGGCCGCCGAGGAGCTGATCCGGGACGGCCGTGTCACCGTGAACGGCAAACCGGCGGAACTGGGCCGCCGGGTGAGCCCTGCGCGGGACCGCATCGCGGTCGACGGCGTCCCGGTGCCAGCGGACCCAGAGCTCCGATATCTCGCTTTGAACAAGCCCCCCGGCGTGACGTCAACGCTGCGGGATCCGCATGCTGCCCGTACCATTGCCGACATCTTGCCCCCAGGACCACGAATCTTCCCGGTGGGGCGGCTCGACCGTGAATCGGAGGGCCTCATGTTGCTGACAAACGATGGGACCCTGGCATCTCGATTGCAGCATCCTCGGTACGGCGTGGAGAAGGAATATCTGGTCGACGCGGCCGGTGCGATCGGTCCGGACAGACTCCGAGACTTGACCCGGGGGGTCCAGCTGGAGGACGGTCCAGCGCGGGCCCTCAGGGCGAGGCGGGTCCAAGGGGATCGGTCGCGCGCCGCCGTGGCCATGGTCATGGTTGAAGGCCGAAAGCGGGAAATTCGACGGATGTTCGCGGCCCTCGGGCTCCCAGTTCGAAGACTGGTCAGAGTCCGACTAGGTCCGATCCGTCTCGGCGGGCTGGCGCCAGGCGGGTGGCGGGACCTCGAACCCGGTGAGGTCGCCGCTCTGTACCGTGCGGCGGGCTTGATCGAGGCGAGGTCCGGTCCTCCTCGGACGCCCCCTTCCCGGTCCAGAGGTGCTCCCAGGCGGCGTTCTCGGTCCCCAGAACGACGACCGCAGCCATGAACTCTCAACCTCGGCTGCCCCAAAGAGCTGACCTTTTTCCGACCATTCGACGCTATTCCACGTGAAACCCTCAACCGCCGACGGCGCTAGCGGGACCGCCTCTGCCGGCATCACGGTGGCCATCGACGGCCCAGCCGGCGTTGGCAAGAGCACTCTGGCCCAGGCTCTCGCTGCGGAACTCAACATCCCATACATCAACACCGGGCTCATGTACCGCGGTCTGGCGGCTCGGGCGCTTCAGCGGGGGATCGACCTGGACGACACTCCTGCCCTGGCCCGGGAAGCGGCAGGCTTCCGCTTCGCTGTGGGAGGCCAGCCACCAGGAGAGCTACTGATCGACGGGCGGCCGCCGGGTCCCGAGCTCACCACGGCCGAGGTTGAGGAGATCGTGTCGCGAGTGTCTCGTCACGCCGCTGTCCGCGAGGTCCTTCGGCGAGCCCAGCGAGACCTGCGCGGCCGGGGCTGTGTCATGGAGGGTCGTGACATCGGAACCGAGGTGCTGGCCGACGCGGACGTGAAGATCTTCCTGATGGCTCCCCCTGCAGTCCGGGCTCGGCGCAGGGCCCGTCAACGGGCCACCGGTGACCCGGCAGGAGAACCCCCCATCTCCGAGGCACTCACCCTCCGGGATGCCCAAGATGCAGCGACGAATCCCCTGGTGCCCTCCAAGGACGCGTACACGCTCGAGACCGCGGGACTCTCCCCGCAGGCCGTTCTCCGGGCCGCTCTGTCGCTGGTTCGGCGACGTGTGGGACAGACCGGACGGAACGGGGCAACGTGACTGGCGGCCCCGGAAATGTCCTCGTGGCCGTTATCGGCAGGCCGAATGTCGGAAAGTCGACCCTGGTCAACCGGCTGGCGGGCCGGCGGGAAGCCATTTCCCACGAGTCCGCGGGGGTCACTCGCGACCGGATCGAGGTCCCTGTGAAGTGGCGAGGTCGTTCGTTCAAACTGGTGGACACGGGGGGGCTTCCGCTTCGTCCCCGAGGCATGGAAAGCGCGATCGTGGCCCAGGCCCGCCGGGCCATCGATGCCGCCCACGCCATCCTCTTCGTCGTCGACGCACGTGTCGGGGTGACTGAGGAGGACCTCCGAGTTGCTCGCGAGATGCGCAGGCAGCTCAGTCCAGTCATCGTGGTCGCCAACAAGATCGACTCCGAAGCTCAGGAACCTTCGGCCGCAGAGCTGTTCAAGCTGGGACTGGGAGAGCCGGTACCGGTCTCGGCCCTTCACGGCAGGGGGACCGGTGAGCTGCTGGACCGGCTGCTTGGTCTGTTGCCCGCTGCCGTTGCGGATCAACCTCCAGTAGAGGATGAGGTGCGGTTTTGCCTGGTTGGCCGACCCAACGTCGGGAAGTCCTCGCTGTTCAACCGTCTGGTACGTGAGGAACGCGCTGTCGTCCACGACCAGCCGGGGACGACCAGGGACGCGGTCGACTCGGTCACGGAGCTGGCCGGACGTCCCGTTCGGTTCATCGACACCGCTGGACTGCGTCGCGCGGTCAAGACCCGCGACGTAGAGTATTACGGCCTCGTTCGTACCATTCGCGCCATCGACTCATCTCACGTAGCTCTCCTGGTGGTGGATGCCGCGCAGGGGTTGACCAGCGAGGACAAGCGGATCGCCGCGAGGGTGGCCGAGGCGGGGCGAGGGTTGGTCGCGGCGCTCTCCAAGTGGGACCTCGTCCCGAGCGAGAAGCGAGCGCCGCTGCTCGTCGACCTCGAGCGAGACCTCCAGCTCATCCCTGGCACCCCGGTCATCCGGACGTCCGCCGTTACGGGAGTCGGTGTGACCCGGATCCCGGGCGCGCTCCTCGGCGTCCACGCATCGTGGGTCCGACGTGTGTCGACCGCCGAGGCGAACCGGGCCCTCGTGAGCGCGCTGGCCACACATCCTCCGCCCCGGCACACCGGCCGCATCCTCTACGGCACCCAGGTGTCCGCGGGCCCACCCACGTTCGTCCTGTTCGGCTCGGGGGAGCCCGCGCCCTCTTATCGGCGATACTTGGAAAACGTCTTGCGCCGGGAGTTCGGGCTCAACGGTGTGCCGATTCGCATGTCCTTCCGTTCCCGGCCTCCCCGGAGGGGCCATCAGCCGGGCCACTCCCGGTAGAATCGAGTTCACGGGCCGTGGCGCAGCTTGGTTAGCGCGTCTGACTGGGGGTCAGAAGGTCGCCGGTTCGAATCCGGCCGGCCCGACAGCGAACGAGGAGCGATGGCCCTGGCTGGCGGAGAGGAACAAGGACCGATCCACCCGGCGCGGCTCCGTTCCGGCTCCCATGAGCAGGACCGCCTCGACCGCGTGGCGACCCTGCCGAACCTCCTGTCCCTGATCCGGATCCTCCTGATCCCCGCGTTCGTGGCCCTCCTGCTCCACCACGGCACAGAGGCGGCAGGCCTCTTGTTGTTGGGAGCGGTGGTCTCGACGGACTGGGTGGACGGCTATATCGCCCGGCACACCGGACAGGTGTCCAACCTGGGGAAAGTTCTCGACCCGGTTGCGGACCGTCTGGCCTTGACTGCCGCTCTGGTGGCCCTGGTCGTTCGCGACGCCGTCCCCTTATGGGCGGCGCTCCTGGTCATCGCCCGAGACGCGATCATCCTCGTGGCCGGAGCGGTTCTCTTGTTCCGGTACAAGGTTCGGCTCGACGTCCGGTGGGTCGGCAAGGCCGCCACGTTCGCCCTGATGACCGGGATCCCGTTGGTGGCATGGGGGAGCTTCGGGCTCGTCCTGCACGCTGAGGCCCTCCCGGCCGGGTGGACCATCTTCTGGATCGGGATCTCGCTGTACTACGCGGCCGGCGCGGTCTATGCCTTCGACGTGGCGAAAGCAGTGAGGCACACGGCCTCTGGGGCCACCCTTTCCAGCCGGCAGACGCGCTGACCGCCGACCGGTTGACCAGAAGCGAAACCGGGACGCTCGATCCGGCGAAAAAGGGTCGCGCCGGGGGGAGGCCTATGATGCCTCGATGAGAGCCGTGGTCATGGCGGGTGGCCAGGGAGCCAGGCTCCGCCCGCTCACGAGCAACCAGCCAAAGCCGATGCTTCCCATCGTCGGACAACCCATGATGCAGCACATCCTTCGCCTGGCTCGCCGACACGGCTTCACTGAAGTCGTCGCCACCGTTCCCTTCCTGGCCAGTATCGTTCGAAACTTCTTCGGCGACGGGTCCGACCTCGAGCTGTCGCTGTTGTACGCGACGGAGGAGAAGCCGCTCGGCACTGCGGGAAGCGTCAAGAACGCCGGGCCGCTCCTCGACGACCGCTTCCTGGTGCTCTCGGGAGACTCGCTCACCGACGTCGACTTGACCGAGGTGGCCATCCCGTGGGAGGCCAAGGTGACGGTGATGCGGCGGCTGCTCGAGCATCTGAACGACGGCCCGGTCCTCACGATCGATGGGATCAAGGTGTACCGGGACCGAGACTGGGCCCTGATCGTCCCGCATCCCCAGGAGCCCATGGTGCGGGTGTGGGCGGAGGCCGGGACGGCGGAAGCGGCCGGCGCCATGGCCGAAGAGTTCGCATCGCTGGTGGAGGGGATGAAGGCGTGAGCCGTCCGGTTCCCGAGTCCGAACCGAAGTCGCCGCGGCGTGCGAAGACGCGGCATGATGACCAGCTGAGTCCTGGAGGTAGTTGATGGAGTTTCCCGAAGACCTTCGCTATACCGAGCAACACGAGTGGGTCCGTCGCGAAGAGCACGGCGTCCGGGTCGGCATCACGGACTTCGCCCAGGATGCGCTGGGCGATGTGGTCTACGTGGACATCCCGGAGGTGGGCACGGAGGTTCGGGCGGGCCAGCCCTTCGGGGAAGTCGAGTCCACAAAGTCCGTGTCCGACGTCTATGCGCCCGTGACCGGCACCGTTCTCGACCGCAACGCAGCCCTGTCGGATTCGCCTCAGCTGGTCAACGAACAACCTTACGGGGACGGCTGGATGATCCTGATCGAACCGACCGACCAGAGCGAGGTCGGGGGCCTCCTCGACGCCGCTGCCTACCGCGCATTCACCGCTCGTGCCTCGGGGGAGGAAGAGTAGAGGTTCGTCCCTCCAGCCCCGAGAAGCCACCGTTTCCCACCTTCTGACCTAGGATTTTGGCACACCCTTGACCTCTTCTTCAGAGTTGTGTAGAGTGCGACTCGCCCGAGATAAGTCTCGACCTCTCTGACAAAGAGACGTCTATTGGAGGGGAAGGGTGTTCTGTACCAAATGTGGACATAGAAACCCTGATGACGCACGATTTTGCTCCAACTGTGGCAGCCCGCTTCAGGAAGACACCACCATCGGCTTCAGCCCCGTCGAGCTCGAGGACGAGACCGGGGAGGTCGCCGCGCAGCCGCAGAGCGAGCTCGAAACGGGACAGGCCCTCCTGGTGGTGCAGCGCGGACCGAACGCGGGATCGAAGTTCCTCATCGACAAGGACGTCACCACCACGGGCCGCCACCCGGAGAGCGACATCTTCCTCGACGACGTCACGGTGTCGCGCCGGCACGCCGAGTTCCGTCGGAGCGACGGCAAGTTCTTCGTGCACGACGTGGGCAGCCTCAACGGGACCTACGTGAATCGTCAGCGGGTCGAGGACGCCGAGCTCGCCAACGGTGACGAGCTCCAGATCGGCAAGTTCAAGCTGACCTTCTTCGTGGGGGAGTGAGGGTGGCGACCCGGAACTACATGTCGATCGGGGAGATCCTGGTGACCCTCAAGACCGAGTTCCCCGACGTCACCATCTCGAAGATCCGGTTCCTGGAGGGCGAGGGCCTCATCGACCCCGAGCGCACGCCATCCGGATACCGCAAGTTCCACGAGGACGACGTCGAACGGCTCCGGACGATCCTTCGGATGCAGCGCGACGAATATCTGCCACTCAAGGTGATCAAGGAACGGCTCACCGCGAAGGACGACGAGCCGTCCCCCAAACGGAAGAAGGTGGAGCTGCAAGAGGCCGCTGGGGACGACCTGGCCACACCGCCCACCGGCCTGCACATGTCGGCAGAGGAGCTGGCCGCAGCCACCGGCGTCGACCGCAACCGTATCCGGGAGCTGGAGTCGTTCGGCATCCTGTGTTCCCACGGATTGAACGGCGACCAGTATTACGACGGAGACGACTTCATCGTCCTTTCGATCGCGAAGGACTTCTTCAAGTACGGGATCGAGCCCCGCCACCTCACGATGTACCGGCACTTCGCCGAACGGGAGGCCACCTTCTTCGAGTCGCTAGTGATGCCGATGCTCCGGCAGCGCAACCCCGACGCTCGACGGGCGGCGGCGGACAACCTGGCTGACCTCGCCGCGCTGGCCCGGAAGTTGAAGCAGGCCCTGCTCCGATCGAACTTGCGGCAGTACCTCCAGAGCTCCTGACGCAGACGGCCATGACGCGGAGGCGCCGGCCTGGGCTGGCGGCCGGGTTGGCGTTCCTCCTGGCGGTTGGGGTGGCCGGCGCGACGCCCTCTTTCGGGGCGGTGTCCACGCCACCACCCACTCCCGTTCCGCCGTCGGGGTCGCCGTCCCCATTCCCGACGGCACTCAGCACGCCGAAGCCTTCCCCGAGCCCCCCCGTCCTTCATTCGGCTGCGGGGTTCCTGGAAGACCCCACTACCGGCCAGTCGCTCGATCGGAAGGCCGCGGGGACGCCGCGTCCGATCGCCAGCCTGACCAAGATCATGACGGCGCTGACGGTGCTGGCCACCACGCCGCTCAAACGAACGGTCACGGTGTCCCCGTCGGCGGCGTCGGCGGGCGGTTCGACCCTCGGGCTGCGAGCAGGCGAACGCATCACGGTACGGAACCTCATGTACGCGCTCCTTCTGCAATCGTCCAACGATGCCGCGGTGGCATTGGCCGACGGGGTGGCAGGGTCTTCAACCAGCTTCGTCGCCATGATGAACCGGCGGGCGGCCGCGCTGCATCTCGTCGGCACCCGCTTCGCCAGCCCGAGCGGGTTGGACAACGCGGGGCACTCCACGGCCCGCGATCTGGCGGCGCTCACGGTGGCCGCGTACCATTTTCGGGCCTTCGCCGACATCGTGGCGTCGAAGTCCTGGGACATCCCCGGACCCGGCCATACCCAACGGCACGTCCAGAACCGCAACGTCCTTCTGTGGCTCTACCCGGGCGCGATCGGGGTGAAGACCGGATTCACCACGCCTGCCGGACACTGCGTCGTGGCGATGGCGAGACGACAAGGCCGAACGCTCCTGGCGGTGGTTTTGGGCGGACCCACGGAGACCGCCGCGTTCGACGACGCGGCCGCGCTGTTGAACTTCGGCTTCGACGAGTTCCAGAACGTTGCCCTGGTTCGACGCGGCGAGCGTCTCGGGACCGCCACCGTCGGTGGCCTTGAGATTCCAGCCGTCGCCGCCGCAGACCTGGTGAAGCTGGTGCGGATCGATCAGGTGCCCTCGATCAAGCGCTTCTTCACCGCGACTCCCAGCCTTCGGCTACCCGTGCATGCGGGGCAGGTGGTGGGGGAGGAGGCCGTCTGGGTCGCCGGGCGGCGCATCACCGCGGTGCCCACCGTGACGAGAGCCGGTGCCCCGACCCCTCCGGCGACCTCTCCGGGCTCAGCGCAAACCGGCCAACTGCAGGGCGCTGCTCGACTGGTGATCGCTCTCCTTCGAACGATGTTCGACGGCTTTCTATAATCCGGCACGTGTCCGACCTGGCCTCGGTTCTCTATGGTGAAGACGAGATTCGCGCGCGCGTGGGGGAGCTTGGCCGAGACATCACCCGCGATTACGCCGGACGCTCTCCGGTCCTGATCTCCGTGCTGAAAGGTGGAGTGGTGTTCCTCTCGGACCTGTTCCGAGCCATCCAGCTCCCCGTCCGGATCGACTTCATGTCGATCTCGTCGTACGGGGCCGGGGCCGAAGGCTCGGGGGTCGTGCGGATCTTGAAGGACCTCGACCAGGACATCGGCGGCGAGGACGTCCTGGTGGTCGAGGACATCATCGACACCGGGCTCACGCTCTCCTATCTCCTGAGCGCTCTGCGGGCCCGCGACCCCAAGTCGCTCGAGGTATGCACGCTTCTCGACAAGAGCGTTCGGCGCATTCCTCCGCTCGAGATCCGCTATCGCGGCTTCGACTGCCCCGACAGCTTCGTGGTCGGCTACGGCCTCGACTACCGCGAGCGGTACCGGAACCTCCCCTTCATCCTGGCCGTCGACGACCAGACGGGGCTGGCCGAGAACCCGGACGCCCTGGCCGGACTGCTCACGGAAGGACCGCCGGGCGGCATCTGACCGGCCTCGTTCGAGAGACGATTGGAACGGTTGCCGGGGCGAACCGGTGTGGGTACAGTGAGGACCAAGCGATGATCGAGCTGAATCTGGTCGGTGTCCGTGTCGAGCTGCCCACCAATCAGCCCATCGTGCTGCTGAAGGAGCGAGAGGGCGAACGTTATCTGCCCATCTGGATAGGCGCGATGGAAGCGACCGCCATCGCTTTCGCCCTGCAGGGCATCGTGACCGCCCGCCCCATGACCCACGACCTGATGAAGAACATCCTCGAGGAGGTCGGGGTGCATGTCGAGCGCATCGTCATCACCGAGCTGAAGGAAGGGACCTTCTATGCGACCATCCAGGTCGCGCAGAACGGCTCTCGGTTCGAGGTGTCGTCACGGCCCAGCGACGCCATCGCGCTGGCCGTCCGGGTGAACGTCCCGATCTTCGCCCAGGAGGAGGTCCTCACCGAAGCCTCCATCGTCATCCGCGACGATGAGGAGCAGGAGGTCGAGAAGTTCCGGGAGTTCCTCGACCAGGTCACTCCGGAGGACTTCGAGTAGCCCCGGGCGAACTCCCACCACGACCACCGCACCCGAAACGAGGGGACCGTGTCGAACGTCTTCGACGAATCCAGCGGCTTGTTGGAGGAAGCGGTGGAGCTCCGCCGACGGTTCCACCGGCATCCCGAGATCGGGCTCCGCCTTCCTCGGACCCAGGAGACAGTTCTGGAGGCGATCGACGGCCTCGGCCTCGACGTGCGCACAGGAGTGCGGACCACCTCGGTGGTTGCCGTCCTGGAGGGTGGGCACCCAGGGCCCACCCTCCTGCTGCGCGGCGACATGGACGCGCTCCCGCTGTCCGAGGAGACGGGCCTCGACTTCTCCTCGGAGATCGAGGGCGCCATGCACGCCTGCGGGCACGACACCCACACCGCCATGCTGGCCATGGCCGCGAGGGTGCTCTCCCGGCACACGGAGGAGCTGCACGGCCGCGTGCTGTTCATGTTCCAGCCCGGCGAGGAGGGCTACTTCGGGGCGAAGGTGATGATCGAAGAGGGCCTGCTGGACGGTGACGGGGCTCCCGTGGCTGCCTTCGCCATCCACCAGACCGCCCACGAGACCGCCGGGGTGATCGGGTGCAAGGCGGGGCCGCTGGCAGCCTCGGCCGACACGCTGAACATCGAGGTCCGGGGGCGGGGCGGCCATGCTTCCGCCCCGCACCTGGCCCTGGATCCCATCCCGGCGGCGTGCGAGATCGCCCTGGCGCTGCAGACGATGATCACGCGCCGGGTCAGCGTGTTCGATCCTGCGGTCATCACCATCGCGCACATCGAGGCGGGGACCACCGACAACGTGATCCCGGAGGCCGCCCGCCTGGAGGGCACGCTCCGGGCGTTGTCCGGGGAAACCCGGAGTGCGGTGCTGGAGCACGCCCGCCGTGTGGTGAACGGGGTCGCACATGCCCATGGTGTGGAGGCCGAGCTGTCGGTGGAGGAGGGGTATCCGCCGACCATCAACGACGACGCGATGGCCGAGTTCGCCCTGGACGTGGCCGAAGAGGTGCTGGGGGAGGACCGGGTGGAGCGGTTGAAGGACCCGGTAATGGGTGCGGAGGACTTCTCCTACGTCCTGCAGCGCGTGCCCGGAGCCATGGTGCGGCTGGGCATGGCTCCGCCGGGGGTGGACAGGCCGGCGCCCAACCACTCCAACCGGATGGTGCTCGAGGAGTCGGCGATGGCCGCGGGTATCGCGTTCCACGCAGGGCTGGCGCTTCGCTTCCTCGACGGCACGCGGTCCGAGTGACCGTTCGGGCGGACAGAGCCACGATCGGGTCGTTGACAGGTCGAACCCCCGTGGTAGCCTTCGTTACGCCCTCGTAATTACGGAGCTGTCATGGTCGATGGACAGGGGTATCGAGTCCCCGAGGTCTGCAAGGTGGTCGGGATCTCGTATCGCCAGCTGGACTACTGGGCCCGAACCGGCCTGGTGACCCCGAGCATCCGGGAAGCCGGCGGCTCGGGCACCCAGCGCCTGTACTCCTTTCAGGATCTCATCGAGCTCCGGGTGATCAAGCAGCTCCTCGACACGGGGGTGTCGCTGCAGAAGATTCGCCAGGCCGTGGAGTTCCTCCGCGAGATGAAGCGCCAGCCCGCCGGCACCATGCTGATGTCCGACGGCGACCACATCTACGCCGCCGACTCTCCCGATGAGGTCATCGACCTCCTCCAGCGCGGCCAAGGCGTGTTCGCCATCGCCCTCGACCGGGTCCGGGACGACCTCACCGCGTCACTGCAGACGACCCGATCCGACCAGCCGGCCGCGCTCGCCCAGGCCGGAGGCGCTTGAGCACCAAGCGCGCGCTTCGTCCCTCCCAACCCCTCCCCAGCGACAGCGCATCCTTCGCCCACGCCAGCGAGCGACAGTTCGCACGGCTCCTCGACTTCTATCAGATCGAATGGCACTACGAGCCTCGCTCGTTCGATCTCCAGCAGGACGGCGACGGCAACGTCACCCAGCGGTTCACCCCGGACTTCTACCTCCCGGCCTACGACCTCTACATCGAGATCACCACGCTCAACCAGAAGCTGGTCACGAAGAAGAACCGCAAGGTCAGGCGACTCCGCGAGCAGTATCCGGAGATCCTGTGCAAGATCTTCTACCAGCGCGACTACCTCTCGCTGGTCATGAAGTACGGGCTGGACGACACCCGCAAGGTCGGGTAGCGCAGAGCCCGGTCGAAGGCCGCCTGTAGACTCGGGCCGTGCGTTTCGCTCCACACACCGACGACGACGTCCAGGCGATGCTCGCCGGGTGCGGGCTCTCCTCGGTGGAGGAGCTGTTCCAGCATCTTCCCGAGGGAGTCCGGCTGGACCGTGACCTGGACATCCCGGAGGGCCTCTCGGAGATGGAACTGGTCGCCGAGATGGGCCGGATGGCTCGCCGCAACCGCCATGCCGATGATCTGGTGTGCTTCGCCGGGGGGGGAGCGTACGACCACTACGTCCCTTCGCTGGTGTGGGCACTGACCGGGCGATCCGAGATCTACACGTCCTACACGCCGTACCAGCCGGAGCTGTCCCAGGGCATCCTTCAGGCACTGTTCGAATACCAGTCCATGATCTGCGAGCTGACGGGGCTGGAGGTCTCGAACGCCTCGCTGTACGACGGGCCCACCGCCCTGGTCGAAGCGGTGCACATGGCGGTCGGGGCCACCCGCCGAGGTCGCATCCTGGTCTCCGGCTCGGTCGACCCCCGGTACGTGGAGACGCTCAGGACCTACGGCAACGCCGAGCACTTTTCGGTCGAGGTCTTTCCCTACCCGTACCAGCCTGGGGGGCGGGACCGGCTGGGGGACGACGTCGCCGCGGTGGTCCTGCAACACCCCAACTTCTTCGGCGCGCTCGAGAACCAGGCCTGGGAGATGTTCGACGCCGCGCACCAAGTGGGAGCTCGAACGATCCAGGTCTTCGACCCATTGTCCCTGGGCGTGCTGGCTCCGCCCGGCGAGCTGGGCGCAGATATCGCTGTGGCGGAAGGGCAGGTCCTGGGGAACCACCTGAGCTACGGCGGGCCTTACCTGGGGATCATCGCCGCCCGGATGCAGGATGTCCGCCGGATGCCCGGACGGATCGCTGGCGAGACCACGGACGTCGAGGGCCGCCCCGGGTACGTGTTGACGCTGCAGGCCCGGGAGCAGCACATCCGGCGGGAGAAGGCCACGTCGAACATCTGCACGAACCAGACGCTCATGGCGTACGCCGCCACGGTGTACCTGTCGTGGCTGGGGCCGGAAGGACTCAGGGAGCTCGGCCGGCACTGCGTGGCCAAGGCCCGGTACGCGTCGGAGCGGCTGGCCGATCTGTCCGGGGTGGAGCTGGCGTTCGGCGATGCGGAGTTCTTCAAGGAGTTCGCGGTTCACACGACGCAGGTCGACGCTCAGGACGTCCAGCGCCGGCTCATCGAGGTGGGATTCCTGGTTGGGCCGGTCACGGAGGAGGGTCTGCTGCTCGTCTCGGTGACCGAACGCCGCACCCGGGAGGAGATCGACCGGCTGGTCAAGGCGTTCGAGGAGGCCTCTTCATGACCGGGGCGCCGGTTCGAAACGATGGACCACCGCTGGCGTGGACGCTGAAAGGACTGTCGAAGGCGGGCCGTCGAGCCTGGACGCTACCTGCACTCGATGTTCCGGAAGCCGAGCTGTCCGAGGGGCATCGCCGCCACGATCCTCCGGACCTCCCGGAGGTGGCGGAGCGGGACATCGTGCGGCACTTCACCCGGCTGTCCCAGATCAACTACGGCGTCGACACGGGTTTCTACCCGCTGGGGTCCTGCTCGATGAAGTACAACCCGAAGGTGGCGGAGACGGTCGCGGCGCTTCCCGGATTCCAGCGGCTGCACCCCCTCCAACCGGAGGACACCATCCAGGGCGCGCTGGAGCTCCTGTGGCGGCTGGAGCGGGCATTGTGCGAGATCACCGGGATGGCCCGGGCCACGCTGCAACCCCCCGCGGGGGCGGCCGGGGAACTCACCGGGCTCCTCATCATGCGGGCGTACCATCAGAAGAGCGGCAACCCTCGAACCAAGGTCCTGATCCCGGACTCTGCCCACGGCACGAACCCGGCCAGTGTCACGCTGGCCGGCTACCGGGCCGTCCAGGTTCCCTCGGACGCCCGTGGGCTGGTCGACCTCGGCGCATTAGAGAAGCTCGTCGACGATGACGTGGCCGGGTTGATGCTGACGAACCCCAACACGCTGGGTCTGTTCGAGGAGGAGATCGAAGGGATCGCCCGGGCCATGCATCGTGTGGGCGCACTCCTGTACTACGACGGGGCGAACCTCAACGCGATCATCGGGAAGGTTCGACCCGGCGACATGGGCTTCGATATCGTTCACCTCAATACCCACAAGACGTTCGCCACACCCCATGGCGGGGGAGGGCCGGGAGCGGGACCGGT
Source organism: Actinobacteria bacterium UBA5182 (assembly GCA_002413185.1). Taxonomy (GTDB): domain Bacteria; phylum Actinomycetota; class UBA4738; order UBA4738; family UBA4738; genus UBA5182. The sequence goes on from DHWM01000007.1 coordinate 15,753, forward strand.
GGCCGTGAGCCCGCGGCTGGAGGCGTTCCTCCCATCCCCCTTGATCGCCTACGACGAGGACGGCGACCGGTACTTCTGGGAACGGGACCGGCCCGATGCCATCGGACGGGTCCACGGCTTCAACGGGAACTTCGGCGTGCTGGTGCGGGCGTTCGCCTACGTGTTCGGTCACGGCCGGGATGGTCTGCGCGAAGTTGGGGAGCGGGCCGTCCTCAACGCCAACTACCTGGCCTGCCTGGTCCGCCAGGCCTATCCCATGGCCTATCCGGGCCGGCCGATGCACGAGTTCGTGGCCACGGCCCGCCCACTCAAGAAGCACGGCATCCGGGCCATGGACGTGGCCAAGCGGCTGATCGACCTCGGGTTCCATCCCTCCACCGTGTACTTCCCGCTGGTGGTCGAGGAGGCCCTGATGGTGGAGCCCACGGAGACGGAGTCGAAGGAGACGCTCGACGCCTTCGCCGATGCCATGCTGCAGGTCGCGCAGGAGGCCGAATCCGACCCCGAGCTCCTGCACGAGGCTCCCGTCACCACGCCGGTCCGCCGGCTCGACGAGGCCAAGGCCGCGCGCGAGCTCAAGCTTCGGTGGTGACCGGAGCTTCGAATCCTCGGTGAGCGACTCGGAAGGCTCCGGGCCGGCGGCTCGGTCCGAGGATATGTTCCGCCACCTCCAGGACCTCCGCGCCCGGACGTATGAGGGCGCGGGGCCGAGGCCGGAGAGGGTCGCGCTGTTCCGCCGAGCCGTCGAGCTGCTGGACCCAGTGGTGCGGTCGGTGCTGGACGAGACGAACCGGACGTTCCTGCAGAGCACCGGTGCCGCCCACCATCATCCGGTCGAGGAAAAGCCGTCCGGAGACGCAGAGGCCCGGTGGGAGCTTTCCTGGCCAGCCCAGCGGGAGGCCCAGAACGTCCGGGGCGGAAAATCCGTGGGCCCGATCCAGGTGGTGGCGTGGTTCGCGGCCGCGTTCACCCATCCGCACCTGAGCGGTTCGGAGGCCGGCAATTGGCCACTCCAGGTAACCTCGGAGAACGATGCCCAAAGGCAGGACCCGATCGTCCGAGCGATCGTCGAAGCGGAGCTGCACCAGCGGATCTTCGAAGGGACGTGGCGGATCGTGCCGGCGTTCTGGACCCGGACCGGCAAGGAGGATTGAGAGAGTGGACTTCCAGGACGTGCTTCGGCGGCGCCGGATGGTCCGAACGTTCGAACCCCGACCGGTGGATCCAGAAGCCCTGGAGCGCATCCTGTGGGCGGCTCAGCGAGCGCCGTCGGCCGGCTACAGCCAGGGCTATGCCTTCCTGGTTCTGGACCGGCCCGAGGACGTCGAGCGGTTCTGGTCCGCGGCCGCGCACGGCGAGGACGAGTGGCCGGGGGACGGGCTCCGCCGTGCTCCCGTGGTGATCCTGCCGGTGGCAGGTAAGCACGTCTACCTGAACCGGTACGCCGAGCCGGACAAGGGATGGTCCGACCGCGACGAGGCCCGGTGGCCGGTCCCGTACTGGACCGTGGATGCCTCCTTCGCGGCCATGCTCATCCAGCTGGCCGCGATCGACCAGGGGCTCGGAGCACTGTTCTTCGGCCTGGACGCCGAAGGCTACGGTGCGGTGTGGGAGGCGTTCGGGGTGCCGGGGGAGTGGGAACCTCTCGGGGCGATCGCGATCGGGCATCCCGCGACGAAGGACGATGTGAGGTCCTCGGCGCACAGCCGGCCCCGCAAGGCGGCCCAGGAGGTCGCCCACAGGGGCCGCTGGCACGGGTAGTCGTCTTTCCCCCGAATCACAGCTGTGTCATTTCGGCGTTCTACCATGGGCCCATGCGGATCCTGGTGGACGGATCCATCCGGCACGACCACGGTGCCCTGCGGGCGCTGGTGGGGGAAGGCTTCGCCGACGTGGACTCGAGCGGAGTGGAGGTCCGGCTCGAACGGGCCGTCCGCGGGGCCCAGTCCTTCTGCGGCCGGGCCTATGCAGAGCCACCGTCGCGACCTCGGGCGGGGCCGGGGACCCGCTACCTGATCCGGCTGTTCCTTCCCGCCACCCTTCGGAACCGCGGATATCCCAAGACCTATCGCTATGTCCGAAGGAAGACCGCGCCCTGGATCACGGTGGAGGACTGGCGGGAGCGGCTGGTCGCGCTGGCCGCCCACGAGGCATTCCACGTCCACCAGTTCCGCGGAGGCCTCCGCCGCTCGGAAGTCCAGGCCGAACGATGGGCGGCCCAGGTGCTGGGCCGGTGGAGAGCGGAGCCGCTTGGTCGGGAGCCCCCGCCGGAGCCGCTCGAACCCCTGGGGCAACTGGCGTTCGACCTCTCGTCAACCATACCTTGACGACGAAGGTGTCGTCAAGGTATGGTTGACGACGTCATGGCGGATGCGCCCATCGATGTCGAACGAATGGCCCGGTGGGTCCGGGGCCGGACCCGAGGGTGCTCGGAGCTCGAGCGGCTGGGCCTGGCGGTGAACGTCGGGACGGACCTGGACCGGATGCGGGACCAGTTGGTCGACCTGTTCGTCGAGGAGGCGCGACGAGCAGGCGCTTCGTGGTCGCAGATCGGGGAGCGCCTTGGGGTGACCAAGCAAGCTGCCCACCAGCGTCACGGGGCCAGGCCGAGACTCTTCGACGGGCGTCGTCGCCGGAGCCAGAACGAGGGCGAACGCAACGGACCGTTCCGCCGCCTCACAGAGGGAGCCCGCCACGTCCTGGTCGTGGCGCAGGAGGAAGCTCGACGTCTCGGGCACGATTATCTGGGCACCGAACACATTTTGCTCGGGTTGCTCGCGGAACCGAAAGAGAAAGCGGCCCTGGCCCTCGGTGATCTGGGGCTCACGGCCGACCACGTGCGGGCCAGGATCAAGGCCATCATCGGAGTGGGTCCGGGGGGCGTCGGCCGCCGGGTTCCATTCACTCCCCGAGCGAAGAAGGTGCTCGAGCTAGCCGTCAGGGAGGCTCGAAACCTCGGTCACGAGCCCGTCGGGACGGAGCACCTCCTCCTCGGGCTGGCACGGGAAGGGGAGGGGGTCGCCGCCACGGTCCTCCGGGAGTCGGGTGCCGATCCTGCCAAGGTCA
>DHWM01000007.1:19034-23251 GCA_002413185.1 Actinobacteria bacterium UBA5182
ACAACTTTCCATAATGTACGTTATAGGCGATAGGCGAGAGACCGGTCACGGCGAGGAGCGGCCGGGGTTCCCGGCGCTCGTCGCCGCACGTCGTCCGGACCCCATTCTGTCGCGCACGCCCCACGCGGCGATGCGCCACAGGGCCTCGACGACGATGCGCCGCGACAACTTGGATCGTCCGTGCTCGCGTTCCTGGAACGTTATGGGCACCTCGCCGACGGCGAACCCTTGCCTCCACGCCCGGTAGGCCAGTTCCACCTGGAAGGCGTAGCCGTCGGAGCTGATGCCGTCGGCCAGCAGCGCTTCCAGAAGCTGGCGACGATACGCGCGGTAACCGCTGGTGGCGTCGGTGACGGGTAGGGCAAGGACGGTCCTGGCGTAGGCGTTCCCGGCCTTGGACAGGGCCAGCCGGCTTCGGCTCCAGTTCGTCACGCCCCCGCCGTCCACGTACCGGCTGCCGATGGTCAGGTCATAGGTCTCCGAGCCCGCCAGGAGTCGCTCCAACTCGTCCGGCCGGTGCGAGAGGTCGGCATCCATCTCCACGACGATCCCGTATCCCTGGTCCAGCGCTGTTCGAAACCCCAGGAGGTACGCGCTGGCGAGGCCCTGCTTGCCGTCCCGGCGAAGCAGCCGAATCCTCGGCTGATCCTTCGCCAGAGCCGCTACCACCTCACCGGTCCCGTCGGGAGAGCCGTCGTCGATGACGAGCACGTCCACCGTGGGCCTGACCGCCAGGACCCCTTCGATCACCGTGGCGACGGTCGGCCGCTCGTTGTACGTCGGCAGGACCACCATGGTTCGGGGGTCTGATCCGCCGGAGATGGGCAACGGCGTCCGGGCGCTCCTCTCCCCCGCCGGGGGAGCCGAAGGGGCGTCGGGCCCGGGGCTCCCGTCTTCTCGGCGCCGCCGTGCCAGCGCGGTGGCCAGCAGGATCGTCGCCACCGCCAGGCCGCAGGCCCACGGGAACCAGTCTCCCAGCCGCGTGTACAACGTGGTGCCCTGCGAGGTCGGCACCCGGTCCCTCAGGATGGCTGTCTGGAACAGCCCGGTTCGTCGGATCACCTGACCGCGGGGATCGATGATCGCGCTCTGGCCCGAGATGGCCGCGTGGACCACCCACCGCCCGTTCTCCACCGCGCGGAGCTGGCTCATGATCACGTGCTCCCGAGAGGCCGGCGACCGCAGGAACGAGGAATCATTGGTGGTCAGCACGACCAGTCCCGCCCCGTCGGCGACGAAGCGCCGGAACAGGTCCGGGAAGACGTTCTCGAAGCAGATCGGCGCGGCGACCGACGCGCCGTCGACCTGGAAGACCTTGAGGGCGTGCCCCGGAACGAGGTCGGCATTTCCCCTCCGGTACCGCTCGGTCCAGCGGAACACCGCCGGCCATGGCACGTATTCACCGAACGGAACCAGGTGGACCTTGGTGTACCGGCCGATCACCTCGCCACCGCCCGAATAGAACAGGGTTTGATTGAAGAATCGGCCGTTCGAGGTCGGTGAGACCGCTCCGACCAGAGCGGACGCGCCGACGGCGCGGATCGCATCGCCCACCGCCCGGCCCAGAGCCGGATCCTGGGTGGGGTCGGCGTACAGCGCGTTCTCGGGCCACACCACCAGGTCCGGCGGGTTACCGGCCAGTGTCCTGGTGAGGGCGATGTGGCTTCTCACGACCACGTCGCTCTGCAGGTACGGGTCCGAAGCGAGCGAAAGGGAGACGTTTCCCTGCACCACCGCCACGTCGAGCGGCCGGCCGTTCGCGGCCGGCACCGGGATGGCCGCCGGCAAGAGCACGGCCGCGAGGCCGATCACGGGCAGGGCCGAGGCCGAGCGTACCCGCTCATGAGGGGCCCTCCCCCGCTCCCCCATCCGAAGGATGGCTCCCAGCAACAGCCCGTTGACCAGCACCACCACGAACGTCACGCCCCATACCCCGGTGACCGAGGCCAGTGGGAGCAGGAACCGGTTGCCGTGCTGCGTGTAGCCGAACCCACCCCACCCGAAGCCCCCCGCCGGCCAGGTGGCCCTGGCCCAGTCCAGGGCCGTCCACAGCGCCGCCGCCTGCACCGCCGACCGGATGGGCCGTCCGTTTCGCCACAATCTCGGGAGCAGGGCGCCGAACACCGAGGCGTACGCCGCCTGGCTGGCCACGAGCGGCAGCCAGGCGATCACCCCGAACGTCCTCAACCACTCCAGCAGGATCCCGTAGTAGACGAGGCCGAACACGAACCCCATCAGCGCTCCACGGCGCGGGCGGGGGCTTCCCGACAGGGCCCACAGGAGCGGGGTGAGCGCGAAGAACGCCACCGCCCCCACGTCCGCCGGAGGGTTCGCCACTGAGAGCAGGATGCCCGAACCGGCCGCCGCGGCGAGCGCCACCGGCAGGGGCCAGCGCCGTTCGCTCAGGCGCAGTCCCGGCAGTACATCCTCTTCTTGTCCGCCAGCTGGCTCCGGTGCTTGACGAGGTAGCACTTTCGGCAGGTGAACTCTTTGTTGGGGTCCGGCGGGACCACCTTCACCGAGAGCGTCTCGATGCGCTCTTCCCTCCCCAGCGAAAGGATAGACTCCTCGTCTTCCTCCTCGTCCGGAGGTGGACGCTCCTCGGGCTTCTTGGTGAGGATCTCCTCCAGGCTCGTCTCCACCGGCTCCGTGGCGTCCTCGGCCTCGACTCCGGCCGGACCGTCATCGTCGTCGTCGTCCTCAGTGTCCGGGAGGTAATCCTCTTCTTCTTCCACGGGTGCCTCGCTCGCCTGCCCTCGCCCAAACGTCGGTGGATTGTACGCTCGCCCGGGAGGGGGACCACTACCCTCCGGGCATCCGCGCTAACAGTCGTCCCCAGCGCTTTGTTCCCGGGAAGGGGAAGGACCCAAGAGACCTTTGGGGCCGCGAGCGCCGGGGCGCCCGCGTTCTCTACTCGGCCTCTTGGGTCCTGCGCTCACCGCCGAGGCGGCAAGCGGGCCTAACTCTAGGCGGGCCCCGGTCGGAGTGTCAAGCCGCCCTTCAGGGTGTGACCTGGGAGCGAGCAAATCGAGCGCCAAAAAACCTTTCGAAGTCTCCATAGCCGGTTGAGACTCTTGGTCCTCCCGAGCACGACTCAAGGTTGCGAGGCGTTCGGGCCGCACTTCGATTGGCGGTCTGAGGTCCTAGGTCGTGTCGGCCGCCGGGCCTATCCTAGGCGCCGATGGTGGTTCTGCGAGCCGACCCCTGGCGGCCGGAATACGGGATGGGCTTCGATGCCGGCTTTGAAGACCCGCCCGTCCCTCGGGCGGATCCCACGGTCGAGACAGCAGACTGGTCCAAGCCCCTCTCGCCTCGCCCCCATCCCCCCTGCCCGGTGTGGTTCGTCGACGGCGTCCGGCGGGTGGAGCTCCGGTTGATCGCGGAGGACCCCTCTGGGAGGCGGGTCCCCGGGCTGTTCGGCACCTACGCGGTGGGAAGCGTCCGGTGCGACGGCCGAGCCTCCTTCGGCGAGCACCGGGTGTGCCGCAGCGTCGTCCTGGGGGGTGGCGTGGTGCCAGCGAAGGTTGCCATCTCGGTGGGCGCGGCCTCGCTCGACTTCGAACCCGCTTCAGACCCGGGCACCGACCCGGACCGTCCGCTGTGGAAGCTCCAGCAGCTCATGCGGCAGGAGGAAGGGAATCTGGCGGCTCGGACCGCCGGGGAAAAGGGCTGTCTGGTCGCCGTCGACGGGCCGCTCACTTTCCGGGACCCCAGCCAGGCTCCGGTGGTGGGGTTGGTCAAGCGGTTCTCCCGCCAATATCTCGGGCCGGAACAGGATTCCCTGATCGGTCGGTTGGCACCGGGCCAGCGGACGCCGCTGTTCTCCCTGGGCACCGCCGAGCAGCCCCTGGAACGCTACGCCTGGTACACGCGACTGGCGGAGTTCGCTCCCCCCTGGCACGATCATGCCGGGATCGTCCGGTGCGAGGTTCGGGCCGGGCTCGGCTCGGAGACCGCGATCGAGCTGGCCGACCGGGTCAGCGCGGTGCTTCCCTCCTACGCCGGGCGGGCGTCCGACCCCCGGACACCCCAGAACCTCGCTCCGGTGGGAGGTCTGGAGACCTGGCTCCGGCACCGCATGGGCCACCCCGGCATGGTCAGACGCTCGCTCGTGGCGTGGCTCGCGTCGACGGAACGAGGGGAGGACTGAGCGCTGTGGACGAAGCGGCCAGCGAACGGGTCGGGATGGTCCTTGGGACCGAGGACAGCACTCCCCT
>DHWM01000007.1:23484-31390 GCA_002413185.1 Actinobacteria bacterium UBA5182
GCCGGGATCGTCCAGGACGCCCGGGCCCGCCACGAGGGCGCCTCGTTCGACACCGACGTCTTCTTGGTGGATCAAGGGGTCCTCCCCGTCGAAACCGCCGTCGCCGCCCAGGTCGTGGTGACACGGTTCGAGCCCGAGGTGTTCGTCCCTCCCCTCCCGGGACTCCCCGCCTTCCGGGCCCGGGGGAAGGACCGCGACGAGGCCCTGTACTTCGATCAGATGGAGCGGCGGATCCCCGCCGGGTTGTCCCGAGACGGCGAGCCGGTGTTCCTGGACCTCGACTTCCTGGACGGCTCCCGGGGCGCCCACGTCAACATCTCGGGGGTGTCGGGCGTCGCCACGAAGACCACCTATGCGCTGTTCTTGCTGTACGCCCTGTTCCACTCGAGGGTCCTGGGCGGCTCGGGGACCAACACCAAGGCGATCGTGTTCAACGTCAAGGGCGAGGACCTGATGTGGCTGGACATGCCGAATGCCCGACTCTCCGCAACCGGCAAGGAGGACTACGATCGGCTGGCCCTTCCCGCCGGCCCCTTCGAGTCGGTCGGCCTGTGGGCGCCGGTTCGGCCCCTCCCCGTGGGCCAGGCCATCCCCCAGGTGGAGAGCCGGTCCGAGGGAGTCACCGCCTACTACTGGACGGTCCGGGAGTTCGTCCGGGAGAAGTACCTGCGGTTCCTGTTCGCCGAAGCCGAAGACGAGCGCTCCCAGATCGCTGATCTGGTTGCCCGGGTGGAGTCCTACCTCGACCGGGAATGCGAGGACGACCCGGACCACGACGCCACCGTCGTCTTCGGCGGCTACCCGGTGAGGGACTTCGCCGCCCTGTGCCAGCTCATCACGGAGAACGTGGAGGACGAACGCTCACCGTGGCGGGGCCGGCTCTCCGACGCCACCGTGGCGGCGTTCATCCGCCGGCTGGAGGCCGGGCGGTTCCGGGTGGGCCACCTCATCTGGGGCCGGGAGGCCGAAAACGCCCAGGACCACCGGATCGATTGGGAGGCCAACCAGGTCACCGTGGTGGACATCCACACGCTGCACGATCGGGCCAAGCGGTTCGTCACCGGCGTGGTGATCAAACGCCTGTTCGAGCACAAGGAGCGGATGGGACGGCGGGAGCCCCTGCACTTCCTGGTCCTCGACGAGCTGAACCGCTACGCGCCCCGGGAGGGGTGGTCCCCGATCAAGGAGGTCCTGCTGGACGTGGCCGAGCGGGGCCGCTCCCTGGGCATGATCCTGATCGGCGCGCAGCAGACGGCCAGCGAGGTGGAGCGGCGGATCATCGCCAATTCAGCGTTCCGCGTGGTGGGGCGCCTCGACACCGCGGAGGCCCAGCGCAGCGAATACGGGTTCCTTCCTGCGGTCACCAGGGCCCGCGCGTCGATCCTGAAGCCCGGCTCGATGATCCTGCAGCAGCCTCACGTACCGATCCCCATCCAGATCCGGTTCCCCTTCCCTTCCTGGGCGACCAGGTCCGAAGAGGCTGCGGACACCGGGTCCGGCGGCACCGCGTTCGAGGCCTTCGAACGCGACTGATCGAGGCTGGCTGGCCGTCCGCGCCGGCTCAGCGGCCAGCCGCGGGGCCGTCGCCAAGGAGTCCGTCCGTGTCCTTGTAGACGTGCCCGTCCTTCACCACGACCACCACGTTCTCGGGATCGGACAGCACCGTGATGTCCTCCAGTGGATCTCCCTTGGCGATCACGATGTCAGCTCGTTTGCCCGCCCCCAGCGTCCCCACCTCGTCCGATAGGTCCAGCAGGTCGGCGGCGTTGCTGGTCCCGGCGACGATCGCCTGCATGGGCGTCATGCCGAATTCAACCAGCCGGGGCCAGCTCGAGCAGGTTGTGGCCGTGCCGGGCGATTCCGGCGTCGGTCCCCATGGCCACCTTGACGCCCGCCTCGATCGCCGGCGGGATGCGCTCGCGGGCGATCGCCATCCACTGGAGCTTCTTCTCATAGGCGTACGGCGGCGCCTTGTCCTTGTCGGGCTTGGTGGTGGCCGTGGCCAGCGTGGGAACCAGGTAGGTGCCCTTCTGGATCATGAGCTCCACGGTGGCGAGATCGATCTGGTACCCATGCTCCACGCTGGCCACGCCGGCCCGGACCGCGTTGGCGATGCCGTCGCGGCCCTGGGCGTGCGTGGCCACCTTCTTCCGACCATGTCGCCGGGCCTCCTCGACCACGGCACGGGTCTCGGCCTCGGACAACCCTTCGTGGTCGGGCTGGTCGCGAGGGCTCCACACGCCGCCCGTGGAGGCGATCTTGATCACATCGGCTCCCGCCCGGAGCAGCCGCCGCGTCATCTTTCGGCACTCCTCCTCGCCGTCCGCGACGGCGCTCACCATCAGGGGTTCGATCTGTGGAGCGATGTCGAGGCCGCTCGCGAAGCTCTGGTCACCGTGCCCGCCGGTGATACCGATCAGGCTGATGGCGATCTGCATCCGAGGGCCCTCGATCAACCCGTCCTCGATGGCCATCTTCAAGCCGATGTCCGCCCCGCCGAGGTCACGAACCGTGGTCACCCCGCCGGCCAGGGTCGACCGCAGGATCTCGATCGACTGCAGCGTCCGGTACGTCCGGGGGAGCGTGGCCCGCTGCAGGAAGTCGACGCCCCCTTCTCCTGGGATCGTCACGTGCACATGGCAGTCGATGAAGCCGGGGAGGATGGCCGCGCCTCGAACGTCGACCCGCCGGACCTCGGGAGGGACCCGGCAGCTGAGCCCGGGAGCCGGCCCAGGCGATGGTGCCGTCGGAGTCCACCAGGACGGCGCCGTCGGGGACGGCAGCGCCTCCTGTACCGTCGATCAGCAATCCGTTCTCGTACAGGTCGGTCGGGCTGGCGGCGCTCACATGGTCTTCTTTCCCTCGCCGGGGGGGCGATCATGCCTGCGAGAGTCTCCCATCACGGGTGGACCGGCGGAGATGGCCGATCCACCCGTTCCCCTTCGGACGCGAACGTGGCTCTAGGGAACCGTCGGGAGCTGACCAGCGTCCTCCTGCGCTTCTCTGGCCGCGCTCTCCGACGCCTCGTGCGCCGCGTTCTCGTTGGGCTTGAACACGCCGCTCCTGGTGCCGCCGCTCCCCGTGCCGGTGGAGCTGCCGTTCGACACCGAGGGCGTGGTGGTCGTGGTCGCGGCGGTGCTCGCGCCCGCGCTGAACAGGGTGGCGCCGATGGCTCCGCCCGTGACCATCGACCCGGCCACCAGTGCCGCGACGACCCATCTTCGGGTGACGTTCATCCGAAATCACCTCCCTTCCCTTCGTTCGAGCTCCCATCCCGGGAGCGAGAGGCAGTTTGGGGCCCCGACGTGGGAGGAGGCTGGGGAGACCCTCAGAGGTTCCGAGGAAGGGACGGGCGGCGGCCCCGGGCCACGGTACGCTCAGCGTTCGATGAAGACGAAAGTCGGGACGAGAGATGGGGACCCGGGGGATCCGCTCAGCGTGCCGCCCCCGGCATTCACGTCGGATCAAGCCGAAGGCATCGCCGAGAGGATCTTCGGTATCGCGGGCAGGGCCACTCCTCTGGCCAGCGAGCGCGACCAGAACTTCCGGCTGGACGACGAGGCTCGTGACCGGTCGTTTGTGCTGAAGATCTCGAACCCGGCGGACGACGCCTCGGTCATCGGGATGCAGACGGAGGCGATCATCCACGTGGCCCGGCAAGACCGCTCGCTTCCGGTCATGCGGGTGGTGCCCACGCAGGACGGTTCGAACTGGGCGAACGTCGAAGACCGGGACGGACGAGCCTCGCTGGTCCGCCTGTTCACCTTCCTTCCCGGGCGCAACCCCGAGACGACGGACCTGGACGAAGAGGCCCTTCGCCGGTGGGGGACGGTGGTGGCAAGGCTGGGCCGGGCCCTGCGCGGGTTCCACCACCCGGCCGCCGGCTACCACATCCTGTGGGACATCAAGCGGGCGCAGGAGCTGCGTCCGCTGCTGCGATACGTCCGGGACGGGAAACGCCGGGCGCTCGTCCAGCGGGTGCTGGACCGTTTCGACGCCACCGTCGGCCCGGCCCTGGGCGGGCTCCGAGCCCAGGTCATCCACAACGACATGAGCCTCGACAACGTCCTGATCGACGAATCAGGGCATGTCACCGGCATCACCGACTTCGGAGACATGACCCACACCGCGCTGGTGTGCGACCTGGCCGTCGCACTGGCGGACGTCCTGGACGGGCGCCCGGACGCCCTCGAGGTGGCGGAGGCGATGATCGCCGGATACGAGTCGGTCACGCCGCTCGAGGACCAGGAGGCCGCTGTTCTGGGCGACCTCGTGGTCACCCGGACGGCCATCGCCATCGTCATCTCGGCGTGGCGCCTCCACCTGTACCCGGAGAACGCGGGCTACGTCTCCACCTTCGGCGTCGGCTCCTGGCGGCTCCTGCAGCTGCTTGACGCTGCCGGTCTCGACGAGGCGAGCCGGCGGTTCCGACAGGCGTGCGGACGGGTGACTCTACCCTATCGCTCGGCGCCGACCGGAGAGCTGTCGGCCCGGAGGGCGAAGGTCATCTCGCCAGCCCTGTCGCCGTTGTCCTACGCCCGGCCCCTCCACCTGGTGCGGGGCGAGGGCGTGTGGGTGTTCGATCCCGAAGGGCACAGCTACCTGGACGCGTACAACAACGTCCCCGCGGTCGGGCACGCCCATCCACGGGTGGCGGAGGCTATCGCCTCGCAGGTCCGCACGCTCAACACCAATACCCGATATCTGCACGAGGCGGTGGTCCAACTGGCCGAACGCCTCGTCGCCACGATGCCGGAGACACTGGACTCGGTGTTGTTCGTAAACACCGGCAGCGAGGCGAACGACCTGGCCTGGCGGATGGCCACCATGGCCACGGACCGGGGCGGAGCCATCGTCTCGGAGTTCGCGTACCACGGGGTGACCGGCGTGACCGCCGACCTCTCACCGGAGGAATGGCCGCAGGGCTACCGGCCCTCGCACGTGGAGCTGGTGCCGGCCCCAGATGGCTATCGAGGGCGGTACCGTTCGGATGAGCCGCAATGGGCCGAACGATTCGGAGAACTGGCCGGCGTCGCAGCGGATGCGCTGAGCCAGCGGGGAATGCCGGTGGCCGCGATGTTCGTCGACCCCGCTTTCACCAGCGACGGGATCCTGTGCCCGCCGCCGGGCTACCTGCCGGAGGCCGCTCGGGCCGTCCGCGACGCCGGCGGGCTCCTGGTCGCGGACGAGGTGCAGGCCGGGCACGGCCGGTACGGCGACCACCTGTGGAGCTTCCAGGCCTCTGGGATCGTTCCCGACATCGTGACGATGGGCAAGCCGATGGGAAACGGCCACCCGGTGGCCGCCGTTGTGGTTCGGTCCGATGTCGCCGAACGAGCGGCCGCCCGGACCGACGTGTTCAGCACCTTCGGGGGCAACCCCGTGGCCTGCGCGGCGGCGCTCGCCGTGCTGGACGTGATCGAAGACGAAGGCCTTCAGGCCAGCGCCGCCGAGGTCGGCCGCTATCTGCGGACGCGGCTGGCTGGACTCATGGACCGGCACTCCTTCATCGGCCACATTCGAGGAAAGGGACTCATGATCGGGGTGGAGCTGGTCCGCGACCGATCGACCCGCGAGCCCGCGCCCGTCCAAGCGGGTGCGGTGGTGAACGCTATGCGAGAACGTGGGGTGCTGATCGGCGCGACCGGGCCGTCCGAGAACGTCCTCAAGATCCGGCCTCCTCTGGTGTTCGCCAGGGAGCACGCGGACCTCCTGGTGAGCACGCTGGACGAGGTGCTGTCCTCGGTGAGCGGCTGACGGCCGGCTCTCGGACGGCCGCCGTCACGGGGTGGCTGCTCCGCCGGGCCCGATCACGCCGCGTCGACGCGATCGCCGGCACGCTGGCGACACTGTCCTCCGACGACGTCCCGGTTCTCCACCGTGGCCAGGAGGTTTCGCATCCCGAGGTCGTGCCCGATCTCCTCGAAGGCCCACCGAACGGGAATCACGGTGCTGATGGCGGCTCCGGTCCCCGCCATCACGTGGACCCGGCAGAGGGTCGCCCCCGAGAACAGCACCGCTGGGAAGCACACCATGGAGAGCACGAGCGTCGCCTGTGAGGCGTTGTTCACCGCCCACCTTTGACGGTCCTGTTAAGGCCCTCGGCTTGGATGTGCACGCCCACGTGTTCGTCTCCCCCCGAATGCTTCGACGCGACGACTCGACACGCTACGGCAGCCGGACGACGCTTGCCGTGGCCGTCACGGCTTCAGGCTGGTCCGGCACCTCGTAGCTCGGCGCGGGCTGCTACCCCACGGAGCGGGCGTTCACCTGAAAGCCCTCGCCTCCGGCGGCCTGCTCCTCCAATCCCCAGGCCACGATCCGAAGGGGTCGGACTCTGAAGAACTGCGGGGCGAAGTTCGGAACCTCGGGTTGGCCTCCTCGCCGCCTGTCTCGTGGAGCTCGGCCGTGCCTCGGATCTCGAGGGCGCGGGCCCGCCGAGGGTTGGACAGGGCCTCATCGACGAGCAGCGCGACCCTGGGGTTGCGCCGGGCGTCGCGCCACTTCTTCGTCCCGCCGAAGAAGAGGCCGCCCACGTCGATGGTGTCTTCGACCTCGTTGTGGAAGAACGTTACCGGCGTGATGTGAGGCTGCCCGTCGGAGCCCACGGTGGCGATGCGCCCGAGGGTCTGCTCGCGCAGGTACGCCACCTCCGCCTCGGCAAAGACGCTCATGCTCGACCTCCTGTTCGTTCCGGCCTGCCTCTGCATGGGTTGCAACCGTTCGTGAGACGAAGCGATTCCTCGACGAGGTGCTGAAGTCGATCCCCTGACCACTCCGAAATTCCACCGATGTGATTCTGTCACTCTTCCGCAGTAGGCTGGTCGCGTGAAGTTGCTGCACACCGGCGACTGGCACGTTGGGAAGGCTCTGCGGGGCCGGTCGCGGCTCGAGGAGTTCGCCGACGCGCTTCGAGAGGTCGTGGGCATCGCCGTTCACGAAGGGGTGGACGCGGTGCTCATCGCGGGCGACCTGTACGAGCACCGCTCCCCCGCCCCGGAGGCCGACGGGCTGGTGTTCGAGGCGCTCGTCAGGCTCCACGAGGCCCGCATCCCGGTGGTGGCCATTCCGGGCAACCATGACTCGGCGGTACGGCTGGAGGCGCTGTCGAAGCTGCTCGCGCCGATCGGCACCACCATGGTTCCGCGGGTCACCCCGCCCGACCAGGGCGGCCTCGTCGAGATCCCCAGCCGCGACGGTAGCGAGCAAGCGCTGATCGCCTGTGTCCCGTTCGTCCCCGAACGGCGGTTCGGCGATGCCGCGGCGCTGTTCAGGGCAACGGAGGACTGGTACCAGAACTACGCCGAAGGCATGGGCCGGCTCATCAAGGCGATGTCCGAGCCGTTCGAGTCGGGCAAGGTCAACGTCCTCCTGGCCCACCTGTTCACCGACGGGGCCATCCCGGGCGGTGGGGAGCACCAGATCACGATCGGCCTCGAGTACGCGGTCTCGCCCTCGCGCCTCCCCGCGACGGCGTCCTACATCGCGCTGGGCCACGTCCATCGGCCGCAGTCGGTCCGCGGGGCGCCCTCCCCCACCCGCTACGCCGGCTCGCTGCTCCAGCTCGACTTCGGCGAGAAGGAGCAGACGAAATCCGTCGCCCTCATCGAAGCGCACCCCGGGAAGCCCTCGAAGGTTCGCGAGGTCGCGTTGTCGGCGGGACGAAGGCTCATCGACGTCGCGGGCACCCTGGACGAGGTCCTGGCAAAGGGCGCGAACCTCACCGACGGGTTCCTCCGGGTGTTCGTGGAGACCGATGGCCCCGTCCCCGGCATCGCAGGGCAGGTCCGCGACGCCCTTCCGGACGCCGTGGACGTGCAGCTCCGCTACCAGCGCAAGGACGCCCCTCAGGAACAGGCGCCGCTCTCATCCCTTCAGCCCCGCGACCAGTTCCTCTCCTACTTCC
>DHWM01000116.1:0-172 GCA_002413185.1 Actinobacteria bacterium UBA5182
GCGCCCACGGCGATCCGGGCGTTCATGCGATGGGGGCCTGAGTACCCGCAAAAGCACGACCTCTCGTCCCTTCGGCTGCTCGGGTCGGTCGGCGAGCCCATCAACCCGGAGGCATGGGTGTGGTACTGGAAGTACATCGGCGGCGAGAACTGCCCGATCGTCGACACGTGGT
>DHWM01000116.1:353-11332 GCA_002413185.1 Actinobacteria bacterium UBA5182
CCGATCGTCGACACGTGGTGGCAAACCGAGACCGGCTGCATCCTGATCACGCCACTGCCCGGTATCACCAAGCTCAAGCCGGGCTCGGCGACCCATCCGTTCCCCGGGATCGAAGCCGACATCTACGACGAACAGGGCGCCTCTGTGCCCTCCGGCGGCGGCTACCTGGTCCTGAAGCGACCGTGGCCTTCGATGTTCCGGACGATCTACGGCGACCCCGACCGGTACGTGGAGACGTACTTCTCGCGATACGGCAACGACGTCTACCTGGCCGGCGACGGGTGCAAGCGGGACGAGGAGGGCTACTACTGGCTGCTCGGGCGGATCGACGACGTGATGAACGTGGCCGGGCACCGCATCTCGACGTACGAGGTGGAATCGGCGCTGGTGGACAATCCGAAGGTGGCGGAGGCGGCGGTGGTGGCAAAGAGCGACCCCCAGCTCGGCCAGGCCATCACGGCATTCGTCACCCTGAAGGGCTCGGAGCAGCCCAGCGACGAGGTCGCGGCGGAGCTCCGCGAACACGTGGCGAAGGTCATCGGCAAGATCGCCCGACCCCAGCACCTCATCTTCACCGAGGATCTGCCGAAGACCCGCTCGGGGAAGATCATGCGGAGGCTGCTTCGGGACGTGGCCGAGGGCCGGGAGCTCGGTGACGTCACCACGCTCGCCGACCAGGAGATCGTGGACAAGATCCGCAGCATGTCGGGAGCCGGCGGCGAGGAAGAGTGACCGTCGGGGTCGAAACCGACGGTCAGGTCACCGTCGTCACCATCGACCGTCCGGAGGTTCGAAACGCCATCGATCCCTCCACCGCCGCCGCACTCGCGGACGCCTTCCGGGCGTTCGATGCGGACGAGACGTCCCACGTGGCCGTGCTCACCGGGGCCGGCAGCACGTTCTGCGCCGGCGCCGACCTGAAGGCGCTGGCTCGAGGCGAGGTGCACCGTCTGGCCGATGACGGGGACGGGCCGCTCGGTCCCACCAGGATGGTGCTGTCCAAGCCGGTGATCGCGGCCATCGAAGGGTACGCCGTCGCGGGAGGGTTCGAGCTGGCCCTGTGGTGCGACCTCCGGGTGGCCGCCCGGGACGCCACGTTCGGATTCTTCGACCGGAGGTTCGGGGTTCCGCTGGTCGATCTGGGGACGATCCGCCTGCCCAGGCTGATCGGACACAGCCGGGCGATGGATCTCATCCTCACGGGACGCCCGGTCGCCGGGGAGGAGGCCGCTGAGATGGGGTTGGTCAACAGGGTGGTCGAGCCCGGTCGTGCGCTGGCGGCAGCGACGGATCTTGCACACGAGCTCGCGCGGTTGCCTCAAGCGTGCATGCGCTCGGACCGGCTCTCCGCCTACGAGCAATGGTCGCTCCCGACCGAGGATGCGATCCGCAACGAGTTGCGCCGCGGCCTCCAGGCGGTCTCCTCAGGTGAGACGGCGGCGGGAGCGGAGCGCTTCGCCAAGGGCGCGGGCCGCCACGGCCGGCCCACCAGCGATCGACCGGGAGAGGGCGACGAGATCCAGGAGTGAGGAAGACCTCCTCCGGTTGCGTTCGATGTGGGACCGGGAGGCCGAAGGCTACGACCGGCAGATCGCGTTCTTCGAGCGAGTGCTGTTCGAAGGCGGCCGGGAATGGGCGTGCTCCCAAGCGAGGGGCGACGTCCTCGAGGTGGCGATCGGAACGGGCCGGAACCTTCCCTTCTATCCCCCAGAGGTCCGGATCACCGGCGTCGAGCTCAGTCCAGCGATGCTCGCCATCGCCAGGGAGCGGGCCAAGAGGCTGGAGCGAGCCGCCTCATTCGTCGAGGGCGACGCCCAGCGCCTGCCTTTTCCGAGCGAGTCGTTCGACGCGGTGGTGTGCACGCTCTCGCTGTGCAACATCCCGGACGTCGGCGCGGCCGTCGTGGAGATGCGGCGGGTCCTGCGGCAGGCTGGCCGCCTCTTGCTGGTCGACCACATCCGGAGCTCGGTGCGGCTGGTCCGGTGGATCCAGCGGCTCATGGAGCTTCTGACCGTCCGGCTGGGCGGCGATCATCTGGTCCGCCGTCCGTTGGAGGCCGTCGTCCGCGCCGGCTTCGTCCTGGAGCGACACCATCGATCGAAGTGGGGGATCGTCGAACGGGTGGCCGCCCGCAAGTGATCACACGGGGGTTCGCCGCCGAGCGAGGATGTCGGCTTCCCGGCCAGGGTCCAGCCCGGCTCCCATCGGTTGAGCCTGGTCTCGTCCCCGGTCCCAGGCCAGCGTGTCGGCGACGGTCTCGGCGAGCGGCCGGAACGTGAGCCCGGCCCTGAGGGGACGCCCCAGGTCGGCTTGGAGCATCCCGCCGGCTTCGGCTTCGGGGATCCACAGCGGGACCTCCATCCACGGCGCCACCCCCGCTTCCAGCAGGAAGTCGTCGGGGATCCACGTGAACCGGGCGTCACTTCCGCTGGCCCGCCGGCATTCCTCCAGCACCTCACCCATGGTGAGCCGCCCGGCCGGGCCGGTCGCGTTCAGGACGCCGGTTCGATGCTCCTCGGCCAGCCGGAGCATCCAGGCGGCGACGTCGCGGGCGTCGATGAACTGGACGGGTCGATCGGGCGAGCCCGGTGCCAGGACGTCCCCACCCCGTGCCACCCGTCGAACCCAGTAGGTGAACCGGTCGGTCGGGTCGAGCGGACCCACCATCAGGCCGGGCCGGATCACCAGGCTTCGGTCCCCGAACGCGTCGTACACCTCCCGCTCGCACAGGACCTTCAGCCCGCCGTAGGTGTCCCCATCGATCTGTTCGACCGTTTCGTCCTGGAGCGTAGCCAGGGGGCTGTCCTCGTCGAAGCCGGCAGGGACCGGATCGGCGTAGACCGACATCGACGACACGAAGATGCAGTGATCGACGGAGCCCGACAGCAGCCGGGCCGAGGCGCCGACCACCCTGGGGAAGTAGCCGCACATGTCGGCCACGACGTCCCACCGTCGACCCGAGAGCGCGGCCAACCCTCCATCCCGGTCACCCCGGAGGTGCTCGGCCCGGGGGACGGCGTCCCGGTCGGTCTCTCCCCGATTGAACAGCGTCACCCGGTGGCCAGCGTCGACAGCCATGTCAGCCAGGTGGCGCCCGGCGAACCGCGTCCCTCCCAGGATGAGAAGGTCCACCGCGGACCTATCCCACTCGCGCCAGCTCCCACCGGAGCTGCCCGCACGCCGCCTCGATCTCCCGTCCTCGGGTGTCCCTGACCGTCACCGGAACCCCGCCGTTCCGGAGGATGTCGGCGAAGGTAGCGATGCGCCGCCTCGAGCTCGGCCGGGAGGTGCTTCCGGGGGTCGGGTTCATCGGGATCAGGTTCACGTGGGCCCGAAGCCGCCGGGCGATGGGAACCAGGAGCGAAGCCTGCCGGTCGGAGTCGTTGACGCCGTCGATCATGGCCCACTCGATGGAGGGGCGACGGTGGGTTCGGTTCCTCCACTCGGTGATCGCGGCCTCGAGCTCGGCCAGCGGCCACAGGCGGTTCACCGGTACCAGGTCGTTTCGAAGCTCATCGTCGGCGGCGTGGAAGCTCACGGCCAGCCCGACCTGGGGGTGGTCCGCGGCGAGGCGGCGGATGCCCGGGACCACGCCCACCGTGGACACGGTCACGTGGCGGGCTCCCAGATCCATCCCGGCCGGGTCGAGCAGGCGGGAGATCGAATCGCGGGTGGCACGGTAATTCGCCATGGGCTCGCCCATGCCCATGAACACCACGTTGGTGACCCGGCGGGGCGTGGACGGGGGAAGGTGCCTCGCGGCCCGGGCCGCCCACACCATCTGGGCCGCGATCTCTCCAGCGGTCAGATTGCCCTTCAAGCCCATCTGCCCCGTTGCGCAGAACCCGCACCCCATGGCGCATCCGGCCTGCGAGGACACACAAACCGTGACTCGATCCCGGTAGCCCATCAGGACGGTTTCCACCACATGCTGCTCGCCGAACCGGATCAGGCCTTTCCTGGTGGAACCGTCGTCGGCCGTGCGCTCGGCCAGGATTTCCAGGTGCTCCGGGAGCTCTTCGGCCAGCCGGTCTCGCAGGGCGGTGGGGAGATCCGTCATCTCATCGTACGTCGCTGCACGTCCCCACAGCGCCGCGTACAGCTGCTTGGCGCGGTAGCGAGGGTAGCCCCAGCCCTCGATCCTCTCGGCGAGCTCACCGGGCCCCAGGTCGTAGACCGTCACGCCACGAGCGTACCGGACGGCCGGGTGGATTCCTTCGGCTGCTGATAGTGGCGAAGCCCTCTAGGCTCGCAACGGACATGGCGAGGTTCCTGCTCTCCCGAAAATGGATCGTGGCGCACCTCTTCGTGCTGATCGTCGTGGCCGGATGCGTCGTTGCCGGGTTCTGGCAGCTCGACCGGTTGCATCAGCGGCGGGCCTTCAATGCGCGGGTGGAAGCACAGTTGACGGTGCTGCCGGTCCTCCTGGACCGGCTCATCCCGGCGGGGTCCTCTCCCGATCCGGGTGCGCTGGCCTACCGGCGGGTGGAAGTGGAAGGGACGTACGACCACGCCGACGAGGTCATCCTGCTGGGGCGAGAGCTCGACGACAACCCCGGCAACCACGTGCTGACGCCACTCCTTCTCCCGGACGGTGGGGCCATCGTGGTCGATCGCGGGTGGGTGCCGTTCGACCTGGATCGTCCGCCGGTTGCGCCGGCCGCGCCGCCGGGGGGAACCGTGCGGCTGACCGGGGTGCTGTTCCCGTCGGAGGTGAACGAGGTGTCTTCGCCGGCCTCGGGGGAGAAGGTGACCACGCTGACCAAGCTCGACCTCGGTCGGATCGCCCAGCGGATCCGGAGCTCCTCCACGCTGCCCCTCTACCTGTGGCTCCAGACGCAGCAGCCGGGCCAGGCAGGATCGCTACCGCGGAGGGTCCCACTCCCGGAGCTGAGCGAGGGGCCGCACCTCAGCTACTCGATCCAGTGGTTCTCGTTCGCGCTGATCGGAATGGTGGGCTACCCGATCTTCATCCGCCGGGAGATGGCC
This sequence comes from Actinobacteria bacterium UBA5182, assembly GCA_002413185.1. Lineage (GTDB taxonomy): Bacteria > Actinomycetota > UBA4738 > UBA4738 > UBA4738 > UBA5182. The sequence goes on from DHWM01000116.1 coordinate 5,343, forward strand.
CGAACGCCTCCGCATTCAGGCCGTGATCAGTGACGGGCGAAGCCTCGCCGCCCTCGGAGCAGGCCTCTGTGGCCGCGGCGGCTGAACGCTCGCCAGATCAGCAAGACGATGATGGCGCCGATGATGGAGCCGAGCAGTCCCGCTGGCGTGAACGTCTTGTTCCCTTTCTCCAGCAGTGTCGCCAGCAGGCCGCCCACCACCGAGCCGATGAGCCCAAGGACGATGGTCCCGAGGATCCCCAGCCGGTCCCGTCCCGGAACCAGGAGCCGGGCGATGGCGCCCGCGACCAGGCCGACCAATATCCAGACGATGATGCCCACGATGTCCTCCCTGTGTGAGGCCGAACGTTTCGAACGTACCCACCCCAGGGCCCACCGAAGCAGGGCTCAGCGGACTACGGCTTGGCCTCCCAGTTGAACGTCTTGTCGCCGCTGCTGAAGATGTCGCCGCCGTTCGTCCACTGGTTGGTCAGCCATACCTCGCCGTGGGCGGCCGTGGCGCTGCCTGCCGGGTCCGGTGTGGCCCCGCCGTAGTCGCCCCACCGGCACGGGCTGCATGTGAACCCGCTGTCCGCGACCCCGGACTGCTTGACCAGCACGTACCCGGACTGTGCGTTCGTCCCGGCCTTCGACACCATCTGGATGGCCGGGAAGGTGTTCGAGGACGATGTGGTGAACCCCACCACCATCGAATCTCCGTGTGAGCACGATGTCGCCGTGCACGCCCGGTCGTTGGATGCCGGCGTTGAACGAATACAGCGACGAGCTGGTGGCGCTGCCGGACTGCACCACTGTGCCGCTGCCCTGGGGCGTGGGTTTGATCTCGTACCACCGGACCTGGGCGCCGGCACCACCCAGCACCGCGTGGGCGACCCACACCGTGGTCGCGTTGGCGACCGGGTCGAAGCCGGAGACGGCGTGGGTGATCCGCCCGTCGAGCGTGTCGAGCGTGTCGAGCGTGTTCACCGAGTTCTTCTGGGGGGCGTTTGCGGGGTTCGTGTACGACCCCACGGTGATGGAGTCGGGGGCTGAGATCTGCGGCACGCTCGGGTTCGAACCATTCGGGGTCAGCGTGAACACCGTGAGCTTCGTCCCGGTTCCACAGTTCGGCGGGCATTCGATGTCCGACATCGACATGATGTAGCCGGTCGAGGATGGGTCCGTCTGGATGGCCGGCGTTGGCGTGAAGGCCTGCGTGCCGTCCTCGTTGAGGAGCCCCGTGATCTTCCCGGTGCCGAACGAGGTGGCGGAGGGGCAGGTGGTGACGGCTCCAGTCCCCTGGGGCTTCTTGACCCACAGGATGTCGGAGGAGGTCGTCTGCGGAGCTGCTGGCACCCGCGTAGAAGTTGACCCCGATCATCAGGAAGTCCTTCGTCTGGCCCAGCTTCGGGTAGTCGGGGATGCTCGAGGTCGAATAATTGAAGCTGGTCTCGTAGTTGCAGAAGCTCCCCGGGATCGACGTGGGATTGGCGGTCTTGCTGTAGCCCCAGTCCATCTTGGCGTTGTTCACATTGAGGACGTTGTAGTAGAAGCGTTGGGTGTGCGGGTCCCACAGGACCATGGGATCGCTCTCGCCGCTGTGTCCGCTTAGGGTGGTCAGCGAGGCGCCGGCGAGCTTGGATCCGGCCCTCGTGTAGATGCCCATCTTCTGGTTCACGACCTCGACGTAGCTGTTCGGGCCGATGGCGCCGTTGGCGTCGGGTGGGGAAACGTTGGAGGTCGCCACGCCCGGCCAGTGCGCCCCGATAGTCGGTGTGCGCAGCGTGGCGGCCGTGGCGAGGTTCGCCGCGGGCTGGATGGCGGCGGCGATGGCGGCCGCGTTGGCCTTGGCCCGCTCCAGCGTGGCCACGCCACGCAGCGGGAGGTAGCCGTGGGTCTGCAGGTAGCGCTTGGCGTCGAACCGAGCCGTCTTCGCCGGGCCGGCACTGGCCGGGCCGGCGGCTGTGAGCGTGGCCAGCATCAACCAGCTGAGCGCGACCGACATGAGCAACAGGACGCGTTTCCTCACGGTCTTCCCCCTGTTCTGGGACATGGATGACGAACTGCGGCGGGGTCTGCATCCGCCGGATGGGTCTGCTGAATCCTCCCAGCCGGGCGGCCGGACGGCAACGAGACGTTAGTTCTGTCGTTCTCTCGGACGTGTTGCCGTCGAGCAGCTCGAACGGCGTAGCCCGAGCTCAGTGATGGATCGGCGGCCTGAAGCAAGTCAACCTCGGGAAACGCGGTGGGCTAGCATCGTCCTTGTGCGCCCCTGCACCCGGGTGGCTCCTCCTCGGATCCACCCTGGTCACCATGGTTCTCCCGCCAGGGGCCGAGGAGGCGAGCGGTGAGTGAAGGTCTTCGTGGCTGGTGCGACGGGCGCGATCGGCCGGTTCCTGATGCCACAGTTGCTGGCGGCTGGGCACGCGGTCATCGGCATGACCAGATCCGAACAGGGCGCACGAGCGATTCGCTCGATGGGAGCGGAAGCCGTCGTCGCCGACGTCTTCGACCCCGCGGCTCTCAATGCGGCCATGGCCCGGGTGTTGCCGGACGCGGTCATTCACCAGCTCACCGCGATCCCGAAGGTGATCGATCGCCGGCGGCTCGAGTCGCAGTTCGGGGAGACCAACCGGCTCCGCACGACAGGAACGAGGAACCTCCTGGAGGCGGCGTCGGACTCGGGCGCCAGACGGTTCCTCGCCCAGAGCGTGTCGTTCGCGTACGCGCCGATCGGCGCCGCCGTGAAGACCGAGGAAGACCTTCTGTACGCCGGGGCTCCGCCGAAGTACCGACCGCTATTCGACGCGGTGGCTTCGTTGGAACGTCAGGTCCTGGGCGCAGAGGCGATCGAGGGCGTGGTGGTTCGATACGGGTTCTTCTACGGCCCCGGGACGGCCTACGCGTCGGACGGCTCGGTGGCGAACCTGGTCCGCAAGCGGCGGTTCCCGGTGGTGGGCGGGGGGCGCGGGGTGTACTCGTTCATCCATCTGGCGGACGCCGCGGCGGCCACGGTGGCCGCCCTCGGTCGGGAAGGGCCCAATGTGTACAACGTCGTGGATGACGAGCCGGCCGAGGTACGCTGGTGGCTTCCGATCTACGCGGACGCCCTCGGCGCGAAGAAGCCCTTCAGCGCTCCCGCGTGGCTGGGCCGGCTGGCCGCCGGCGAATACGCGCTCTATCTGATGACGGAGCAGCGAGGGGCGTCGAACGTCAAGGCCAAGGCCGAGCTCGGCTGGGCGCCGAGGTACCCATCGTGGCGCCAGGGGTTCCGAGAAGCGCTGGGCTGAGCCCCACCTTCCCCAATCCCGGGAACGGCTGCGGCCGGCGCCCTTGGTGCACACTGTACACGCGGTGTATAGTTCGCCGACGACGATGTCTGTGCCACATGTGCTGCTGGGGTTGCTCGAAGATCGTCCTCGCCACGGCTACGACCTGAAACGGGAGTACGACGAGCGGTTCGCCTCGACCCGGCCGCTCCAGTTCGGACAGGTGTACGCCACGCTGGCCCGCCTGCTGCGAGACGGCCTGGTGGATATCGAGGCGCTCGAAGCCGGCGGGGGGCCGGACCGAAAGCTCTACGCGATCACCGCGGCTGGCGTCACCGACCTGGAGCGGTGGCTCCGGGAGCCAGTGACCCCCCAGCCGTACCTCCAGAGTGTCCTGTTCACGAAGGTGGTGCTGGCGCTCCTCTCGGGGCGGTCGGCAGCGGACGTGCTCGACACGCAGCGAGCATCCCACCTGGACCGGATGCGGGAACTGACTCGGAGGAAGGCCTCGGGCGACCTCGCCGACGCGTTGGTCGCCGACTTCGCGCTGGTCCATCTGGAGGCCGACCTGCGGTGGATCGAGATGGCGGGGACGAGGCTCGGCCGCCTGGAGAAGGAGATGAGGGCATGAGCATCATGAGCGACACCCAGGCGACGCCCACCGGGCTCCTGGCCGAGCCGTTGCTCGTGGCGATGGACCTCCGGCGCCGATTCGGCCCCACGGTTGCCCTGGACGGGGCGTCGATCCAGGTGACGGCGGGGGAAGTGGTGGCCGTGATGGGCCCGAGTGGCTCCGGGAAGTCCACACTTCTCCATTGCCTGGCCGGGATCCTCCGGCCCGACGGCGGAGAGGTGCACTACCGGGGCAGCCGGCTGGACACGCTCTCGGAGGACGTGCGGAGCCGGCTCCGCCGCGACGACTTCGGGTTCGTCTTCCAGTTCGGGCAGCTCGTCCCGGAGCTTTCGGCGCTGGAGAACGTGACGCTTCCGCTGCGATTGGGCGGCGTCACCCGGCGTGAGGCGGAGCGCCGGGGCAGGGAGTGGCTGGGGCGGCTGGAGGTGGCCGACGTGGCCGGCAAGCGTCCCGGCGAGATCTCGGGGGGGCAGGGACAGCGGGTCGCCGTGGCCCGGGCTCTGATCACCGGACCGCGGGTCGTGTTCGCCGACGAACCCACCGGTTCGCTGGATTCGCTGAACGGCGAGCTGGTGATGACGCTCCTGGTCGACACCGCCCGCCAGCAGGGCGCGACCGTCGTGCTGGTCACGCACGAACCCCGGGTGGCCGCGTACGCCGAGCGCGAAGTGGTGGTTCGGGACGGACGGTGCGTGGCGCCGGTGCAGGCGCGGTGACGAAGCGTTCGACCATCGCGCTGGGGCTCCGACTGGCGGTGGGCGGGGGCCGAGCTGCACTGGTTCGCCTGCTCCTCATGGCCGGGGGCGTCGCCCTGGGCGTGGGTCTTCTGATCGGCGGGCTCGGGATCGTGCCTGCCATCCAGGCCCGCCATCTCCGGGAGATCGCGAGGACACCCGTGATCGGTGCTGAGCGTCGGCGAGAAGACGTCCTGCTCTGGATCCCGAACGGCGACCGCATCGGCCACCGTGACCTCCTGCGCTACACCGTGGCGGCGATCGGCCGGGCCCCCGTGCCTCCGGGCCTCGATCGCGCCCCGGACTCCGGTGAGCTGTTCGTCTCCCCTGCGCTGGCCGAGATCCTGCCAACCGCGACGGGGCGCCTGGTGAGGCCGCGCCTTCCGGGCAGGCTCTCCGGCGTCATCGGCCAGCAGGGGCTGCTGGGCCCCGACGAGCTCGTCGCCTACGTCGGAGTGCGGCCCTCGGCCGTAGAGGCGGACGACGCTCCTCCGGCCGTCTCGTTCGGCGAAGACCTTTCGGTGAAGCGTCCCATCCCGCTCGGTCTGAAGCTCCTGATCCTGATGGGAGTCCTGGGGCTGCTGGTGCCCATCCTTGTCTTCGTCGCCACGAGCACGCGCCTCTCCGCCGCCTCGCGGGAGCGCCGTCTCGCCGCGATCAGGTTGGTAGGAGGCACTCCGAGCCAGGTTCGGGTGCTGGCGGCGGTGGAGAGCGGACTGGGTGCGGTGCTCGGCTCGACACTCGGCCTGATCCTGTTCCTGGCTCTTCGCCCGGTCGTGGCCGGGCTTCGACTGGGTGGGTACCGGTGGTTCTCCTCCGACATCGCCCCGCCGGTGGGCGAAGCCATTGCCATCCTGGTGGCCGCGCCTCTCTTGGCTGTCGGGGCGGCGCTGCTCAGCCTTCGGCGCGTGAGCGTCTCTCCTCTGGGCGTCACGCGCCGAGCTCGGGTCCGCCGGGCGGGTGTGATTCGACTGGTGCCGTTGGCGGTCGGCCTGGGGGGACTGGGGCTTTGTTGGCTGGCCCGGGCCACGGTCCGGGACGGCGGGCCGGGAAGCCTGGTTGCGGTCGGCCTGTCGTTCGTGCTCGTGCTGGTGGGCCTGGCTCTGGTGGCTCCGTGGTTGGGCTCGGCCGCCGCGCCAATCATCACTCGAGGCGATCGCAGGCTGGGAGCGCTGCTCGGCGCGCGCCGGCTGCAGGCCGATCCCACCGCCGCCGGGCGGGTGGTCGCGGCGATGGCGATCCTCGTCTTCGGCGCCGGCCTGATCCACGCCCTGGTGCCGGCAGGCGTCCGGGCAGGAGTAGACGTCGCCTTCTCCATGCGGCAGACCGTCGTTCTCGTCGAGGGGAAGCTGTCCGACGTCCCCTCCATCCGGAG
>DHWM01000116.1:11572-13962 GCA_002413185.1 Actinobacteria bacterium UBA5182
GTGGGGACCGGGGCTCCGAACGGGTTCGGGGCGTGGGTGGCGGATTGCGCCCAGTTGCAACAGGTGCTGATCGAACGGTTCCGGGCGTGTCGCCCCGACACGGCGTACGTGTGTTGCGGGAGGGGCGGTCCCCGGCTCCGCCCGGGAGCCGTCGTGCCCGTGGTGCTCGATGGCTCTGGACAACCGCGAACCGCGCGCGTTCGGATCCCCGCCACCGTCCGAGTCATGGATCTCGGTGCCGGAGGATGGCAGCTGGGAACGGACCTCATCCTCCCGCCGGACTCGCTCCCGGCCGCGGCCCGGGCGCACCTCCAGGCGTACCGGACGATGGTCGCGACCGACGGGACGGACTCGGCCGTGGAACACGTGCGCAACGCCGCGGCCCGCCTGGACCCGTCCATCTCCGTGCGGACCCTGGATCAGGCCCGGTCGGGCGCCGAGCACGACAGCCGCCAGATGACCTCGCTGGTCGACCTGGGCATCCTGATCGCGCTTGGCATCGCCCTGGCCAACCTCCTCGTGGTGAGCGTCGACCATGTTCAGGAACGAAGGCGGCCTGTGGCGGTCCTGGCCGCGACGGGGGTTCCGCTGGGCGTCCTTCGCCGGTCGGTCGCGGTGGAGGTGGCCCTGCCGCTCCTTCCGGCCATCCTGCTGGCCGGTGGGCTGTCGATCGCCTTCGCCGCCGTGATCGCCTCGATCGACCAGAGTCCGCTCGTCGTGCCGGTCGGCTCGCTGGTTGCCCTGTCGGCTCTGGCCGTTGGCGCGGTGGCGGTCGTGACGGCGTTCACGCTTCCGGCCCTGGCACGGGCAGCCCGGCCGGAGACGCTGCAGGCGGAATAGGGACGGGGCGAGTCGACGGCATGCTGGGAGGGGACGGCCGGTGAGGCTGACCACACGAGGACGACGCGTTGTGGCGGCGGTGGCGCTCGTCCTGGTGACGGCGATCGTGGTGGCGCGGCTGGAGACGAGGGGCGTCGCCGTCGTTCGACCGCCCGATCCGTGCGCTCGGCTTCCGGTCCTGGAGACCTTCGGAAACGTCACGCTCCAACCGAGTGCCATGACGGCGTTCAAGCGTGCCGAAGCGATCGCGGGTGAACCGATCGCCGTCGTGGCGAGCTACCGATCCTGCTCGGATCAGGCCCTGGCCTGCCAGCGAATCTGCGGAGATGCGGGTGGATGCGCCGGCACGTGCGCGAAGCCGGGCCGGTCCTACCACCAGTTGGGCGCGGCCATCGACGTCGGGCCGGCGTCCCTGGAGTCCGCCGGCGTCGTCGCCGCGCTGAAGCGGGCGGGGTGGTGCCAGTCCGTGCCAAAGACCGACCCCGGCCACTTCTCCTTCGGCGGCTGTCACTGACCGAATCCGCGCTCCCTTGACCGAGGTGGTGGTGGCACCCCCGCGATGGGGGCGGTCCGCGCCCCCTCGCCTCTGAGGGGTCCACCCTTGCGGCTCACGGACGTGGAGCCACACAATCGTAGGTGGGATGAAGACCCGGACAGCGTTCCGGCTGGCGTGGGGCTCTTGGGTGGTAGCCATGAGCTCCCTGTTGATCCCTGTCGTGTATGGGACGACCCACGGAGCGATTCTGGGCAACCAGGGTCAGGTCGCTCCATTCATCGCGGTCGTCGTGTTCATCACGGCGTTCTCCACCGTGGGCGCGCTGGTGGCCTCCAAGCGGCCGTTCAACCCGATCGGCTGGCTGTTGTGCGCCTCGGGCCTGTGCTACTCGGCAGGCAATATCGCCGTTTTCCTCTCTGATGCTGCGAAGTCAAGCCCGTACGGACCGTGGATCGGCAGCTGGGTGTGGGGACTCGGCCTCGGACTGACCGCCACCTTCGTTCTCCTGCTCTTTCCCACCGGCCGGCTGCCCTCCCCGCGGTGGCGGCCGGTGGCGTGGATCGCCGGGGCCGGCATCGCGACGTTCGTGCTGGGCAGCGCCCTTTCGCCGGGCCGCATCTCGGGATCGACCTCGACGTTGACGAACCCGTTCGGCATCGGCGGTCCCGTCGGTGCGGTCCTGCGGCTCCTCCGAGGCGGTTTCGCCGTGATCCTCCTGGCCGCACTGGCCTCGATCGTCTCGGTGGTGATCCGATTCCGGCGGGCCCAATCGCTGGAGCGGGAACAGCTCAAATGGCTGGTCTTCGCGGCCGGCCTGATCGTCGTGGCGATCATTGGCCAGATCCCCATCGAGAGCGCGCTCGGACCGAGCGAGCTCGCCACAAACCTGGAGAATGGCCTGGCCTCGCTGGCGCTCTCCTTCGTTCCGATCGCCGTCGGCATCGCCATCCTCAAGTACCGCCTGTACGACATCGACGTCGTCATCAACAAGACGGTGGTGTTCGGAGCCCTGGCCGGGTTCATCACCGCGGTGTACGTGGCCATCGTGGTGGGG
>DHWM01000116.1:14041-23873 GCA_002413185.1 Actinobacteria bacterium UBA5182
ACGACATCGACGTCGTCATCAACAAGACGGTGGTGTTCGGAGCGCTCGCCGCCTTCATCACCGCCGTCTACGTCGGGATCGTCGTCGGGTTGGGGGCGACGATCGGTGGAGGTACGTCCAAGCCGAATCTGGGACTCTCGATCCTCGCCACGGCCGTCGTGGCGGTGGCGTTCCAGCCGGTACGCGAACGAGTTCAGCGCTTCGCCAACCGGCTGGTCTACGGCAAGCGGGCCACCCCATACGAGGTTCTGGCGGGCTTCGTCCAACGCGTCGCCGGAACGTACGCGGCCGAGGACGTGCTGCCGCGCATGGCTCGGGCGCTCGCCGAAGGCACGGGAGCGATGCGAGCCACCGTGTGGCTCAAGGTGGGCGGGGACCTCCGGCCCGATGCGTTCTGGCCTTCCCAGGAGACGCCTCCGCTCGCCGCCCTCCCCATGGCCGGCGAGGAGCTTCCGGCCGTGCCGGATGCCACGCTCCTTCTCCCCGTCCGCTACCGCGGGCAGTTGCTGGGCGCGCTCTCACTGACCAAGAGACCGGGCGAGACGCTCACGGCGAACGAGGACAAGCTGGCCCGGGACCTGGCCGGTCAGGCGGGGCTGGTCCTTCGGAACGTCGCGCTCACCGAGGATCTGCTGGCAAGCCTCCGGGACCTCGAAGTGTCGCGGTCGCGGATGGTGTCCGCCGAGGAGGAGGAGCGTCAGCGTCTCGAGGGTCGCATCGAAGACGGAGCTCGTCGTGAGCTCGAGGCAACGGCCATCGCTCTGGACGGGATCCCCCAGCTTCTCCAGGGCGACGACCGGGAGGGAGCGGTTCGAGAGCTGGGAGGGGTGAGCGAGCGAGCCACCCGGGCCCTGGAGAGCCTGCGAGACGTGGCTCGCGGCGTCTACCCGCCGCTGCTGGCCGATCAGGGCCTGGTGGCGGCCCTCGAGGCGCAGGCCAGACGGGCGACGACCCCCACGCACGTGGACGCTTCGGGGTTGCGACGGCACGATCAGGACGTGGAAGCGGCCGTGTACTTCTGCTGCCTGGAAGCGATGCAGAACGCCCTGCGTCACGCGGGTGCGTCGAGCCTGAACGTCCGGGTCCACGAACGAGACGACGCGATCACGTTCGAGGTCTCCGACGACGGGACGGGGTTCGACGGAGATGGCGTCCGCCGGGGGTTGGGCCTCACCGGCATGGCGGACCGCGTGAGCGCGCTTGGAGGGGAGCTGGAGGTCCACTCGCAACCGGGGGGTGGCACCAGCGTCGGCGGGTGGGTGCCCCTGTGGGTTCGGGAGCCGGTGTCGTGAACGAGCGCGGAGCGAGGCGGCTGCCGTGGTTCGTGTGGGGCTGCGACGTCCTCGTCGGATCCGTCGCGCTGGCCCTGTGGGTGACCCGCCATGATCATCCGGATCCGGTCCTGAACGTCGTCGCCTTCGCGGGGGTGGTTGGTTACGCGAGCGTGGGGGCGCTCATCGCATCGAAACACCCGGACAACGCCATCGGTTGGCTCCTCTGCTTCATCGCCGCCGCCCTGGCGATGGGCGGGTTCGCCGACAGTTACGTCGGCCACGGCCTGCGCGGGGCCGGAGCGCTTCCGGGCGCCCGGTGGGCAGCGTGGCTCAGCGGGGTGACCTTTCCGCTCATCATCGCCCCGATCCCGCTCATGCTCCTGCTGTTCCCGGACGGGCGAGTCCCGTCGCGGAGGTGGCGTTCGGTGGCCGTGGCCATGGTGGCGGCTCCTCTGCTCGGCGTGCTCGGCTTCGCGCTCAAGCCGGGGCTGGTGGGCGGTGGGAACGGCCAGGTCCCCAACCCGACCGGCGTCGAATCCCTCAAGGGCCTGGTCGGGGTCCTGCTCACGGTGAGCGGTGTGGGGTCCGTGCTGGCCGGCCTGGCATGTGCTGTCGCCCTCGTCGTCCGGTACCGACGGTCCAGAGGCGAGGAGCGCCAGCAGGTCAGGTGGCTCGCCTACGTGGGAGGGACGGCGGCCATCTGGTCGATCGGGTCGATGGTGGCCGGCGAGACCGTCTGGAACGAGGTCTTCTTCGTTGGCTTCGTCGCCATCGTGGCCATCGGGATCCCGACCGCGTGCGTCGTCGCCATCTTGCGGTTCCACCTGTACGACATGGACGTCGTCATCAACAAGACGGTGGTGTACGGAGCGCTCGCGGCGTTCATCACCGCCGTCTACATCGGGATCGTGGTCGGGATCGGCAGCGCTATCGGCCATGGCACCTCGAAGCCGAACCTGGGCCTGTCGATCCTCGCCACCGCCGTCGTCGCCGTGGCGTTTCAGTACGTGCGGGTGCGGGTGCAACGGTTCGCCAACCGGCTGGTGTACGGGAAGCGCTCGACCCCGTACGAGGTCCTCTCGGCGTTCTCGGACCGCGTGTCCGGAACGTTGCCGGCCGAGGAGCTCCTCCCGCGGATGGCCCGGACGCTGGCCGACGGTACCGGCGCCGTGAGAACCACCGTGTGGCTGGCAGGGCCCGGCGACTTCCGGGTGGCAGCGCGATGGCCGGAGCCGGATGGACCCACTCCCGTCCCTGTGGCCCGGTTCGACCAGGATGCGCTTCCCGAACTCGAAGATTCGACGCTGACCCTGCCAGTCCGCCACAGCGGCGATCTGCTGGGCGCGATCACGCTGACCAAGCCGGCGACTGAAAGCCTGAGGCCGGCGGAGGAACAGCTGGCCCGCGATCTCGCGTCGCAGGCAGGACTGGTCCTGCACAACGTTCGCCTGGGGGAGGAGCTCCGTGCTCGGCTGGAGGAGCTCCGAGCGTCTCGCCGCCGCCTCGTCGCCGCCCAGGACGCGGCTCGTCGCCGTTTGGAGCGCAACATTCACGACGGGGCGCAACAGCAGCTGGTGGCGCTTTCGGTGAAGACCAACCTGGCCCGCCAACTGGTGGCGGCACAACCCGAGAAGGCGGAGGAGCTGGTGCGGGGGCTGCGGACGGACGTCGGGCGGGCTCTGGAAGACCTGGCCGAGCTGGCCCGGGGCGTCGTCCCGGCCGCGCTCACGGAGCTGGGGCTGGCAGAGGCGCTCCGGGTCCAGGCAGGGCGGGCCGCTCTGCCGGTGACGGTGGAGGCGCCGCCGAACCTCCCCCGCGTCGCGGAGGCGGCCGAGGCCGCGGCGTACTTCTGCGTGCTGGAGGCGCTGCAGAACGTGGCGAAGTACGCCCGGGCTACCAGGGCGGCCGTCGCGCTCCGAGCGAACGGCGGCGAGCTGAGGTTCACCGTGAGGGACGACGGCGTCGGGTTCGATCCCGCCGCGCGAAGCATGGGCACGGGGATGCAGGGGATGGCCGACCGGCTGGGCACGCTGGGTGGCACGCTCGAGGTGCATTCCGAGCCGGGTCACGGGACCACCGTGGAAGGCCGGCTTCCCGTTCGAGCGCTCCAGCCGGCGACGTAGCCGTGCCAGCACCCGGCTCGGCCCAGACTGCTGTGGAACCATCTCAGGGGAGCGCCCCCGGAGACGACCGGCGAGGATCACGGAGCGCTCTGGTCTGGACCCTCACCATCGCCGGGCTCTGCCTGGTCGGGGAGAGCCTGATCTTCGCTGCGGTCGAACAACCGGTGCCCGGCTATCCCGGCCTCGCTGCTCTCTCGGTCGTCGCCACTCCGCTGCTCCTCCTGGGCGGTCTGGTCTGCGCGAGGAAGCCTGGGGAACGGCTGGGGAAGATCCTCCTGGCGCTGGGTCTCTTCGCCGGCGTCCAGTTCGCCACCGGCGAGTACGCCACGTACTCGGTTCTGGGCCGATCGGGGCGATTGTTCGGCACCGGCTTGGCGGGGTGGCTTTCGAGCGTCGCGCAGGTCTTCTTGGTCGTCGGCCTGGTCGTGATCATCCTTGTCTTCCCGAGAGGGCGGCTTCTGTCCCGCCGGTGGCGCCCGGTGGGATGGGCCCTGGGAGCCGGCTTTGCCGGGCAGCTGCTGAGCACCGCATTCGGCGGGCCGACGTTCGAGAGCAATCTCGATTTCGTCCGGAACCCTCTGTATGCCCAGCGGCCGCCGGCGATCCTGGTCGCGTTGGTCCACGTCCTCACGGTGGGCCTGTTGTTTGGAATCGTCGGGTCGATCGCGCAACTGGTGGTTCGCCTTCGTCGGAGCCGAGGTGACGAACGCCAGCAGTTGAAGTGGTTCGCGTACGCGGGGATCATGGCGCCGGTCCTCATTCTTGTCCTGTCCAGCGGGCCCCTGGGCAACGTCGCATGGATCCTGGGCCCGCTCAGCCTGGTGGCCGCCATCGGCATCTCCATCCTCAAGTACCGCCTGTACGACATCGACGTCGTCATCAACAAGACGGTGGTGTTCGGAGCCCTGGCCGGGTTCATCACCGCGGTGTACGTGGCCATCGTGGTGGGGTTGGGAGCGGTGATCGGACAGGGGTCCAAGCCCAACCTGGGCCTGTCCATCCTGGCGACAGCGGTGGTGGCGGTGGCGTTCGGCCCGGTCAGGGAGAGGGTCCAGCGGTTCGCCAACCGGGTGGTCTACGGGGTCCGGGCCACCCCGTATGAGGTCCTGTCGGAGTTCAGCTCCCGCATGGCCGGTGCCTACCCGAGTGAGGACCTCCTTCCCCGGATGGCCCGGATCCTGGCGGAGGGGACCGGGGCCAAGGAGGCCAGCGTGTGGCTGAAGGTGGGAGCCGAGCTCCGCCCCGAGGCCACCTGGCCCGAGCACGGCGCCCCTCCCGGTGCCCTTCCCCTCACCGACGGATCACTCCCGGAGCTCCCCGGGACGCTGTCCCTGGCAGTTCATCACCGGGGAGAGCTCCTGGGAGCCCTCGCCCTGACCAAGGCCCCCGGGGAACGCCTGTCCCCCGCGGAGTCGAAGCTCGCCTCTGACCTGGCCCAAGGAGCGGGACTGGTCCTTCGAAACGTCGCACTCACCGAGGAGCTCCTGGGCCGCCTGGAGGAGCTCCGGGCGTCCCGCATCCGGATCGTCTCTGCCCAGGACTCCGAGCGCAGACGCCTGGAGCGGAACATCCACGACGGGGCCCAGCAGCAGCTGGTGGCGCTTGCGGTGAAGCTCCGCCTGGCGAGAGCCCTCTCCGCCAAGGACCCCCACCGCACCAACGACCTCCTGGAGCAGGCGGAAGGGGAGATCACCCAGGCCCTGGAGGACCTCCGGGACCTGGCCAGAGGGATCTACCCTCCCCTCCTGGCTGACCAGGGGCTCCTGGCGGCCCTTTCCTCCCAGGCCCGCAAGTCCCCCATCCCGGTGAGCGTGCAGGCGGAGGGCATGTCCCGGCATCCCCAGGACCAGGAGGCCGCCGTGTACTTCTGCTGCCTGGAGGCCCTGCAGAACGTCTCGAAGTACGCCGAAGCCTCAGGAGCGATCATCCGGCTCGCCGAGAAGGGTCCTCACCTCACCTTCACCGTGGCCGATGACGGGGTGGGCTTCGACCCCACCTCCACCGGCTACGGCAGTGGCCTCCAGGGCATGGCCGATCGCCTGGCTGTGCTCGGTGGGACGCTCGAGGTGCACTCGCAGCCCGGGAAGGGAACGACCGTCAGCGGCGTCGTTCCTCTCGCTGCGGTCGCAACCTCGCCACGAACACGTTCCAGTCCGGAAGAGCCTTCCTCGGTGCCCCTGATGGATAGTCGGTGAGCACTTCGACGTCGAATCCGACGCGCCGAAGGATCTGCCGGACCTCCTCCAGGTCGTACAGACGGAGCACGTGGTGCTCATCGCTTCGCCGGGAGGTGTGGGGCCCAGTCGTCCGGAAGATCGTGATGAATCGATCGGACCGAGTCCGGTCCGGGCTCTCCTCCGCCCGCATGTACAGCGTCCAGGAATCGCGGTCGTGGAACTGCTGGCGGGCCCCGGTCGGACCGTCCCATCCGGGCGAGGAGATGTCGAACAGGAACACGCCTCCGGGCTCCAGGCTCTGGCGCACTCGTCGCGCCTGCCGGTCGAGCTCCTCCAGGCCGGCCCTCGGGTCGGTCGCGTAGTTCAGGGCCTCCCCCAGGGCCGTGACCGCCACAGCGCGGGGAATCTCTGCGTCGAGCAGCGACCCGCATCGGAAGGTCGCGGCCGGCGCATGTTCCGAGGCGAGGTTCACCATGTCGGAGGAGATGTCGACCCCCCTGACGCGGTAGCCGGCGTCGCACACGACCCTGGCCAGGATCCCCGAACCCGACCCGAGATCGACCACGGTTCCGTGTCGAAGCCCGGCGTCGCCGAGAAGGGAGAGCAGCAAGGTCGCAGCGTCTCGAGCCAGGTTCCCGAAGTCGCTGTGGTGGATGGCCGCCTGGTCTTCTCCGTAGAAGGGGGTATCGGGCATGGCCGGCTACAGGTCCGAGGGGCCGGAGAGGTCGGCGAGGTCGGTGGACAGGATCCGGCGATCCTCCTCGTCTTCGATGCCCTCACCGATCTCCCGGGCCCGAGCGAGGTGTTGCGTCGCCTGGTCCGAGTGGCCGGCGACGCCGTGGGCTCGGGCCAACGCCTCGTGGGCGCACGCCAGATCGAAGTCGCCCAGCGCATGCTGCGTGCAGAGATCGAGGCACCGTTGCGCGTGATGAAGGGTGGGCTCGGCCCTCCCCAGCGTCGAATAGACCCGCGCGATCTGCCACTCCCCCCGAGCGAGGTTGACGGGCGGGCCAACCTCGCCCCAGTGATATCTGGACGCGTGCGCGGCATGGACCATGCGGTCGTCCTCCTCGATGGCTCGGTCGGGTTTGTCCAGCAGGGCCCAGGTCTCGTTGAACAGCGCCGCAGCCAGCCTCCGGTGCAGCTCGGGCGTGATCCCTTCGTCCTCTACCATCCGCAGTCCCCTCTCTTCCTGGGCCGCTAGGCCGAGCCGAGGAGCGGTTCTGAACGGGCGGTCGCACGCTCCGCCCCCACCGGAACGCGACCGACCACGGTCGTTCCCCGGCCCGGCGCCGAACTGATGTCGAGATCACCTCCCAACGCCGACAGGCGGTCGTGCATGTTTGTCGTGCCCGCGCCT
The DNA here is from genome assembly GCA_002413185.1 of Actinobacteria bacterium UBA5182. GTDB lineage: Bacteria > Actinomycetota > UBA4738 > UBA4738 > UBA4738 > UBA5182. The sequence goes on from DHWM01000116.1 coordinate 20,976, forward strand.
CGCCGGGCCGTCGCCGGATCGAACCCGAGCCCGTCGTCGCCGACCTCGAACTCGAGGTGATCCGGCGAACCGTGCAACCGCACCCGGGCCTGGGTCGCGCCCGAGTACTTCGCCACGTTCTGGAGGGCCTCCAGCACGCAGAAATACACCGCGGCCTCCGCGTCCTGCGAGTAGCGGTCGACGTCGCTCGCCTCCACGGTGACGTCGAGAGGCGCCTTCCGGGCCTGTGACTTGATGGCGGCGACGAGCCCCTGGTCGGCGAGGAGCGGCGGATAGATCCCTCGGGCCAGATCACGCAGGTCGTCCAGGGCCCGCGTCATGTCGGTCTCGAGCTCGGCCATCATGCCACGGGCCCTCTCCAGGTCTCGTTCGGCCAGCGCGTTCGCCAGCCGAAGCTTCAGCGCCATCGCCACGAGCTGCTGCTGGGCGCCGTCGTGGATGTTGCGTTCGATCCGGCGCCGCTCCTGGTCACCGGCCGCGACGACCCGTTGCCGCGAGGCCTGGAGCTCCTGGAGCCTCGCCACCAGCTCTGCGGTGAGGCGGGCATTGCGAAGGACCAGTCCGGCCTGCGAGGCCAGGTCCTGCACCAGCTTCTGCTCCGCGGGTGTCAGCGGATCCGCGGGCGGCTTCTCCAGGACTAGCGCGCCGAGCAGTTCGCCGTCGTGGCGGACCGCTGTGGCCAGGGTGGCGTCGCGGAACTCAGGCAGTTCGCCGTCGCCGTGCGGCCTCGGGATCTCGGTGGGCCCGGCGTCCTCAGCCGATGCGGCCGTCGGGGACGGCCACGACCCGCCGAGCCGCATGGACGAACCGACGGCGAGCCAGACCTCGGCCCTCCGCGCTCCGGTCCCCTCCGCCATCACCCGGGCCATCCTGGGGAGGATGTCCTCGACCCCGTACGTTCCGCCCATCCGTTCGGAGAACTCGGACAGCACCTCGTATGGAGTGGCCCGCTTCCCGTACACGACGCGGTCGGCGAACCGGCGGGCCCGATCCCGCGCCGGCTGGAACGCCACGGCCACGATTGCGGTGGCCAGGATGGAGAGGGCCACGTTCGACTTCGAGCCGATCAACGCGCCGACCCCTACGACGACGCCGACGTAGATCGCGGTGATGAACGCCGCCAGCACGCCCACGACGACGGTCTTGCTAATGACGATGTCGACCTCGTACAGCCCGTACTTGAAGATGGCGACGCCGCACGCGACGGGGATGGCGATGCCGAACCCGAGCATGGTCGGAATGTCGAAGACCGCGCCCGGCAGGTTCGGGAAGACCAAGCTTGCCAGCACTACGCCGACTACCGAGACCACGGTGGTCAGACCCGCGTAGGCGAACCACTTGAGCTGCTGGCGCTCCTCGCCCCGGGCCCGCCGCAATCGGATCCCGACGGCGACGACGGAGGCGACCAGCAGGGACAGGCCCAAGAGGAACAGAGGGGCACCGGCTGCCCCCGAGGTGAACCCGTGGAAGGCCGCAACTCCGGTCGGGTTGGCGACCCCTCGAAGGTCGTCCCGAGGCTGGATGGTCGCCGGGTCGAGGATGATCAGGACGGCGAGGACGAGGGACATGCCGCCGGCGAGCCACGCAAGGATCCGCCACCGCCGCGACGGCAGGTGGCCGTTGGGGAACAGGAGGAACAGGAACAGCGCGAGGCCCGTGGGAAAGAGGAGGAACAGGATCCAGTTCTGGAGCCACGCCGCCCAGACCGCCAGGGGCAGGGGGCCGGCCGTGATGCTCCTCGTGTAGTACTGACGGGTCAGCCCGAGGATCCCCGAGTCGATGCCGGCAGCAAGGAACAGCCAGCCCATCCTGTTGGCGGGTCGGCGGGAGGCCACCAGGGCCCCGACCAGGGAGAACGTGATGGCCAGGGTGATCTCGATCGGCTGATAGTCGTCGAAGGCGCGGGCGACGGGCGCGTTGAGAGAGACGAGGAACAGCGTCCCCCCGGCCAGGAGCAGGCCGACGGCGAGCAGGATCCACGCAAGGCGGCGAGCGGTGGTCGCGGTCATGTTCGAATACTGATTCTCGCCGTAGTGTCCACGGCCGCAAAGGGTGGCAGCGGGCCTCCTTTCGGGAGCCTAACCGAACTTGTGTCTAAAGGAAGAGTTTAAATATATCGGCTATGCGATCGTAAACATCGCATTCCTGATATACTCAAGGCCGTGATCAGTGGCTCGCTCCTTCGAGAGGCCAGGCGGCGGGCGGCACTCAGCCAGGCCGACCTGGCCGGCCGAACCAGCACCACCCAGTCGGCGATCGCGCGGATCGAAGGCGGCCGGACGGTGCCTACCCTGGAGCGGCTCATCCGGCTGGTCCGAGCCTGCGGATTCGATATCGATCTCAGACTCGTGGCTCACGATAGCCATGAGATGACCATCGTGGAAGGGAACCTTCGACTGGATCCGGAGGAGCGGGTCGCCAAGATGCTGGCCTTCTCCGCCATCGCTCGTCAGGAAGAGGCGGCCCCGCTGACATGACCACGCGTTTCGACCCGGCCGCGATATTGCTGGTGCTCGACCGGCACGGCGTCGAGTACGTGTTGATCGGGGGCCTCGCGGCTACCATCCACGGGTCGGCTCATGTCACGACGGATGTCGACATCACACCTGAACGGAGCGCCCGGAACCTGACGAGGCTGTCGGACGCGCTCTCGGAGCTGAGTGCCAGGATTCGCGTGGAGGGCCATCCTGACGGATTTCCGTTCGATCACGATGCCACGTTCCTGTCCGGGATGGCGCTCCTCAACCTCACGACCGACTTCGGAGATCTCGACATCTCCCAGACTCCCGCAGGCACGAGTGGCTACTCCGACCTGGCCCGGGACGCTGTGGACGTTCGTCTCTTCGGAGTGCGGGTGAGAGTCGCGTCGCTTCCCGACGTGGTGCGCTCGAAGGAGGC
>DHWM01000116.1:24185-28595 GCA_002413185.1 Actinobacteria bacterium UBA5182
TGCGGGAGGCGGATCCCGATCGGCCGGGAGTGGTGGAGGTTCGGTATCCCCACGACTTCGAGACAACCGGCACTCTCCCGCTGGCCTCGGGTCGCTACGGCGTCATTTGGGTGCAGGAAGTATTCGACCTCAGGAAGCGACCTGCCGGGGAGCGCGAGCTGTCGCGGACGTGGTTCGAGATCACGCCCGAGGGCCGTTTCGAATCACCCTGAAGCAGACACCACCCACCTCGGGGAGGCCAGCCCGGCCGGAGTCACGTAGGCTCGCACCCTTCACGTTCGGTTCGCCATCCGAGAGACTAGGAGCGTGAACACGAACCCTGCGCGTGGGGCGAGCCGTGTCATTGCCTGGTCGATGGCAGGCGTGGCCGTCGCCCTGCTGGCCGCGGCTCTGATCCTCCTTCCGTTCAACGCGAGGGTCATGCACGGCGGCGAAACCGCCGCGTACGCGATCGTCGCCGTCACGGTGTTGATCTACGCCGGAGTGGGGACGCTCCTGGCCACCCGGGTTCCCCGCAACGCCATAGGGTGGCTGCTGAGCGTGATCGGTCTCTCGCTCGCCACCAACGCGTTTCTGGAGCAGTACGGGGTCCGGGCGCTGGTGTCCGCGCCCGGCTCGTTGCCTGCGGCCAAGCCGTTGGTGGCATTCACGCAGGTCACCGGCGTATTGATGCTGGCTCCGATCATCCTGCTCGTACTGCTGTTCCCCGACGGGAAGTTGCGGTCCCGGCGGTGGCGGCCGGTGTTCTGGGGCGCCTTGTGGGTGAACGTGGTCGGCTCCTTCGGCCAGCTGCTCCAGCGCGGGGTCACGATCAGGGGGGGCCTGACCAACGCGCTCGACTCGGGCCACGCTGCGTACCCGAACCCATTCGGGATCTTTCCGCGGAACGGCTGGTATGGAGGCCTGCTGGGCGTGACGGGCCTCATCGCCGCGGTGACGTCGATCCTTGCGGTCGTCTCGGTGTTCGTGCGGCGGCGAGGAGGTTCGGCGGAGCTCCGCCAGCAGCTGGCCTGGCTCGGGTACGTCGGGCTGTCCTTCTTCGTGGCCCTCCTGGTGATGGCCGGGTACGGCATTGCCACGCACGGCAGAGACTCGGCGCTCGGCACGTTCCTGTTCGGGCTGGCCTTCACCATCGTGCTGTTGGGCATCCCATTGGCCTGCACGGTCGCCGTCCTGAAGTACCGCCTGTACGAGCTCGACATCGTGGTCAAGCGAACGGTGGTGTTCGGCGTGCTGGTTGCGGTGTTCACGGCCATCTACGCCGCCATCGTCCTGGGGGTCGGTGCCGCGATCGGCGGGCGGGGCAACTCGGAGCTGACATTCGGCGCAGCGGTGGCGGCGGCCGTGGCCCTGCAGCCCCTCCGAACCAGAGCGCAGCGGTTCGCCGACCGCCTGGTGTACGGGAGGCGGGCCACGCCGTACGAGGTCCTGTCCGAGTTCTCCGAGCGCATGGCCGGGACGTACTCCACCGAGGACGTGCTGCCGCGGATGGCCAGGATGCTGGTGGAGGCGACCGGGGCCCAACGAGCCGAGGTGTGGCTCCAGTTGGACGGAACCCTTCGGCGGGAGGCGGCCTGGCCGGCCGACGACGAGGGCTCCGCGGCGGATCGCCACGACCCGGCGGAGGTGTTCGAGCACGATGGGAGGACCCGCGCCTTCGTCGTGGAGCACCAGGGCGACCGGCTTGGCGCCCTGCGTGTGACCTCCTCGCCCCGCGAACCGCTGACCCCGGTCGGGGAGCGCCTGGTTCGCGACGTCGCCGCCCAGGCAGGGCTGGTCCTTCGAAACGTTCGGCTGATCGAGGACCTTCGGAGCTCCCGCCAGCGCATCGTGGCCGCGGCCGACGAGGCTCGAAGGCGACTGGAGCGCAACCTCCACGACGGTGCCCAGCAGCAATTGGTGTCGCTGCGGGTGAAGCTGGGGCTGGTCCGACGTCTCGTACCGACCGCGCCGGAGAAGGCTGACGAGGTGTTGGAGCAGACCGAACGCGAGACCCAGGAAGCCCTGGAGGATCTCCGCGACCTGGCCCGTGGGATCTACCCACCGCTGCTGGCGGACGCGGGCCTTCCCGCCGCGCTGAGCGCGCAGGCCCGCAAGGCCGTCGTGCCGGTGACGGTCGACGCCGACGGGGTCGGTCGCTACTCGCAGGACGTGGAGGCGGCGGTGTACTTCTCCGTTCTGGAGGCGCTGCAGAACGTGGCCAAGTACGCCAACGCCTCGACCGCGTGCGTGCGGCTGCGCGAGGAGGACGGCGGGCTGCGGTTCGAGGTGATCGACGACGGCGCAGGCTTCGATCCTCTGACGACGTCGATGGGGACGGGCGTCCAGGGCATGGCCGACAGGCTGGCCGCTCTGGGCGGCGACGTGAGCGTCGATTCCTCCCCTGGCCGCGGCACGACGGTCACCGGCCGCGTCCCGGTCAAGTAGCTGGCTTCGAAGTCGATCGCTACTCCTGTTCCGGGTGGGGCGAGAGCACGCAGAACTCGTTGCCCTCCGGGCCGGCCAGGACCACCCATCGCACCTCGCCCTGGCCGATGTCGACCCGTGTGGCGCCGAGCGCGATGAAGCGGTCGAATTCGGCTGCCTGATCGTCGGGGTTGAGGTCGATGTGCAACCTGTTCTTGACCTGCTTTCCCTCCGGAACGGGCACGAAGACCAGGCCCGGCCAGCTGTGCTCGTCCTTGGTCATCGCCACCTCGTCGGGCGAGGAGAACACGACCTGGTAATCGAGGGCCTCCGCCCAGAAGTCCGACACCTTCACCGGGTCCGCGGAACCGATGACGGCGCTGAACCACTTGCTGGCTATGGACCTCATCCTTCCCCGGAGGTTGGTGAAGCGTCCTTCCGCGTTCCTTCGCGAGGCGACATTGACTAAGTCCTGGACTAAGTCCATACTGTGGTTCATGACAACCGTGAACGTGCACGAGGCGAAGACTCACTTCTCGAAATTGCTAGACCGCGTCGCCAAGGGCGAGGAGGTTACGATCGCGAAAGCGGGGCGCCCCGTCGCGCGTCTGGTCCCCGTAGAAGGTTCGCGCGGACGACGAATGCCGGGATCCGCTCGCGGCCAGATCGTGATCGGCCCGGACTTCGACGATCCACTCCCTGAGGAGATTCGTCGCGCCTTCGAAGGATGAGGGCGCTTCTGGACACACACGTCTTCCTGTGGTGGGTGAGTGATGACGAGCGCCTGTCGCCCCGAGCACGTGACGTGATTGGAGCTGGCCCCGACGAGATCCTGTTCAGTGTGGTGAGCGCATGGGAAATCGTGCTGAAGGCGGCCCTGGGCCGGCTTCAGGTGGCGCCCGACCCGACCTCATTCGTCTCAGAGCACCTCCAGGCGAACTCCTTCACGGTCCTCCCCATGCACCTCCGCCACGCGCTCGCGGTCGCCGATTTGCCGGACCATCATCGCGACCCGTTCGATCGGATGCTCATCGCCCAAGCGAGAAGCGAGGGCCTGGCGATCATCAGCTCGGACCAGGACGTGGCGCGATACCCGGTCGAAGTGGTGTGGTGATGGCGTCCCTTCTTGAGCTCTTGGACCGGCTTACGATGCAACGGCCCGGTCAGCCGGCTCCCGCGCAGTCCTCTGTTCATTTCACCCAGCTACAGGATTTCTTTCCAGGGACGTCGCCGGGACCCTTTTTGGCGTGATTGCCAGGCTTGAGGCAGACCGGCTGATTCAGCCCAAAGGGGGAGGCCACGAAGTCGTGCCGAGCTCTTGGGCACCAACGAATCATGGTTCGGATCTCCTGCAGTACTTGGCAGATGCCGGCACCGTCGACAGCGATACCTCTGACGACCGTGAATAAGCGCGGCTCCTTGCGTCATTAGCACTCACCCCGCCAGAGTGCTAGCATTCTACTTATAGGTTCGCAAGCGACAGCAGCAGGCAAATCGACAAGGAGGTCGAATGGCAGCCAAGCTCATCACGTTCAATACCGAGGCTCGGTCCGCCCTGGAGAAGGGGATGGACAAGCTGGCCAACGCGGTCAAGATCACCCTGGGGCCCAAGGGCCGGAACGTCGTCCTGGAGAAGAAGTGGGGCGCTCCCACCATCACCAACGACGGGGTGTCGATCGCCAAGGAGATCGAGCTCGAGGACCCGCAGGAGAACATCGGGGCCGAGCTGGTCAAGGAAGTGGCGAAGAAGACCGACGACGTGGCCGGTGACGGCACCACGACGGCCACCGTTCTGGCGCAGGCCATGGTGAAGGAGGGGCTTCGCAACGTGGCCGCCGGCGCCAACCCGATGGCCCTGAAGCGCGGGATCGAGATGGCCGTCGACCGCGCCGTCGAGGCCATCAAGAACCAGGCCAAGGACATCGAGGAGAAGGACGACATCTCCCACGTCGCCGCCATCTCCGCGGCCGACGACGAGATCGGCGAGCAGATCGCCGAGGCCAT